>CAJNDG010000001.1:347156-694312 GCA_905221465.1 bacterium | reverse complement strand
CAAGCCTTTCCTAGACTTCTTGGAAGAAATCAAGACAGACTATATTACTGTTGGGGATGCAGGTGTCTTTTACGTGGTCAACCGTGATGGCTATTCCTTTAAGACCATCTACGATGCTTCAACCATGGTAACAAGCAGTCGTCAAATTAACTTCTGGGGACAAAAGGCTGGCGCATCTGAGGCGGTTTTGGCGCGTGAAATTCCATCTGCTGAGCTCTTCAAGATGCCTGAGATTTTGGAAATTCCTGCTGAAGTGTTGGTTTATGGGGCTAGTGTCATTCACCATTCTAAGCGTCCGCTCTTGCAAAACTACTATAACTTCACGCACATCGATGATGAAAAGACACGTAAACGTGACCTTTTCTTGGCAGAGCCGAGTGACCCAGAAAGCCATTATTCCATCTTTGAAGATAATCATGGTACCCACATCTTTGCCAACAATGACCTTGATTTGATGACTAAATTGACAGAATTGGTGGAGCATGGTTTTACTCACTGGAAATTAGAAGGTCTCTATACACCTGGTCAGAATTTTGTAGAAATTGCTAAACTCTTTATTCAAGCGCGTGGCTTAATCCAAGAGGGCAACTTTAGCCATGACCGAGCTTTCTTGTTAGATGAGGAAGTGCGCAAGTTACACCCTAAAAACCGTTTCCTCGACACAGGATTCTATGATTACGATCCTGATATGGTTAAATAGGACACTAAAACCCGAAATAAAAATGTTCGGGTTTTTCAAGTGTATTCATGAAATAAAAACGGATACATGTTATAATAAAAGTAGCTCTTTAATGGAGGTGTTTAAGTGGAGAATCTGAAGAAAATGGCAGGTATCAAGGCTGCTGAGTTTGTCAAGGATGGCATGGTAGTCGGACTTGGAACGGGTTCTACTGCCTACTATTTCGTAGAAGAAATCGGTCGTCGGATTAAGGAAGAAGGTTTGCAGATTACTGCTGTAACGACTTCCAGTGTAACCAGTAAACAGGCTGAAGGTCTTAACATCCCGCTCAAGTCGATTGATCAAGTAGACTTTGTCGATGTGACGGTTGACGGGGCGGATGAAGTAGATAGCCAGTTTAACGGAATCAAAGGTGGTGGTGGTGCCCTTCTGATGGAGAAGGTTGTAGCGACACCATCAAAAGAATATATTTGGGTGGTTGACGAAAGCAAACTGGTAGAGAAACTAGGTGCTTTTAAATTGCCAGTAGAAGTGGTTCAGTATGGCGCAGAACAGGTCTTTCGTCGGTTTGAGCGAGCTGGCTACAAACCAAGTTTCCGTGAAAAAGACGGCCAACGTTTTGTGACCGATATGCAGAACTTTATCATTGATCTAGCCTTGGATGTCATTGAAGATCCAATTGCCTTTGGACAAGAATTGGACCATGTCGTTGGTGTCGTAGAGCATGGCTTGTTCAACCAAATGGTGGATAAGGTCATTGTTGCTGGACGAGACGGAGTTCAGATTTTAACTTCAACAAAAGCAAACTAATCAACATAATAAGGAGATACACTATGTCAAAATTTAATCGTATTCACTTGGTGGTACTGGATTCCGTGGGAATCGGTGCTGCACCAGATGCCAATAACTTTGTCAATGCAGGAGTTCCAGATGGAGCTTCTGACACACTGGGACACATTTCAAAAACAGTTGGTTTGAATGTGCCAAACATGGCTAAAATCGGCCTAGGAAATATTCCTCGCGAAACACCGCTGAAGACTGTACCAGCTGAAAGTAATCCAACAGGATATGTGACAAAATTGGAAGAAGTATCTCTTGGCAAGGATACTATGACTGGACACTGGGAAATCATGGGACTTAACATTACAGAGCCTTTCGATACTTTCTGGAACGGATTCCCAGAAGAAATTTTGACGAAAATTGAAGAATTCTCAGGACGCAAGGTCATTCGTGAAGCTAACAAACCGTACTCAGGAACAGCTGTTATAGATGACTTTGGACCACGTCAAATGGAAACTGGCGAGTTGATTATCTATACTTCAGCTGACCCTGTTTTGCAAATTGCTGCCCACGAAGACATCATTCCTTTGGATGAACTGTACCGTATCTGTGAATACGCTCGTTCGATTACCCTTGAGCGTCCTGCCCTTTTAGGTCGTATCATTGCCCGTCCATATGTTGGTGAGCCAGGTAACTTCACTCGTACAGCAAATCGTCGTGACTTAGCCGTTTCTCCATTTGCACCAACTGTTTTGGATAAATTGAATGAAGCTGGTATCGATACTTACGCTGTTGGTAAAATCAACGATATCTTTAACGGAGCTGGTATCAATCATGACATGGGCCACAACAAGTCAAACAGCCACGGAATTGATACACTATTGAAGACCATGGGTCTTGCTGAGTTTGAAAAAGGATTCTCCTTCACAAACTTAGTTGACTTTGATGCCCTTTACGGCCACCGCCGCAATGCTCATGGTTACCGTGATTGCTTGCATGAGTTTGATGAACGCTTGCCTGAAATTATCGCAGCCATGAGAGAGAATGATCTTCTCTTGATTACAGCGGACCATGGAAATGACCCAACCTATGCAGGAACAGACCACACTCGCGAATATATTCCACTTTTGGCTTACAGTCCTTCCTTTAAAGGAAATGGTGTCATTCCAGTTGGACATTTTGCAGATATCTCAGCAACAGTTGCGGATAACTTTGGTGTTGAAACTGCCATGATTGGTGAAAGTTTCTTAGATAAATTGGTATAAGATGACGCGATATGCTTTACTGGTAAGGGGCATTAATGTAGGTGGGAAAAATAAAGTTGTCATGGCGCAACTTCGTCAAGAACTGACAGAGTTGGGACTGGAAAAGGTTGAAACCTACATCAACAGTGGCAATATTTTCTTTACTTCGACAGATGCCAAAGCCCAATTGGTTGAAAAGTTAGAGACTTTCTTTGAAGTCCATTATCCATTTATTCAGAGCTTTTCTTTACTGAGTTTTGAGGACTTTGAAGCGGAACTTGAAAATCTACCTGAATGGTGGACCAAAGATTTGGCACGAAAGGATGTCCTCTTTTATACAGAAGGCTTGGATGTGGATCAAGTCATTGAGAAAGTTGAAAGTTTGGAACTGAAAGATGAAGTGGTTCATTTTGGAAGACTTGGGATTTTCTGGGGGAAATTCTCTGAAGAATCCTACTATGCAACTGCCTATCACAAGTACTTGCTCAAGATGCCTTTCTATCACAACATCACCATTCGCAATGCAAAAACCTTTGATAAAATCGGTCAAATGCTAAAAAATAATAAAGGAGACACATAATGACATTTTTAGATAAGATCCAAGAAACAGCTGCTTTTCTGAAAGATAAAGGAATCCAAGAGCCTGAGTTCGGTCTAATCCTTGGATCAGGACTTGGAGAATTGGCAGAAGAAATCGAAAATCCAGTTGTAGTAGATTATGCAGATATACCAAACTGGGGCCGTTCGACAGTAGTCGGTCACGCTGGGAAATTGATATATGGTGAACTTTCAGGGCGTAAGGTCTTGGCTCTTCAAGGTCGTTTCCATTTCTATGAAGGAAATCCTCTTGAAGTCGTGACTTTCCCAGTTCGTGTGATGAAAGTTTTAGGATGTGAAGGTGTTATTGTAACCAATGCAGCTGGAGGTATTGGATTTGGTCCTGGTACCTTGATGGCTATCTCAGACCATATCAACATGACGGGGCAAAACCCATTGATGGGTGAAAACTTGGATGACTTTGGTCCACGTTTCCCTGATATGTCTAAAGCCTACACACCAGAATACCGTGCTACTGCCCATGAAGTGGCTAAAAAACTCGGTATCAAGCTTGATGAAGGTGTCTATATCGGTGTAACCGGTCCGACTTATGAAACACCTGCAGAAATTCGTGCCTATAAGACATTGGGAGCAGATGCAGTTGGTATGTCCACTGTTCCTGAAGTTATTGTGGCAGCTCACTCAGGCTTGAAAGTTCTAGGAATTTCATGTATTACTAACCATGCTGCTGGTTTCCAAGAAGAACTCAACCACGAGGAGGTTGTAGAAGTGACTGAACGTGTTAAAGGCGACTTCAAAGGCTTGATTAAAGCGATTCTTGCTGAATTGTAATGAATGCTTATCATAGAAAGGTAGAGTGAAGTGTTCTGATTTGAACACGAGCGGAAAACTTTTCTAGAAATTCAGAAAGGAAGGGGAGTTCGGGTTTGAATTGAACTCGGACTGTTCTCTTCTATATCATAAAAATTAAGAAAGAAAGGAATTGAACCCACCCTAAAAGCAGTGGGAAAAAGACAGTTGGTCTAGCGAGCATCGCTCACTGCACCCAACTCCTATTTTCCCTTCGCTTTTTGACGGGTTTGGTATCTTAAATTATGTCTATCCATATTGCTGCTAAGCAGGGTGAAATTGCTGATAAAATTCTTCTTCCGGGGGATCCTCTTCGTGCGAAATTTATTGCGGAGAATTTCCTTGAAGATGCTGTTTGTTTTAACGAAGTGCGTAACATGTTTGGCTACACTGGTACTTACAAGGGCCACCGTGTATCTGTCATGGGAACTGGGATGGGGATGCCATCCATTTCGATTTACGCGCGTGAGTTGATTGTGGACTACGGTGTGAAGAAATTAATTCGAGTGGGAACTGCTGGTTCTTTGAATGAAGATGTCCACGTCCGTGAATTGGTTTTGGCGCAAGCAGCTGCAACCAACTCAAACATCATCCGCAACGACTGGCCACAGTATGATTTTCCACAAATCGCTAGTTTTGATTTGCTAGACAAGGCCTACCATATCGCCAAAGAACTTGGTATGACAACCCACGTTGGAAACGTTTTGTCATCAGATGTCTTTTATTCAAACTACTTTGAAAAGAACATCGAACTTGGTAAATGGGGAGTTAAGGCTGTGGAAATGGAAGCAGCAGCTCTTTACTATTTGGCTGCTCAACACCATGTTGATGCTCTTGCTATCATGACGATTTCTGACAGCTTGGTTAACCCAGAAGAAGACACTACAGCTGAAGAACGCCAAAACACCTTCACTGATATGATGAAGGTTGGTTTGGAAACTTTGATTGCAGAGTAAACAGAGAATAGCTTTTCAATTACATTAGTTACAAGAACGGTTGTAAGTGATTTATTTTCAATATCTTAGCAATGATAAAGAAAGAGTTGAAAATCCAACTATTGATTTTCAACTTTTTTAGAACTCAGCTTAAGGAGAGATGTAATGGATAAAATAGAACTATTACAAGATTTGATTGATAAAAGCCACAGAATAGTCTTTTTCGGAGGAGCAGGAGTGTCAACCGAGTCTAATATCCCAGATTTTCGTAGTTCAGATGGTGTTTATAGTCATCAGTTAGGCCGTCATTTTACGGCAGAGCAACTCGTTTCTCGGACCATGTTTGAGCGCTATCCAGAAGATTTTTTTGACTTCTATAAAAAATACCTGATTTATCCAGAAGCCAAGCCTAATGCTGCTCACGTTTATCTAGCTGTTTTGGAAAAGACAGGTAAGCTAAAGGCTGTTGTGACACAAAATATCGATAGTCTTCATGAAATGGCTGGCTCCCAAAAGATCTTTAAATTGCATGGGAGTGCGGACCGGAATTACTGCCTAGGTTGTCAACGTTTCTATGACTTAACTGCTTTTCTGGCCCTCGAGGGACCGGTTCCCCACTGCTTAGACTGTGGCAAGGTTGTCAAGCCTGACGTGACCTTGTATGAAGAATCACTTGACATGGATGTTTTTAGCCAAGCTGCACAAGCTATTCGGCAAGCTGACTTGCTGATAATTGGTGGGACTTCCTTGGTTGTTTATCCTGCAGCTAGCCTAGTAAACTATTTTTCTGGAACAAATCTGGTCCTTATCAATAAATCCAGTATTCCACAAGACAGCCAAGCTACATTGGTCATTGAAGGCAAGATTGGGGAAGTCTTTTCGAAATTGAGACAATAAAAGAATTTTAGAAGATAGCAACAAAATCTTGTTACTTGAAAGAGAAAACTATCTCATTTATTGACCACTATCTCGCTCTTTGAGTGTTATTAAAAACTGGCTTAGAAAATCAAAACACCTTCACCGATATGATGAAGGTTGGTTTGGAAACCTTGATTGTAGAGTAAAATGTAAAAGAAAATCCTGAATTCACTTGAAATCAGGATTTTTTCATAGATGCGATTTTTTCTGGGTCTGGTGTAACGCGGAGGGTCTTTTGTCCTGTGTAGGTTACAAAACCGGGTTTGCCACCAGTTGGTTTGTTGAGTTTTTTCACTTCAATCATATCCACTTGCACGAGATTTGACAGGCGCCCTTTGGAGAAGTAGGCAGCTAACTCTGCTGCGTCTGTCTTGACTTCGTCAGAAGGATTGAGATTTCCTGAGATGACGACATGACTTCCAGGGATGTCCTTGGCATGGAACCAAAGTTCCTCCTTGCGGGCCATTTTAAAGGTCAATTCTTCGTTTTGAAGATTGTTTCGACCGACATAGATAATGGTTTTGCCATCGCTGGCCAGATACTGTTCTGGTTTTTTGCGTTTCTGAATTTTCTCGCGTTGACGTCTTCTAATGAAGCCTGTTTGGATCAATTCTTCACGGATTTCAGCGATTTCCTCCAGCCCTGCTTGGTTGAGGACAGTCTCGACACTTTCCAGATAAAGAATGGTTGCCTTGGTTTCTTCAATCAACTCAGTCAGGTATTTGACAGCTTCTTTGAGTTTCTGGTAACGTTTAAAATAGCGTTGAGCATTTTGGCTGGGAGTCAAGGCCTTATCCAGC
The DNA here is from genome assembly GCA_905221465.1 of bacterium. GTDB lineage: Bacteria > Bacillota > Bacilli > Lactobacillales > Streptococcaceae > Streptococcus. The sequence continues at coordinate 687,549 of CAJNDG010000001.1, read as the reverse complement.
GCAATGGTGATAGGTTGATTGGTGTAGTAGTTATCCAAGACTACCTGGTCTTGGTCATTCGGAACTTGGTGGAGGAAGGTTGTCAACAATTCTCCTTTTTGGCGAAATTCCTCAGCATTGTCTGTTGCCAGTAACTCTTTTTCTTGTTTTTTAAGCTTATGTCGATTTTTCTGAAGTTCATTTTCAACACGTCGAATCAGTTCACTGGCTTGCTGTTTGACGCGGTCCCGTTCAGCCTTGTCCTTATAGTAGGTGTCCAGCAAGTCAGAAAGACTGGTAAAAGGCTCTCCCACCTGATTTGCAAAAGGAACTGGGCTGAAAGAAGTCTCCGTTAGGAAAGGCTTGGTTTCTTGCCCGAAGAAGTTTCGGAAAGTAGACAGTTTATCACTGACAAGAATGTTTTCCAATTCATTTGCCGTATCACGTCCCAGACCTTGAAAGAGACTTTGAAGATTTTTTGCTGTCAGCTCCTGGGTTTGCAGGATTTCAAAGAGTTTCTCATCCTTGATAATAAAAGGATTGAGAGACTCGGTACTCGGCGGAGCGATATAGGTCGATCCTGGAAGCAAGGTGCGGTAGCTATTTTGTGAAAAGCCGACGTGTTTGATAACTTCGAGGATTTTATGGCTGCTTTTATCGACTAGTAGAATATTGCTGTGTTTGCCCATAATCTCGATAATCAAGGTAGCCTGAATATGGTCCCCAATCTCATTTTTATTGGAAACCGTAATTTCCACAATACGGTCATTTTCGATTTGCTCGATCGACTCAATCAGGGCACCCTGCAAATACTTTCTCAAAACCATGATAAAAGTAGAAGGTTGGGCTGGATTTTCAAAAGTCGTTTGGGTCAGCTGGATACGTCCAAAAACGGGATGAGCAGAAAGGAGCAGGCGATGGCTTTGGCGATTGCTGCGGATTTGCAAGACCAACTCTTGTTCAAAAGGCTGATTGATTTTCTGAATGCGACCATTGACCAACTCGCTTCGCAATTCCTCAACCATGTGGTGTAAAAAAAATCCGTCAAATGACATCGTTCTCTCCTTGTGATTGTATTCCATAGTATTATATCAAAAAGGTAGAATAAAATCATGGAAATATGGTATAATAAAGCCAAGTAAAGAGAATCGAGAAGTACATGTATATTGAAATGGTAGATGAAACTGGTCAAGTTTCACAAGAAATCTTGCTCCAAACCCAAGAAATTTTGGAATTTGCAGCCCAAAAAATAGGAAAAGAAGACAAGGAGATGACAGTCACTTTTGTGACCAACGAGCGTAGCCACGAACTCAATCTGGAGTACCGTGATACAGATCGTCCGACAGATGTCATTAGCCTTGAGTATAAACCAGAGTTGGACATCTCCTTTGATGAGGAAGATTTGCTTGAAAATCCTGAATTAGCAGAGATGATGTCTGAATTTGATGCCTATATTGGGGAACTGTTCATCTCTATTGATAAAGCGCATGAGCAGGCTGAGGAATACGGTCACAGCTTTGAGCGTGAAATGGGTTTCTTGGCAGTACACGGCTTTTTACACATTAACGGCTACGATCACTACACTCCGGAAGAAGAAGCGGAGATGTTCGGTTTACAAGAAGAAATTTTGACAGCCTATGGACTCACAAGACAATAAACGAAAATGGAAAAATCGTGACCTGGTATCTAGTTTAGAATTTGCTCTTACAGGAATTCTGACTGCTTTCAAGGAAGAACGCAATATGCGAAAACATGCAGTGACGGCTCTAGTAGTCATCCTTGCAGGTTTTGTTTTTCAGGTGTCACGCATTGAATGGCTCTTTCTCCTAATGAGCATTTTCTTGGTAGTAGCCTTTGAAATTATTAACTCTGCTATTGAAAATGTAGTGGATTTAGCCAGTCACTATCACTTTTCTATGTTGGCAAAGAAAGCCAAGGACATGGCGGCTGGTGCCGTACTTGTGGCTTCCCTTCTTGCTGCGGTGATTGGTGCACTTATCTTTCTCCCACGCATTTGGGATTTATTATTTTAAACAATAAGAGGAAATTATGACATTTAAATCAGGCTTTGTAGCTATTTTGGGACGTCCCAATGTTGGGAAGTCAACCTTTTTAAATCACGTCATGGGGCAAAAGATTGCCATTATGAGTGACAAGGCGCAGACAACGCGTAATAAAATCATGGGGATTTACACCACGGATAAGGAGCAAATCGTCTTTATCGACACACCAGGGATTCACAAGCCTAAGACGGCTCTTGGGGATTTTATGGTGGAATCTGCCTACAGTACTCTGCGTGAAGTGGATACTGTTCTATTCATGGTGCCAGCTGATGAGCCACGTGGTAAGGGCGACGATATGATTATCGAGCGTCTGAAAGCTGCCAAGGTTCCTGTTATTCTGGTGGTGAACAAGATTGACAAGGTCCATCCAGACCAACTTCTGGCTCAAATTGATGATTTCCGTAACCAGATGGACTTTAAGGAGATTGTTCCTATCTCAGCCCTTCAAGGAAATAACGTTTCTCATCTAATCGATATTCTGAGTGAAAATCTGGAGGAAGGTTTCCAGTATTTCCCAGCTGATCAAATCACAGATCATCCTGAGCGCTTCTTAGTATCAGAGATGATTCGTGAGAAAGTTCTTCATTTAACTCGTGAAGAGATCCCTCACTCAGTCGCAGTAGTGGTCGACTCTATGAAGCGTGATGAAGAGACAGACAAGGTCCATATCCGAGCAACCATCATGGTCGAGCGTGATAGCCAAAAAGGAATTATCATCGGAAAAGGTGGCGCTATGCTCAAGAAAATAGGGACCATGGCCCGTCGTGATATCGAACTCATGCTAGGGGACAAGGTTTTCCTAGAAACTTGGGTCAAGGTCAAGAAAAACTGGCGTGATAAAAAGCTAGATTTGGCTGACTTTGGCTATAATGAAAAAGAATACTAAGTAGAGGTGGGCTCATGCCTACTTCTTGTTTTTACAGAAGGAGGATTTATGCCTGAATTACCTGAGGTTGAAACGGTTCGTCGTGGCTTAGAAAAATTGATCTTGGGAAAGAAGATTTCTAGCCTAGAGATTCGTTATCCTAAGATGATCAAGACGGATTTGGACGAGTTTCGAAAGGAAGTGCCTGATCAAGTAATTGAGTCAATAGGACGCCGTGGAAAATATCTACTTTTTTACCTAACAGACAAAGTCTTGATTTCGCATCTACGGATGGAGGGCAAGTATTTTTACTATCCGGATCAGGTTCCTGAACGCAAGCATGCTCATATTTTCTTCCAGTTTGAGGATGGTGGTACGCTTGTTTACGAGGATGTACGCAAGTTTGGTACAATGGAATTGCTGGCACCCGACCTTTTGGATGCCTACTTTATTTCTAAGAAACTAGGGCCTGAGCCAAGAGAGCAGGACTTTGATTTGCAGGTCTTTCAAGCTGCCCTAGCCAAGTCTAAAAAGCCTATCAAATCTCATCTTCTAGACCAAACCTTGGTAGCTGGTCTAGGTAATATCTATGTGGATGAGGTCCTCTGGCGAGCTCAGGTTCATCCAGCTAGACCTTCCCAAACTTTGACTGCAGAAGAAGCGTCAGCTATTCATGACCAGACCATTGCTGTTTTGGGACAGGCAGTTGAAAAGGGTGGTTCCACCATTCGGACCTATACCAATGCCTTTGGAGAAGACGGAACCATGCAGGACTTCCATCAGGTCTATGATAAGACTGGACAAGCATGTTCGCGCTGTGGGGCAGTGATTGAGAAATTCCAGCTCGGTGGACGAGGAACTCATTTTTGTCCTCAGTGTCAAAGGAGGGACTGATGGGAAAAATCATCGGAATCACAGGAGGAATTGCTTCTGGTAAGTCAACTGTGACAAATTTCCTAAGAGAGCAAGGCTTTCAAGTGGTGGATGCTGACGCAGTCGTCCACCAACTACAGAAACCGGGTGGTCGTCTTTGTCAGCTCTTAGTTCAGCACTTTGGGCAGGAAATTATCTTAGAAAATGGAGAACTCAATCGCCCTCTCCTAGCTAGTCTCATCTTCTCAAATCCTGAGGAGCGGGAATGGTCTAAACAAACCCAAGGAGAGATTATTCGTGAGGAATTGGCTGCACTGAGAGACCAGTTAGCCCAGACAGAAACGGTTTTTTTCATGGATATTCCCCTGCTTTTTGAACAGGACTACAGTGCTTGGTTTGATGAAACGTGGCTGGTCTATGTGGACCGTGATGTTCAGGTGGAACGTTTCATGAAACGGGATCATCTTTCTAAGGAAGTAGCAGAGTCTCGTTTGGCCGCCCAATGGTCTTTAGAGAAAAAGAAAGATTTGGCCAGTCATGTTCTAGACAACAATGGCAGTCGTGATCAGCTTGTGACTCAAGTAGTGAAGTTACTTGAAGGAGGCGATAGCTGTGCAAGAGATTAGTTGGAAAGAGAATCTTCGTGTCGCCTGGTTCGGTAGTTTTCTAACGGGCGCCAGCATTTCCTTGGTCGTTCCTTTCATGCCTATCTTTGTGGAGCAGTTGGGAATTGAAGGAGACCAAGTTGCTTTTTATGCTGGATTAGCCATCTCAGTTTCGGCTGTTTCAGCAGCTCTAGTTTCTCCTATCTGGGGTATTCTTGCTGACAAGTACGGTCGAAAACCCATGATGATTCGAGCGGGTCTTGCCATGACCATCACTATGGGAGGTTTGGCCTTTGTTCCGAATATCTATTGGCTACTCTTTTTGCGCTTGCTCAATGGTGTATTTACTGGTTTTGTCCCCAATGCAACGGCCTTGATTGCTAGTCAGGTACCTAAAGATAAGTCTGGAGCGGCTCTGGGGACTCTATCTACAGGTGTTGTTGCAGGAACACTGACGGGTCCCTTTGTTGGAGGCTTTATTGCTGAAATTTTTGGCATTCGTAATGTCTTTTTGTTGGTAGGAGTTTTCTTATTTGTAGCTGCAATCCTAACCATTTTCTTTATCAAGGAAGATTTTCAGCCAGTGGCTAAGGAGAAGGCTATCCCAACGAAAGAAGTATTTTCTGCTTTCAAGTATCCTAGGCTTTTATTGAATCTATTTTTGACGAGCTTCGTCATTCAATTTTCAGCTCAATCAATTGGTCCCATTCTAGCTCTCTATGTGCGGGACTTAGGGCAGACTGAGAATCTCCTCTTTGTATCAGAATTAATCGTATCCAGCATGGGATTTTCTAGCATGATGAGTGCTGGAATTCTAGGAAAACTTGGCGATAAGGTAGGGAATCATAGATTGTTAGTCGCGGCGCAGATTTATTCCGTCATCATGTACCTTCTTTGTGCCCATGCAACCAGCCCCCTTCAACTTGGCTTGTATCGTTTTCTCTTTGGTTTGGGAACGGGAGCTCTCATACCAGGTGTCAATACCCTTCTCAGCAAAATGACTCCAAAATCAGGTATTTCAAGGATTTTCGCCTTCAACCAAGTCTTTTTTTATCTCGGTGGAGTGATTGGACCTATGGCGGGATCCGCAGTTGCAGGATATTTGGGCTACCATGCTGTCTTTTATGCGACAGCAGCCTGTGTGGCCTTCAGTTGTTTATGCAACTTAGTGCAATTTAGATCATTATTAAAAGTAAAGGAAATCTAGTGCGAGTAAAAATCAATCTCAAGTGCTCCTCTTGTGGCAGCATGAATTATCTAACCAGTAAGAACTCCAAAACCCATCCAGACAAGATTGAGGTGTTAAAATATTGTCCAAAGGAAAGAAAAGTAACTTTACATCTTGAATCTAAGTAGAATTTATGGTAAAATAATAGGGATTTTAAGGAGTTTGATATGTATAACCTATTATTAACCATTTTATTAGTATTATCTGTTGTGATTGTGATTGCGATTTTCATGCAACCAACTAAGAACCAATCCAGCAATGTATTTGATGCCAGCTCAGGTGATTTGTTTGAACGTAGTAAAGCACGTGGTTTTGAAGCTGTGATGCAACGTTTGACAGGTATTTTAGTCTTTTTCTGGCTAGCCATTGCCTTAGCATTGACGGTATTATCAAGTAGATAAGAAATGGGCGAGACTAGGTCTTAGCCTATTTTTATTTTTATACTCTTCAAAAATCTCTTCAAACCACGTCAGCGTCGGCTTGTCGTACTCCAGTACTGCCTGCGCCTAGCTTTCTAGTTTGCTCTTTGATTTTTATTGAGTATTAAATGATGTTTGAGAAGGTCTTACAGTAAAAGAAAATTAAAAAATCTAGAAAGAAAACATGAAAGATAAAATTAAAGAATATTTGCAAGAGAAGGGGCGAGTGACGGTAAATGACCTTGCTCAGGCTCTCGGAAAGGATGGGTCCAAGGATTTCCGTGAGTTGATTAAAACCCTGTCTCTGATGGAAAGAAAGCACCAGATTCGTTTTGAAGATGATGGTAGCTTATGTCTGGACCAAAAGAAGAAACATGAAATTACCCTCAAAGGGATTTTTCATGCCCATAAAAACGGCTTTGGCTTTGTCAGTCTAGAAGGCGAAGAGGACGATCTTTTTGTAGGAAAAAACGATGTCAACTATGCCATTGATGGTGATACCGTTGAGGTCGTGATTAAGAAAGTCGCTGACCGTAACAAGGGAACTGCTGCAGAAGCAAAAATTATCGATATCCTAGAGCATAGCCTGACGACAGTTGTCGGGCAAATCGTTTTGGATCAGGAAAAGCCTAAGTATGCGGGCTACATCCGTTCAAAGAATCAGAAAATCAGCCAACCGATTTATGTGAAGAAACCGGCTATCAAGTTGGAAGGTACAGAGGTTCTCAAGGTCATTATCGACAAATACCCGAGTAAGAAACATGATTTCTTTGTCGCTAGTGTTCTCGATGTGGTCGGACACTCGACTGATGCTGGAATTGACGTTCTTGAAGTCTTGGAATCCATGGATATTGTTTCAGAATTTCCAGAAGCTGTTCTCAAGGAAGCAGAAAGTGTGCCAGAAGCTCCGTCTCAAAAGGATATGGAAGGTCGACTGGACCTGAGAGATGAAATCACCTTTACCATTGACGGTGCGGATGCCAAGGACTTGGACGACGCAGTACACATCAAGCCTTTAAAGAATGGCAATATCGAACTCGGAGTTCACATCGCAGATGTTTCCTACTATGTGACCGAGGGTTCTGCCCTTGACAAGGAAGCCCTTAACCGCGCGACTTCTGTCTATGTGACAGACCGAGTGGTTCCAATGCTTCCAGAGCGTTTGTCAAATGGCATCTGCTCTCTCAATCCTCAAGTAGATCGCTTGACCCAGTCTGCTATTATGGAAATTGATAAACATGGTCGTGTGGTTAATTACACCATTACCCAAACAGTTATCAAGACGAGCTTCCGTATGACCTATATCGCTGTTAATGATATCCTAGCTGGCGATGAGGAAAAGAGACGAGAGTTTAAGAAAATTGTTCCAAGTATCGAGCTCATGGCCAAGCTTCATGAAAGGCTAGGAAGCATGCGTGAGAAGCGTGGTGCCCTCAATTTTGATACTAATGAAGTTAAGATTCTAGTGGATAAAAAAGGCAAGCCTGTGGATATCGTTCTTCGCCAACGTGGAATTGCAGAGCGGATGATCGAGTCCTTCATGTTGATTGCTAACGAAACGGTTGCCGAGCACTTTAGCAAGCTGGACCTACCTTTCATCTATCGAATCCACGAGGAGCCCAAGGCTGAAAAAGTTCAGAAGTTTATTGATTACGCTTCGAGCTTTGGTTTGCGGATTTATGGGACTGCCAGTGAAATTAGCCAAGAGGCCCTCCAAGACATCATGCGTGCTGTTGAGGGAGAACCCTATGCGGATGTATTATCCATGATGCTTCTCCGTTCTATGCAACAGGCTCGCTATTCAGAGCACAATCACGGTCACTATGGTCTTGCTGCCGACTATTACACTCACTTTACCAGCCCAATTCGTCGTTATCCTGACCTTCTTGTTCATCGCATGATTCGGGACTATGGTCGTTCTAAGGAAATAGCCGAGCATTTTGAGCAAGTGATTCCAGAGATTGCAACCCAGTCTTCTAACCGTGAGCGTCGTGCCATCGAGGCAGAGCGTGAAGTCGAAGCCATGAAAAAGGCTGAGTACATGGAAGAATACGTGGGCGAAGAGTATGATGCGGTTGTATCCAGTATCGTCAAATTCGGTCTCTTTGTTGAATTGCCAAACACGGTTGAGGGCTTGATTCACATCACCAATCTACCTGAATTTTATCATTTCAATGAGCGAGATTTGACTCTCCGTGGGGAGAAATCGGGCATAACTTTCCGTGTAGGACAGCAGATTCGCATTCGAGTTGAAAGAGCCGATAAGATGACGGGAGAGATTGATTTCTCTTATATTCCAAGTGAGTTTGATGTCATCGAAAAGGGCTTGAAACAAGCTGGTCGCAGAGACAGGGGTCGTGGTTCAAGTCGTCGTTCGGATAAGAAGGAAGACAAGAGAAAATCAGGGCGCTCAAATGATAAGCACAAGCATTCACAAAAAGATAAAAAGAAAAAAGGCAAGAAACCTTTTTACAAAGAAGTAGCTAAGAAAGGAGCCAAGTATGGCAAAGGGCGAGGGAAAGGTCGTCGCACAAAATAAAAAGGCGCACCACGACTATACAATCGTAGATACGCTAGAGGCAGGAATGGTCCTGACTGGAACGGAAATCAAGAGTGTTCGAGCTGCTCGAATCAATCTCAAGGACGGCTTTGCCCAAGTAAAAAATGGGGAAGTCTGGCTGAGCAATGTTCATATCGCCCCTTACGAAGAGGGCAATATCTGGAATCAGGAACCAGAACGCCGTCGCAAACTCCTGCTCCATAAGAAGCAAATTCAAAAATTGGAACAAGAGACCAAAGGGACAGGAATGACCCTTGTTCCCCTTAAAGTCTATATCAAAGATGGTTATGCTAAACTCCTTTTAGGACTTGCAAAAGGGAAACATGACTATGACAAACGGGAGTCAATCAAGCGTCGTGAACAAAACCGCGACATCGCGCGTGTGATGAAAGCTGTCAACCAGCGTTAAGAAGAGGAAGTAAAATGGAAAAATTAATTGCCTATAAACGGATGCCCTTGTGGAATAAACAGACCATGCCAGAAGCTGTCCAGCAAAAGCACAATACTAAAGTCGGCACTTGGGGAAAAATTACTGTCTTGAAGGGTGCTCTCAAGTTTATTGAGTTGACTGAAGATGGTGAGGTTCTAGCTGAGCACCTCTTTGAGGCAGGAGCTGACAATCCCATGGCGCAACCGCAAGCCTGGCATCGAGTAGAGGCTGCCACTGATGATGTAGAATGGTACTTGGAATTTTATTGTAAACCTGAGGATTATTTCCCTAAGAAATACCAGACCAATCCAGTCCATTCGGAAGTCTTAGAGGCTATGCAGACGGTGAAACCTGGAAGAGCCTTGGATTTGGGTTGTGGTCAAGGCCGTAACTCTCTCTTTCTCGCACAGAATGGTTTTGATGTGACAGCTGTGGACCAAAATGAATTGTCCCTTGAAATCTTGCAAAGCATTGTGGAACAAGAGGATCTAGACATGCCTGTCGGACTATACGATATCAATTCAGCCAGCATTAGCCAAGACTATGATTTCATCGTATCGACAGTTGTTCTGATGTTCCTACAAGCGGACCGCATTCCAGCTATTATCCAAAATATGCAGGAGCACACTACGGTTGGTGGTTACAATCTTATCGTCTGTGCCATGGATACGGAGGATTATCCTTGCTCAGTCAACTTCCCATTCACCTTTAAAGAAGGGGAGCTAGCCGACTACTACAAGGATTGGGAATTGGTCAAGTATAATGAAAACCCAGGACATCTGCACCGTCGTGATGAAAATGGCAATCGCATTCAACTACGCTTTGCGACTATGTTAGCCAAAAAAGTCAAGTAAATCAAACCTATACTAGCGAATAGAAATCACTTTGCAAGGTTTCTATTCGTTTTTGTTTGCGTTGGTTGATTGGGACGAGCAGGATTTTATGCTATACTAGAAGTAGGAAATCTGAGCAGTAGGGCTGTATTGTTGATACTCTCAGCGCAAGAAAGTCTTTATGATGGAGGTGGTCGAATGACGAGTCTTTTGGTGGAATTGTATGATCGGCATGTATTGGAAAAGAATGTCTACCAAGCCTTTATCAGTGATTGTGACGAGATTCTTTTTCTATCTTTGACGAAAATAAGCAATGAAGAGAAGCTCTCTCTCCGTCAGTTTATAATGGAAGAGGTACCTCATATTCAACGAGTGACCTTTCGTCAGTTATCCTTAGAACAACTAGCAAACCAGTTAGATTATTGCTTGGCCGAGTATGACCAGGTTCTTCTTGATGTTTTTGGTGGAGATTCGCTACTAGCCTTATCCCTCTATCAATATGGCTTGGATCGGGACCTCCCCATCGTTGCCATGGATGTCGAGCGAGGAAAACAATACAAGTGGGTAGCCGGTCAGTTAGAAAAAGAAGACATGGACATTCCAACCCTAAGCATCCAACAGCTGATAGCCTTGCGTGGTGGAAAAATGCTCAAATCCAAACGCCCTATCCACTCAGATCAGCAAGCTGCAGCCATCAAAAAACTAGCCAGTTTGGCTATTGCCAATCCTGCCCACTGGTATCAAGTGACCCAATTTTTCTCTCTAGCTAAGACCAATGACCTGCATGCTGAGACAGAAAAGATACTGGAAAACAATGGCAGGTATTATCACTATCCAAAATCCCTTATTCCTTTACTTGTGGAAGCAGGGATGCTTTGTATTGAAAGCGAGGACAAGAAACGAGTAGCATACAGCTTTCCAAGTCAAGAAGCTCAAGTCTTTTGCCGCAACAAGGGGCATATTTTAGAGGTATATCTCTATCTCTTAGCGCTTGAGTCTCAGCTGTTTGATGAATGCATGATAGGCGGTGAGATTGATTGGAATGGCATCTTTCCAGAGGCGGACAATGTTCAAAATGAGATTGATGTCATTCTAAGAAAGGGACGCTCAATTACCTTTATCTCTTGCAAAATGACAGATTTATCAGTTGAAGCCATCAACGAACTAGAAGTCTACGCCAATCATTTTGCTGGGGAGAGTTGCCTCAAGTTGATTGTTTGTACGGGGAAAATCAATCCTGTTTATGCCAATCGCTGCCAGGAATACGGCGTGCTGGTCATTAGAAGTGAGCAGATTCCCAATCTCATTCCCATGCTAAAAAAATATTCTAAGAGACAAAAAAGATAAGAAATAATATCATGAAAGGCTGGGATTCCAGTCTTTTTTTCTTCTTTTTCGAATAAATGAGAAAAGGAGGTAGACCATGTTTGTAGCCAGAGATGCCAAGGGAAATTTGGTGAATGCTCTCGAAAAAGATGTGACCAAGCAAGCCTATACTTGTCCAGCCTGTGGGGGCGGACTACGATTACGCCAAGGACAGAGTATTCGAACGCACTTTGCCCATGAAAGGTTAAGAGATTGTATTGCTATTTTCGAGAATGAAAGTCCAGAACACTTGGGAAATAAAGAGGCCCTCTATCATTGGGTCAAGAAGGACAGTCAGGTCGCCTTAGAATATAGTTTGCCCGAGATTCAGCAGATAGCAGATGTTCTCGTCAATGAGAAACTAGCTCTGGAGGTTCAGTGTAGCCCCTTGTCTCAAAAGCTTTTAGGCGATAGAAGTCAAGGATACCGCAGCCAGGGCTATCAGGTTATCTGGCTACTGGGAGAAAAACTCTGGTTAAAAGAGAGACTTACACAATTGCAAAGGGGATTCCTCTATTTTAGTCAAAATATGGGTTTCTTTGTTTGGGAACTAGATTTCAAAAAGCAAGTTTTGAGACTTAAATACCTTTTACATCAGGACCTACGTGGCAAGCTTCATTTTCAGGTCAAAGAATTTCCCTATGGAAAAGGAAATCTCTTGGAAATTCTACGATTTCCTTATCAAAAACAAAAACTGCCTCGTTTTGCAGTCGTGCAAGATTCCACTATTTGTCACTACATTCGCCAGCAGTTGTACTACCAAACGCCTTACTGGATGAAGAAGCAGGAGGAAGCTTATCATCAAGGAGATAATCTATTAAACCGTCAACTAGACGACTGGTATCCCCAGGTCAGACCGATAGAGTCAGGTGATTTTTTGCAGATTGAAACGGATTTGACTAGCTATTATAGAAATTTTCAGGCCTACTATCAAAAAAATCCGAAAAATAATCGCCAAAAGCTCTATCCTCCAGCCTTTTATCACTTATATTTCTCAAAAAATGTGGTAAAATAGAAAGGATGGAGGAATCTTATGGTATTACAACGACATGAAATAAATGAAAAAGATACATGGGATCTTTCGACAATCTACCCAACAGACCAGGCTTGGGAAGAAGCCTTGAAAGATTTAACTGAAAAAGTACAAACAGCATCTCAGTATGAGGGACATCTTTTGGACAGCGCAGACAGTTTGCTTGAGATCACAGAATTCTCACTCGACTTGGAACGCCAAGTTGAAAAGCTTTATGTCTATGCACATATGAAAAATGACCAGGACACGCGTGAGGCCAAGTATCAAGAGTACTATGCTAAGGCAATGGCCCTATACAGTCAGTTAGAACAAGCCTTTTCATTCTATGAACCTGAGTTTATGGAGATTAGCGAAGAGCAGTATGCGGTCTTCCTAGAAGCTAAACCAAAACTCCAAGTTTACAAACACTTTTTTGACAAGCTCTTGCAAAAGAAAGACCATGTTCTTTCGCAACGTGAGGAAGAATTGCTTGCTGGAGCAGGAGAAATCTTTGGCGCTGCTAGTGAAACTTTCGCTATTTTGGACAACGCGGATATTAGCTTCCCATATGTCCTTGATGACGAAGGCAAGGAAGTGCAACTCTCACACGGTACTTACATCCATTTGATGGAGTCTAAAAACCGTGAAGTGCGTCGTGGTGCCTATGAAGCCCTTTATGCGACTTACGAGCAATTCCAACATACTTATGCTAAGACCTTGCAGACAAATGTTAAGGTGCAAAACTACCGAGCAAAAGTTCGCAATTATAAGAGTGCTCGCCATGCAGCCCTCGCAGCAAATTTTGTTCCAGAAAGTGTCTATGACAATCTAGTAGCAGCAGTTCGCAAGCATTTGCCGCTCTTGCATCGTTACCTAGAACTTCGTTCTAAAATCTTGGGGATTTCAGATCTCAAGATGTATGATGTCTACACACCACTCTCGTCAGTAGATTATAGCTTTACCTACGAAGAAGCCTTGAAAAAGGCAGAAGAGGCCTTGGCGGTCTTGGGTGAAGACTACTTGAGCCGTGTCAAACGTGCCTTCAGTGAGCGTTGGATTGATGTCTATGAAAACCAAGGCAAGCGTTCTGGTGCCTACTCTGGTGGTTCTTACGATACCAATGCCTTTATGCTTCTCAACTGGCAGGACAATCTAGACAATCTCTTTACCCTTGTCCACGAAACAGGTCACAGTATGCACTCCAGCTATACTCGTGAAACTCAGCCTTATGTTTACGGAGATTACTCTATCTTCTTGGCGGAGATTGCCTCAACGACCAATGAAAATATCTTGACAGAGAAATTATTGGAAGAAGTGGAAGACGACGCAACGCGCTTTGCTATTCTCAATAACTTCCTAGATGGTTTCCGTGGAACAGTCTTCCGTCAAACTCAATTCGCTGAGTTTGAACACGCCATCCACCAAGCAGACCAAAATGGAGAAGTCTTGACAAGTGATTTCCTCAATAAACTCTACGCTGACTTGAACCAGGAGTACTATGGACTCAGCAAGGAGGACAATCCTCAGATCCAATACGAGTGGGCACGTATTCCACATTTCTACTATAACTACTATGTTTATCAATATTCAACTGGTTTTGCAGCTGCTTCAGCCTTAGCTGAAAAGATTGTCCATGGTAGTCAAGAAGACCGTGACCGCTATATCGACTACCTCAAGGCAGGTAAGTCAGACTATCCGCTCAATGTTATGAGAAAAGCGGGAGTGGACATGGAGAAGTCAGACTATCTCAACGATGCCTTTGCAGTCTTTGAACGTCGCTTGAACGAGTTTGAAGCCCTTGTTGAAAAATTGGGACTAGCTTAAGATGGTAGAGTCTTATAGTAAAAATGCCAATCACAATATGCGACGTCCCGTCGTCAAGGAAGAAATCGTAGAACTCATGCGCCAGCGTCAAAAGCAAGTGACAGGTTCCTTGAAAGAATTGGAGACCTTTGCTCGCAAGGAAAACATTCCTATTATTCCCCATGAAACGGTCGCTTACTTTCGATTTCTCATGGAAAGTCTGCAGCCTAAGAATATTTTGGAGATTGGGACGGCGATTGGCTTTTCTGCCCTCCTGATGGCAGAACATGCGCCAGATTCTAAGATTACAACCATTGACCGTAATCCTGAGATGATAGGCTTTGCCAAGGAAAACTTTGCTCAGTTTGACAGTCGTAAGCAAATCACCCTCTTAGAGGGAGATGCAGTCGATGTTTTATCTAGTCTGACAGAAACTTATGATTTTGTTTTTATGGACTCAGCCAAGTCCAAGTACATCGTCTTTTTACCAGAAATCCTTAAACACTTGGAAGTTGGTGGAGTGGTGGTCTTGGATGATATTTTCCAAGGAGGAGATGTTGCCAAGGACATCATGGAAGTCCGCCGTGGTCAACGAACCATTTACCGTGGTTTGCAAAGACTTTTCGACGCAACGTTGGACAATCCAGGTCTAACAGCAACTCTAGTTCCACTTGGAGATGGTATTCTCATGCTAAGAAAGAATCTAGCAGAAGTAGAGCTTTCTGAGAGCGAATGATTTTCAGAAAAATTTAAGAAATTATAGTAAAATAGATAAGGTAACACTTACCGTAAAAGGAGTAAAAATGAAGAAAAAACTTATGGCAGGAGCCATCACACTTTTATCAGTAGCAACACTTGCAGCTTGTTCAAACAGTTCTGAAGGAAAAGATTTGATCAGCATGAAGGGCGATGTGATTACAGAGCATCAATTCTTTGAAGAAGTAAAGAATAATCCAACTGCGCAACAAGTCTTGCTCAATATGACCATCCAAAAAGTATTTGAACAACAATATGGATCAGAGGTAACGGATAAAGATGTGGATGACGCCGTTGCTGAAGAACAAAAGAAATACGGCGATAGCTACAACAGCGTGCTTCAACGTGCAGGTATGACACCTGAGACTCGTAAAGCTCAAATCCGCACTAGCAAATTGGTTGAATTAGCGGTTAAGAAGGCTGCTGAGAGTGAGTTGACAGACGAAGCCTACCAAAAAGCTTTTGAGTCTTACACACCAGATGTAACAGCTCAAATCATCCGTTTGGATAATGAAGACAAGGCAAAAGAAGTACTTGAGAAAGCTAAAGCAGAAGGTGCAGATTTTGCTCAGTTGGCAAAAGACAACTCTAACGACGACAAAACAAAAGAAAATGGTGGAGAAATCACTTTTGACTCTGCTTCAACAGAACTTCCAGAACAAGTTAAGAAAGCAGCCTTTGCCTTGGATGTGAACGGGGTTTCTGATGTGATTACAGCTACTGGAACACAAGCCTACAGCAGTCAGTTCTACATCATCAAAGTAACGAAGAAAACAGAAAAATCTTCTAATATTGAGGATTACAAAGAAAAATTGAAGACAATCATCTTGACTCAAAAACAAAATGATTCAGCCTTTGTTCAAGGAGTAATTGGTAAAGAATTGCAAGCAGCAAACATCAAGGTTAAAGACCAATCATTCCAAAACATCTTCACCCAATACATCGGTGGTGGTGACTCAAGCTCAAGCAGCAGCTCTTCATCTAACTAAGAAAGCAAAAAACAAATCTCAAAAGAGATTTGTTTTTTTATACCTGATACTGGAAAATGAGTAAAATTCGAAGGATTAAAGGATAAGAGTTTTTTTCTTTCTGAAAAAGTGGTATAATAGCAATCAAAACTAGAAAATAAAACGGAATTGGGAACAGAAGCGTCTGTTCCTATTAGAGTGGTGAAATATGAAAATTAGTAAAAGGCACCTACTAAACTATTCCATTTTGATTCCTTATTTCCTTTTATCGATTTTGGGACTGATTGTGGTGTACTCGACAACGAGTGCAACCTTGATCGAAGAAGGGAAAAGCGCCTTTCAATTGGTGCGTAACCAGGGGATCTTCTGGATAGCTAGTTTGATTCTGATTGCCTTAATCTATAAATTAAAATTAGGTTTCCTAAGAAACGGTCGTCTCATCTTTATCGTAATGATTGTGGAGATGGTTCTTTTAGCTCTGGCGCGACTGGTCGGAACACCTGTCAATGGAGCATACGGATGGATTTCTGTAGGACCTGTAACGATTCAGCCTGCAGAGTACCTTAAGATTATCATCATCTGGTACCTGGCACATCGATTTTCAAAACAACAGGATGAGATTGCGGTTTATGACTTCCAGGTTTTGACACAGAATCAGTGGCTACCTCGAGCTTTTAACGACTGGCGTTTTGTTCTGCTGGTTCTGATTGGTAGTTTGGGAATTTTCCCAGACTTGGGAAATGCGACCATCTTGGTCTTGGTGGCGCTCATCATGTATACAGTTAGTGGGATTGCCTATCGTTGGTTCTCGACCATTCTGGCTCTCTTGGCAGGGAGCTCAATGTTAGTCTTGTCTGTCATTCGCTTTGTTGGGGTTGAAAAGTTCTCTCAAATTCCTGTATTTGGTTACGTTGCTAAACGTTTTAGTGCCTTCTTTAATCCCTTTAATGATTTGGCGGGTGCAGGACACCAGCTCGCAAATTCCTACTATGCCATGGTTAATGGTGGCTGGTTCGGACTGGGACTAGGGAATTCTATCGAGAAGCGTGGTTATCTGCCAGAAGCCCATACGGATTTCGTCTTTTCGATTGTTATCGAGGAGTTTGGATTCGTAGGAGCCAGTATGATTTTGGCTTTACTCTTCTTCTTGATTTTGCGAATCATCTTGGTTGGTATTCGAGCAAAGGACCCCTTTAACTCTATGGTTGCTATTGGTGTCGGAGGAATGATCCTTGTTCAGGTCTTTGTCAATATTGGTGGGATTTCAGGGTTGATTCCTTCTACAGGGGTAACCTTCCCCTTCCTTTCACAAGGTGGGAACAGTCTATTGGTATTATCCGTAGCCATCGCGCTTGTACTGAACATTGACGCAAGTGAAAAACGTGCCAAACTTATCAGAGAATACGAGAATCAAACCGATGAAAGTCTGTAAGGATTGAATGGAAAGGAAAGTATATGTCTCTTCAAAAATTAGAAAACTATAGTAATAAAGCAGTCGTCCAAGAAGAAGTCTTGATTCTGACTGAGCTATTAGAAGATATCACAAAGAATATGCTAGCGCCAGAAACCTTTGAAAAGATTATCCAGTTGAAGGAATTATCAACTAGCGAGAATTATCAAGGGCTCAATGACCTAGTGACCAGTCTTTCGAATGAAGAAATGATTTACATTTCACGCTATTTCTCTATCCTTCCACTTTTGATTAATATCTCCGAGGATGTGGATTTGGCCTATGAAATTAATCACCAAAACAATGTGGACCAAGACTATCTAGGGAAACTATCTACAACGATTAAGATGGTAGCTGAAAAAGAAAATGCAGCCGAAATTTTAGAAAAGTTAAATGTCGTTCCTGTCTTGACCGCCCATCCAACGCAAGTACAACGCAAGAGTATGCTGGATTTGACCAACCATATCCATACGCTTTTGCGCAAGTACCGTGATGTCAAACTCGGCTTGATTAATAAAGAAAAATGGCACACGGATCTCCGTCGTTATATTGAAATTATCATGCAAACGGACATGATTCGTGAGAAAAAATTGAAAGTAACTAACGAAATCACCAACGTGATGGAGTATTACCAAAGTTCTTTCCTGAATGCTGTTCCGCGTTTGACAGCTGAGTATAAAAAATTGGCTAAAGAACAAGGTATCGAGCTCCAACATCCAAAACCAATTACTATGGGGATGTGGATCGGAGGAGACCGTGATGGAAATCCTTTCGTAACTGCGGAAACCCTCAATAAATCAGCCTTGACTCAGTGCGAAGTCATCATGAACTACTATGATGAAAAGATTTATAATCTTTACCGTGAGTTTTCACTGTCAACCAGCATCGTGAATGTCAGCGACAAGGTCCGTGAGATGGCGCTGAAGTCACAAGATAACTCCATTTACCGTGAAAAAGAACTCTATCGTCGTGCTCTTTTTGACATCCAAGCTAAGATGCAGGCTACCAAGGCTTATCTCATTGAAGACAAGGATCTTCAGCCAAGATATGCCACTGCAGATGAATTCTATCAAGATTTGTTGGCCATTCGCGACTCTCTCCTTGAAAACAAAGGGGAATACCTAATTTCAGGAGAATTTGTCGAGTTGATGCAAGCTGTCGAAATCTTTGGTTTCTATCTTGCCTCTATCGACATGCGCCAGGATTCTAGTGTTCACGAAGCCTGTGTGGCAGAATTGTTAGCATCTGCAGGAATCAACGGCCACTATAGCGATCTGTCTGAAGACGAAAAATGTGCCCTCCTCTTAAAAGAGTTGGAAGAAGATCCTCGTATCCTCTCAGCGACTCATGCTGAAAAGTCAGAACTTCTTGAGAAGGAACTGTCTATCTTTAAAGCTGCGCGCAAGTTGAAGGATAAACTGGGTGAAAATGTTATTCGTCAAACCATCATTTCTCACGCAACTAGCGTCTCTGATATGCTAGAACTAGCCATCATGCTCAAGGAAGTCGGCTTGGTAGATGCCCAAAAAGCGCGCGTTCAGATTGTTCCCCTCTTTGAAACAATCGAAGACTTGGATCATTCGGAAGAAACTATGAGAAGATATTTCTCTCTTCCTTTGGCTAAAAAATGGATTGCTTCAAAAGACAACTACCAAGAAATCATGCTTGGCTACTCTGATAGTAACAAAGACGGTGGCTACCTGTCATCGTGTTGGACCCTCTATAAAGCGCAACAACAACTGACTGCTATTGGGGATGAATTTGGCGTTAAGGTCACTTTCTTCCACGGTCGTGGTGGTACTGTGGGTCGTGGTGGTGGACCAACTTATGAAGCCATCACATCTCAACCGCTCAAGTCTATTAAGGACCGTATCCGTCTGACTGAGCAAGGAGAAGTCATTGGAAACAAATACGGTAACAAAGATGCAGCCTATTATAACCTTGAAATGTTGGTTTCTGCAACCATTAACCGTATGATTACCAAGAAGAAGAGTGATACCAATACGTCAAATCGTTACGAAGCTATTATGGATCAAGTAGTGGACCGTAGCTACGATATCTACCGTGATTTGGTCTTTGGAAATGAACATTTCTATGACTATTTCTTTGAATCAAGTCCAATCAAGGCTATTTCAAGCTTCAATATCGGTTCGCGTCCAGCTGCTCGTAAGACCATCACTGAAATTGGCGGTTTGCGTGCTATTCCTTGGGTATTCTCATGGTCACAAAGCCGTGTCATGTTCCCTGGATGGTACGGAGTGGGATCAAGCTTTAAAGAGTTTATAGATCAAGATCCAAAGAATATCGAGTTCCTTCGAGATATGTACCAAAACTGGCCTTTCTTCCAATCTTTGCTTTCCAATGTAGACATGGTCTTGTCAAAGTCTAATATGAACATTGCTTTTGAATATGCCAAGCTTTGTGAAGACGAAGAAGTACAAGCTATCTACTACACTATTTTAGATGAATGGCAGTTGACTAAGGACGTTATTTTAGCTATCGAAGGCTATGACGAACTCTTGGCAGAAAACTCTTACCTAAAAGACAGTCTAAACTATCGTATGCCTTACTTTAATATCCTGAACTACATCCAGTTGGAGTTGATTAAACGTCAACGTCGTGGCGAATTGTCAGCTGACGAAGAAAAACTGATCCATACAACTATTAACGGAATTGCAACTGGTTTACGTAATTCTGGCTGATATTCTACAAACTTCCTCTTTTTTCAAGGGGAAGTTTTTGAATTGTTTAAAAAATTCTAAAAATAAGCTTGACAAGTAGTTGAAAAATGATATAATTTAAACATTCAGAAAGTAATCATGCTCATTTTTTAGAGAGTCTGTGGTTGGTGAAAGCAGATAGATGAAATTGATGAAATTGGGCTGAATGTACTTAAGAATTTGAAATCATAAAAATTCGGTGAGCACACCTTACAGTGCAACTCGTTATTGCGAGAAAGAGCGATAGGGATATTCCCTATAATTGAGGTGGCACCGCGCATCGACGTCCTCACACAAGTTTTTTGTGTGAGGACTTTTTCTATTAGGAGGATGATGATGGAATTTAAACGATGGCATCGCTAGATGATGTGATTTAAAAAGTTAAGGTAAAAGAATTAAGGAGAAAGAAAAATGAAAAATAAACGTTTGATTGGAATTGTCGCTGGATTAGCGGTATTGGTAGTGGCTAGCTTGATTTATTCATCAATGAACAAGCCTGCAGCTAAGGAAGAGCAAAAGGTCGCTAAGGTTGGTGTCCTTCAATTTGTTAGTCATCCATCCTTGGACTTGATTTACCAAGGGATTCAAGATGGACTAGCTGAAGAAGGCTATAAGGACGACCAGGTAAAAATCGACTTTATGAACTCTGAAGGTGATCAGAGCAAGGTTGCAACCATGAGTAAACAATTGGTGGCAAATGGAAACGACGTTGTTGTTGGGATTGCGACACCAGCTGCTCAAGGACTCGCTAGTGCTACAAAAGACCTACCAGTTATCATGGCTGCTATTACAGACCCAATCGGTGCTAACTTGGTCAAAGATTTGAAAAAACCAGGTGGCAACATCACAGGGGTATCAGACCACAACCCCGCTGAACAACAAGTGGAATTGATTAAAACTTTGACACCAAATGTCAAAACAATCGGCGCTCTCTACTCAAGTAGCGAAGATAACTCAAAATCACAAGTTGAAGAATTCAAGGCTTATGCTGAAAAAGCAGGTTTGACAGTCGAAACATTTGCCGTTCCTTCAACAAATGAAATTGCTTCAACAGTTAATGTCATGACAAGCAAGGTCGATGCGATTTGGGTTCCAATTGATAACACCATCGCATCAGCATTCTCAACAGTTGTTTCAAGTAACCAAACAGCTAAAAAGCCAATCTACCCAAGTGCCACTGCCATGGTAGAAGCAGGTGGATTAGCATCTGTAGTAGTTGACCAACACGATCTTGGAGTGGCTACTGGTAAAATGATTGCCAAAGTTTTGAAAGGTGAAAAACCAGCTGATACGCCAGTCAATGTCTTTTCAACTGGTAAGTCAGTGATTAATAAAAAACTAGCGCAGGAACTTGGTGTCACCATTCCTGAGTCCGTTCTAAAAGAAGCAGGACAAGTGATTGAATAAAGATAAAGGAGGAGCTGGACACATCTCCTCCCATTTTTACTAAAGAAAGAAATGAGTGAAAGATTATGATAGTATCCATTATTTCTCAGGGGATGGTCTGGGCGATTTTAGGTTTGGGAATCTTTATGACTTTTCGAATTTTGAATTTCCCTGATATGACTACTGAAGGTTCTTTTCCTCTAGGGGGAGCAGTAGCTGTAACCTTGATAACACAGGGAGTCAATCCATTTTTAGCGACCTTAGCTGCAGTAGGAGCGGGCTGTCTAGCTGGTATGGCGACAGGTCTCTTATATACCAAAGGAAAAATCCCAACTCTCTTATCAGGGATTCTGGTCATGACTTCCTGCCATTCCATCATGCTCATGATTATGGGGCGTGCCAATCTGGGGCTTCTTGGAACCAAGCAAATTCAGGATGTCTTGCCTTTCGATTCAGACCTTAACCAACTCCTGACTGGATTAATCTTTGTAGCTCTTGTTATTGGTCTCATGCTCTTTTTCCTTGATACCAAACTAGGTCAGGCCTACATCGCTACAGGTGACAATCCCGATATGGCTCGTAGCTTTGGTATCAATACTGGACGAATGGAACTCATGGGCTTGGTTCTCTCAAATGGAATTATAGCGCTTGCAGGGGCTTTAATTGCTCAACAAGAAGGATACGCGGATGTTTCTCGAGGAATCGGCGTGATTGTCGTAGGGCTTGCTAGCTTGATTATTGGTGAGGTTTTGTTCAAGAGTTTGACCCTGGCAGAGCGACTCATGACCATCGTTGTAGGGTCTATTGCTTATCAGTTCCTCGTTTGGGGAGTGATTGCTCTTGGGTTTAATACAAGTTATCTTCGTTTGTACAGCGCCTTGATTTTGGCAGTTTGCCTCATGATTCCAACCTTCAAAAACAAATACCTGAAAGGAGTCAAGTTTAGCAAATGACAGCAATTGTAGAATTAAAAAATGCCACAAAAGTCATCACGAATGGCTTTGATGAGGAAAAAATCATTCTGAATGATGTTTCTCTTGAAATTTTCGAACATGATTTCATTACTATCCTAGGGGGAAATGGAGCAGGGAAGTCAACGCTTTTTAACACTATTGCAGGTACCTTACCTTTAACAAGTGGAAATATCCGTATCATGGGCGAGGACGTGACGCATTTTTCACCTGAAAAGCGGGCTAAGTATTTGTCTCGTGTCTTTCAGGATCCTAAGATGGGTACGGCTCCCCGTATGACAGTGGCGGAAAATCTCTTGATTGCCAAGTTTCGTGGTGAGAAGAGAGGACTCCTGCCTAGGAGACTTTCAAGTCACCGAGAGGAGTTTCAGACTACCATTGAAAAAGTGGGAAATGGTCTTGAAAAACATCTCGACACTCCGATTGAGTTTCTTTCAGGTGGACAACGTCAGGCCTTGAGTCTCTTGATGGCAACCTTAAAACGACCAGAGTTACTCTTGTTGGATGAACACACAGCAGCTCTCGACCCAAAGACTAGTGTTGCCTTGATGGAGTTAACAGATGACTTTGTCAGCAAGGATCATCTGACAGCCTTGATGATTACCCACCATATGGAAGATGCACTGAAGTATGGAAACCGTCTGATTGTCATGAAGGAAGGTCGTATCATCCAAGACCTCAATAAAGAAGAAAAAGCTAAGATGAAAATTTCAGACTACTATCAATTATTTGAATAGATGAGTGAAGTAATCATCAAAAAATAGTGAAAATTAACTTAGAAACATGGAAGTGTTTCTAAGTTTTTTAGCTCCTCTTTCTATCTGGAAAAATAAGACAAAGAGAATTACGGAAAGCGTATGAAATGGTTTACTTTTTTTCAGAAATAAGCTATACTAGTTTACGTGAAACTATGATAAGATGGAGGTATTGTGTATGGTTGACAAGCAAGTCATTGAAGAAATCAAAAACAATGCCAACATTGTGGAAGTCATAGGTGACGTGATTTCTTTACAAAAGGCTGGACGGAACTATTTAGGGCTCTGTCCTTTTCACGGTGAAAAGACCCCCTCTTTCAACGTTGTGGAAGACAAGCAGTTTTACCACTGTTTTGGATGTGGGCGCTCAGGAGACGTTTTTAAGTTCATCGAAGAATACCAAGGTGTGTCCTTTATGGAAGCTGTTCAGCTCTTAGGTGAGCGTGTCGGTATTCAACTAGCTATGCCTATCCAGTCTCGTCCTCAACAGCTTTCTCCTCATCAAGCTCTATATGATATGCATGAAGAAGCTGCTCGTTTTTACCATGCAATCCTCATGACGACCAAGATGGGAGAAGAAGCAAGGGCTTATCTCTACAAACGTGGATTGACGGACGATGTTCTGAAGCATTTCCAAATTGGACTGGCTCCAGCCGAGAGAAACTATCTCTACCAACGTTTATCTGGTAAGTTTGAAGAAAAGGATTTATTGGATTCGGGCTTGTTCTACCTGTCAGATGGTAATCAATTTTATGATACTTTTTTTGGACGGATCATCTTTCCTTTGACCAATGACAAGGGACAGGTTATTGCATTTTCAGGTCGTATCTGGCAAGAAACGGACAGTCAGACTGCCAAATATAAAAATAGTCGCTCGACTGCAATTTTTAACAAGAGTTACGAATTGTATCATTTGGACAAGGCAAAAAAGGGAACAGGTAAGATTACAGAGCTCTATCTGATGGAAGGCTTCATGGATGTGATCGCAGCCTACCGCGCTGGTATAGAAAATGCTGTGGCTTCCATGGGAACAGCCTTAAGCAAGGAGCATGTTGATCACCTCAAACGCTTTACCAAAAAGATAGTTCTCAGCTATGATGGTGACAAGGCAGGGCAGGCAGCAACAGCCAAGGCTCTAGAGGAATTAAAAGACTTCTCAGTGGAGGTTGTTCGAGTACCTGATGCCATGGACCCAGATGAGTATTTGCAAAAGAATTCTCCAGAAGATTTGGCCTACCTCTTAACCAAGACTCGTATCAGTCCCATAGAGTTCTATATTCACCAACTCAAACCTGAGAATAGTGATAACTTGCAAGCGCAAATCGAGTTCATTGAAAAGATTGCGCCCTTAATCGCCAAAGAAAAGTCTATCACTGCCCAGAATTCTTACATCCACATTCTGGTGGATAACCTACCTTCCTTTGATTATCAGCAAGTAGAACAGATTGTAAATGAAAGTCGGATTGTTCAAAGACTGGAGAGGGTCAAGGAGCATCCTACTCCAGTAGCGATTAGTTTGCCTGTGACGCGGCAACTGACAGCAGTTATGAGAGCAGAGGCTCATCTCCTTTATAGGATGGCAGAGAATCCAGTTGTGTTAAATGACTATCGATTAAGAGGAGATTTTTTCTTTGATACCCCAGAATTTCAGATTCTTTACGAATTATTAAGTGTAGAGGGAGAAATCGGATCAGAGGAACTGTCTCATCAGACTCCTGAGGTTGAAAATGCCTGGTACCATGTTCTTGGTCTAGATTTGCCAACAGAGATGTCGCCTCAAGAACTTTCTGAAGTCGAAGAGACTCGTAACCGTGCCCTCCTCAGCAAGGACAATTTAAGGATTAAAAAGAAAGTGCAGGAAGCTAGTCATGTAGGAGATACAGACACAGCATTGGAAGAATTGCAACGATTGATTTCCCAAAAGAGAAGAATGGAGTAATAATGGCAACAAAACAAAAAGAAGTAACCACATTTGATGTGCAAGTAGCAGACTTTATCCGTAACCACAAAAAAACAGGAACAGCAACAGACGATGAAATCAACTCAAGTCTGGTTATTCCTTTTACTTTAGATGCAGACGGCATTGAAGACCTTTTGCAACGGATTCAGGATGCTGGAATTTCTATCACGGATAACGAAGGGAATCCAAGTGCACGTGTCCTTAGTACAGAAGAAGAGCCTGAACTCAGTGATGAGGATTTGATTGGTTCAACTTCTGCCAAGGTGAATGACCCTGTCCGTATGTATTTGAAGGAAATCGGGGTCGTTCCTCTCTTGACCAACGAAGAGGAAAAAGAATTGGCCCTAGCAGTTGAGGCTGGTGATATTGAAGCCAAACAACGTCTTGCAGAAGCCAACCTTCGTTTGGTGGTTTCGATCGCTAAACGCTACGTAGGGCGTGGCATGCAGTTTCTTGACTTGATCCAAGAAGGAAACATGGGCTTGATGAAGGCTGTTGACAAGTTTGACTATTCAAAAGGTTTTAAGTTTTCTACTTATGCAACTTGGTGGATTCGTCAGGCAATCACTCGTGCCATCGCTGACCAGGCTCGTACCATTCGTATCCCTGTCCACATGGTAGAAACCATTAACAAGCTTGTCCGTGAACAACGTAATCTCCTTCAAGAATTGGGGCAAGATCCGACACCTGAACAAATCGCTGAGCGTATGGATATGACACCTGACAAGGTCCGTGAAATCCTAAAGATTGCCCAAGAACCAGTATCACTTGAAACACCGATCGGTGAAGAGGACGATAGTCATCTTGGGGACTTTATCGAAGACGAAGTGATTGAAAATCCAGTAGACTACACAACTCGTATCGTTTTGCGTGAGCAGTTGGATGAGGTTTTGGATACTCTTACAGACCGTGAAGAAAACGTCTTGCGCTTGCGCTTCGGGTTAGATGATGGGAAAATGCGTACTCTTGAAGATGTTGGGAAAGTCTTTAACGTGACTCGTGAGCGTATCCGTCAGATTGAGGCCAAGGCTTTGAGAAAATTGCGCCAACCAAGTCGCAGCAAACCCCTTCGTGATTTTATTGAAGATTAAGAGTGAGGAATAACATGGCTTATACAGAAGAGCAAATTGAAAATATCAAAACACGCATTTTAAACGCCTTGGAAGAAGTCATCGACCCTGAGTT
Source organism: bacterium (assembly GCA_905221465.1). Classification (GTDB taxonomy): domain Bacteria; phylum Bacillota; class Bacilli; order Lactobacillales; family Streptococcaceae; genus Streptococcus. Next base: position 661,363 of record CAJNDG010000001.1, on the reverse strand, counting down.
GGGGATTGATATTGTCAACCTAGGTTTGATTTATGAAATTCGTTTTGATGGTGAAACAGGTCACACTGAAATTGATATGACCTTGACAACTATGGGCTGCCCACTGGCTGACCTTTTGACAGACCAGATACATGATGCGATGACAGATGTGCCTGAGGTAACTAATACCGAAGTTAAATTGGTCTGGTATCCAGCTTGGACGGTTGAGAAAATGAGCCGATACGCACGTATCGCCCTAGGAATTAAATAAAGACTAAGAAAAATGAGAGAGACGATTGGAAAATAGGGTAAATTTATCCTTTTTCCTATAGTCTCTTCTTTCTTTTGCTGATTTTCTGGAAATAAAATGGTATAATGAAAGGTATGGAAAACGAAAAATTGCGTATTAATATGCTAAGTTCAAGTGAAAAAGTAGCTGGTCAAGGAGTGTCTGGAGCTTATAGAGAATTGGTTAGTCTCCTTCACCGTGATGCCAAAGACCAGTTGATTGTTACAGAGAATCTTCCTGTAGAAGCGGATGTAACTCACTTTCATACCATTGATTTCCCCTACTATTTATCTACTTTCCAAAAGAAACGCTCTGGGAGAAAAATTGGCTATGTGCATTTTTTGCCTGATACGCTTGAGGGGAGTTTGAAGATTCCATTTTTCCTAAAAGGAATTGTCAAACGCTATGTTTTTTCCTTTTACAACCGAATGGAACACTTGGTGGTGGTCAATCCCATGTTTATCGAGGATTTGGTGGCTGCTGGTATTCCGCGTGAAAAAGTAACTTATATTCCAAATTTTGTAAACAAAGAAAAATGGCATCCATTACCAGCTGAACAGGTTGCACAACTCCGGAAGGAAATGGATCTTGCGGAAGATCAGTTTGTCGTAATCGGTGCGGGTCAGGTTCAGAAACGTAAAGGAATTGATGATTTTATCCGTCTTGCTGAGGAATTGCCAGAAATTACCTTTATCTGGGCGGGTGGTTTTTCATTTGGTGGGATGACAGATGGTTATGAACGCTACAAGAAGATAATGGACAATCCACCCAAAAATCTTATTTTCCCTGGAATTGTGTCACCGGAACGGATGCGGGAACTTTACGCTATGGCGGATCTATTCTTGCTACCAAGTTACAATGAATTATTCCCTATGACTATCTTAGAGGCCGCTAGTTGCGAGGCTCCGATTATGTTGAGGGACTTGGATCTGTATAAGGTTATTCTTGATGGGAATTATCGTGCTACAAGTGATGTTTCCGAGATGAGAGAAGCAATCCTAGAATACAAGAATGACCCTGAAGCCTTAAAGGACTTGAAAGAAAAAGCTCGCGAGATCTCCAAAGAGTACTCTGAGGAGCATTTGTTGGAAATCTGGTTAAAATTTTATCGAGAACAGGCTGCTTTGGGCAAAAAGTGAGGTAATTTATGCGAATTGGTTTATTTACAGATACCTATTTCCCTCAGGTTTCCGGGGTCGCGACTAGTATTCGGACTTTGAAAACTGAGCTTGAAAAGCAGGGGCATGCAGTTTTTATCTTTACAACGACTGATAAAGACGTAAACCGATACGAGGATTGGCAAATTATTCGCATTCCGAGTGTCCCTTTCTTTGCATTTAAGGATCGACGATTTGCCTACCGAGGTTTTACAAAGGCGCTTGAAATTGCCAAGCAGTATCAACTCGATATTATTCATACCCAGACAGAATTTTCTCTTGGTTTGTTAGGAATTTGGATTGCGAGAGAATTGAAAATTCCAGTTATTCATACCTACCATACCCAGTACGAAGACTATGTGCATTACATTGCTAAGGGTATGCTAATTCGTCCGAGTATGGTAAAATATTTGGTGCGTGGCTTCCTTCATGATGTAGATGGCGTGATTTGCCCTAGTGAGATTGTTCGTGACCTTTTATCGAAATACAAAGTCAAGGTTGAAAAGCGTGTCATCCCAACTGGAATTGAGCTGGCTAAGTTTGAACGACCTGAGATCAAAGAGGAAAACTTGCAAGAACTTCGTTCGAAGTTAGGTATTCAGGAAGGTGAGAAAATGCTGCTGAGCCTTTCGCGTATTTCTTATGAGAAGAATATCCAAGCAGTCTTAGCTGCCTTTGCGCAAGTTTTGAAAGAAGAAGACAAGGTGAAGTTGGTTGTTGCTGGAGACGGACCTTATCTGGATAGTCTGAAAGAACAAGCAGGGAAATTAAACATACAAAAACATGTGATTTTTACAGGTATGATTGCTCCAAGTGAGACAGCCTTGTACTATAAAGCAGCTGATTTCTTTATTTCAGCCTCTACGAGTGAAACCCAAGGATTGACTTATCTAGAGAGTCTAGCCAGTGGAACGCCTGTTATTGCTCATGGCAATCCCTATCTTGAAAATCTGATCAATGATAAAATGTTTGGGACCCTCTACTATGGAGAACGAGAGCTTGCAGGAGCTATCCTTGAAGCCTTGATTGCTACTCCTGATATGTCTGAACAAAAGTTAGCGGATAAGTTGTACGAGATTTCGGCTGAAAATTTTGGGAAACGAGTTCATGAGTTTTACCTTGATGCCATTATCTCAAATAACTTTGAACATGAGTTACATGATGGACAACCTGTCACTCAAAGCTTTTTAAAAACGATTCTCTATCTACCTCAACAGGCTGTTACAAGCCCAGTAAAAGAATCCAAGCGTATTTTAAGAGCGTCTCGAAAACAATTGTCTAGCATCAGAGATTATTGGAGAGACGAATTCAAATAATAGAATAAGAGGAAGAAAAAATGAAAAAATTAATGAGAAGCGGGAAAGATCAAAAAATTGGTGGAGTATGCGCAGGAGTTGCTCATTATTTTGATATCGATCCAACAATTGTTCGTGTCATTTGGGCTGTTCTTGCATTTTGTTATGGGACAGGAGTCCTTGCTTATATCATTTTATGGTTGATTGCACCAGTTTCAACAGAATATTAAATTAGAATTATATAGAAAAAGGAGAAGTTATGGCTTTTGGAGATAACGGAAAACGTAAAAAAACTTTGTTTGAAAAGGTGACACTTGTTGTCGTGCTCATCATGTTGTTTGTAACCCTTGCTGGTATCTTTGCAACTGCGCTTGGAGCTTTTAGTAGATTCTAAGCAAGCTACGAGGATAGAAACAATAACTAATGACTGGGTTCTCCCCAGCCTTTTTAAAGTGAGAAGAAAATATGAGTATGTTTTTAGATACAGCCAAGATTAAGGTCAAGGCTGGTAATGGTGGCGATGGCATGGTTGCCTTTCGCCGTGAAAAATATGTCCCTAATGGCGGTCCTTGGGGTGGTGATGGTGGACGTGGAGGTAACGTTGTTTTCGTGGTAGACGAAGGCTTACGTACCTTGATGGATTTCCGCTATAACCGTCATTTCAAGGCTGATTCCGGTGAAAAAGGAATGACCAAAGGAATGCACGGACGTGGTGCAGAAGATCTACGTGTTCGCGTGCCACAGGGGACTACTGTACGTGATGAAGAAACTGGCAAAGTCATTACAGACTTGATTGAACATGGTCAGGAATTTATCGTGGCTCATGGCGGTCGAGGTGGTCGTGGAAATATCCGTTTTGCCACTCCAAAAAATCCTGCACCTGAAATCTCTGAGAATGGAGAACCAGGACAAGAACGTGAGTTGCAACTGGAATTGAAAATCTTAGCAGATGTCGGCTTGGTCGGTTTCCCATCTGTCGGAAAGTCAACTTTGCTTAGTGTCATCACTTCAGCTAAACCTAAGATCGGTGCTTACCACTTTACGACGATTGTCCCTAATTTAGGTATGGTTCGTACGCAGTCAGGTGAATCTTTTGCCGTAGCAGATCTTCCAGGTTTGATTGAGGGGGCTAGTCAAGGTGTTGGCTTGGGAACTCAGTTTCTTCGACATATTGAACGCACTCGAGTTATCCTTCATATCATCGATATGTCGGCTAGCGAAGGGCGTGATCCTTATGAGGACTACCTTGCTATCAATAAGGAATTAGAATCCTACAACCTTCGTCTGATGGAGCGTCCGCAGATCATCGTGGCTAACAAGATGGACATGCCTGAAAGTCAGGAAAATCTGGAAACCTTCAAGAAGAAATTGGCAGCAAACTACGACGAGTTTGAGGAACTACCAGCCATCTTCCCGATTTCTGGTTTAACCAAGCAAGGCTTGGCGCCCCTTTTGGATGCGACAGCTGAATTGTTAGACAAGACTCCAGAATTCCCAATCTATGATGAATCCGATATGGAAGAAGAGGCTTACTATGGCTTTGACGAGGAAGAAAAAGCCTTTGAGATTAGTCGTGATGATGATGCGACATGGGTACTTTCTGGTGAAAAACTCATGAAACTCTTTAACATGACCAACTTTGACCGTGACGAATCGGTCATGAAGTTTGCCCGTCAGCTTCGTGGTATGGGGGTTGACGAAGCCCTTCGTGGGCGTGGAGCCAAAGATGGCGACTTGGTCCGCATCGGTAAATTTGAGTTTGAATTTGTAGACTAGGAGATTGATATGGGAGATAAACCAATATCATTCCGAGATGCAGATGGAAATTTTGTTTCTGCAGCAGATGTATGGAATGAAAAGAAACTAGAAGAATTGTTTAATCGTCTCAATCCTAAACGTGCTCTTCGATTGGCGCGTACAAAGAAAGAAGAAACACAGTCAAAGAAATAAAAAATTCCCGTGATCTTTTAATCACGGGATTTGTTTTATTCACTAAAGAAAAATGGTGGTGCATATTTTTTAAGACTCTCAAAACACGCTTGCGCTTTTGTAGCATCTTCACAGATAATCATGCAGACGTCATCTCCACAAAGGGTTGCAACGATATCTGGAAATGCCAAGGAATCAATTACAGATCCAAACGATTGGGCTAAACCGGGTAAAGTTTTCAAAATAACCTGGTGTTGCACAGGACGCAGCATAACAAGAGCGTCTTCCATATAGTTTTCAAGACGTTTTTCCCACTTGGAGATAGAGCCTGTATTTAGCACGTAGTATGAATTATCCTCTTCGCGCACTTTTGAAAGGTTCATGGTTTTGATATCGCGTGATAAGGTGGCCTGAGTAACTTGGATATCATTTTCCGCTAACAAGGCTTGTAATTCAGCTTGCGTATGGATTTTGTTTTTTGAAACGAGGGCGCGGATAAGTTGGTGTCTGTGTTCTGATTTGTTCATAAAGTAAGTACTCCTTTTACAAGGTACAGTAGCGTGGACTGAACGAAAATGTCAGTCGGGTGGTAGGCGGTATTGTCACGTATGATGATTTTAAAGTCAGTAGGATAAAGAACTAGATGGAGAGATTCTCCTTCTTTTAACTTTGTCACTAGTTGCGTGCAGATAAACTGGGTAGCGATCCGTTCATCTACATTGATGTTCTTTAATGACAGTGAATCATTCAATTTGGGTAGCTTTTGTCACGGCGTTTTGTGAATTTACTCTAAATGTAATTCACAGAGATTTCCAACATGTGGTCTGGTAGCGTGTATGATAAATGGTTACACATGTTGGTTAGAGGGAGTATCTTTTGTCCAAGTTCTATCTAGGGGCTTCTAAAATGCTTTCAGATGAACTGGATTTGATACGAAGTTTATGTTTGATTCGACTGTTCAAGTGGAAAACTTTGGTTATAGGAAGTTCAATGGTCAAATTCATTGACTTTTCCTTTGAATATTTCCATATTGAAAGTCTGGTAGATTATACCTTTTGACAAGGTAGGATAAGACTAGACTGTGCTAAATCAACAGTCAACTGATAGTCTGTATTATCTCGAATTGTAATCTCAAAGTCTGTTGTATAGAGAATCAAACGGAGAGTGTCTCCTTCTTTAAGTTTGTAGATAGTTGGTTGAAGCTCTAGCTTGAAGTCCATCCATTCATTTGGTTGGATTTCTTCAATCGTCAAGAGATTGGTTCGATTTTGAAGATTAAGGTAGCCTTTGGTGATGACACGTTGGGCACTTGGGTTGAATGGTAGTTCACAGAGATTTTCTAACATGTGGTAACGACCATTATCGATGGTTCTAGCACTTAAAACAGCTGGATAAGGCTGCAGATATTTCTTTTGTCCAAGTTCTAACAGTTGGGCTGATAATAAGCCCTTGTTCGTACTTGATTTGACACGAAGTTTCAGCGCCACTCGCCCATTTAGGTGAAGGTCTTGACTTACTGGAAGGTCAATGGTGATCTGATTAGCTTTTCCTTGGTAAAGTTCAGTGTTGAAGGTCTGGTAAGTTTTTCCATAACGATCAAAATCTTTTTGATCATACTGGTTTTGAATCACTTTTTCCTCATTACCAAGAGAGAAGGTATGCAGTTCATCCTGTTTGCCAAAGTTATCAAGACCTTGCCATCTTTGCGGTGCGATATTGTCCTGCCAGATGACAGTCGGAAGTTGATAGCCTGAGTCAAGTCCTAACAATTTCATACTTAACAAGGCATTCATGGACTCGCGGAAGTCGATCGACTGCCAGTTGTTCATATAAACATGGGCACCATGATGGAAAAAGAGGTGCTTATTGATATGGCTAGGAAGGGCATGAAACATCTGGTAAACATGAAGAGGTTTGACGTTCCAATCCTGAGAACCATGCGTAAAGACGACCTCAGCTTGAACCTTGTGAGCATTGAGCAGATAGTTGCGGTCATGCCAAAACTGATTGTAGTCACCAGTCTTGCGATCGAGTTTCTCTTTAACCTTTTCTAAGTCTGCTTGATGAGCTTCATTGCCACGGATATAGTCACCAGCTTGGAGGTTGCGAGAGTAGGTCAATTCAGCAAGTGAGTCAAAATCCTCACCTGGATAGCCCCCTGGGCTGGTCACTAGACCATTTTCCCGATAGTAGTTGTACCAAGAGGAGATACCTGCTTCAGCGATGATGACTTCTAAGCCATCAACACCAGTGGTGGCGAGACCATTGGACATGGTACCTAGATAGGAAATTCCTGTTGTTGCGACTTTGCCGTTTGACCAGTCAGCCTTGACTTGGCGCTTGCGCGTGTGGTCCGTGAAAGCACGACAACGACCGTTAAGCCAATCAATCACATTTTTATAGGCCTCAATCTGCTGGTAGTCACCGTTAGTCATCAGACCTTGGGAATCCTTGGTGCCAACACCAGACACATAAAGATTAGCAAATCCTCTTGGGAGGAAGTAATCGTTGAGAGTGTATGAGCTATTGATGTGAGTAAGCTTTTCTTCTGACTCAGAGACGACTTCTGCTTGACCATGAGGTTCGACTAAATTCAGCTTAGGTTCCTCAAGTTCAATGGTGTGGGGCAGTTTGACCTCAAGCTCCCCTTCCATTTTGTAGAGAGCCTTGTCACTGGCTTTATCGTTGGTCCCTTGGTGATAAGGGCTGGCAGTCATGACTGAAGGAATCTGTCCATCATAACGCGGGCGAATAATGCTGACCTTGACTAAGTCAGGGAGACCGTCGTTATCAGTATCCACACGGCTCTCGACATACACGACTTCACGAATGACATCATGAGTAGAGAAGGTTGCCAAGCTCTTACCGTTAAAGTAGTGGTAGTGATTATCTTCTGAAATGAGTCCATCACTAACAAGCTGATCGATGAGCGTATTTCCTTTTTTCGTTCGCGTATTGAGTAATTGATAAAGATTTTCAATGAGATCTCCATAAACAATAGGAAAACCAGTTTCTTTACGAAACTGTTTGGCATCCTCAAAGTCAACAAGATAGCTAAATCCTAAAAGTTGAAAAACTACTGTGTAGAAAATCTCTGCAGTTAACTCACGGTCTGACTGGAAAAAGGTTACTAAATCTGTTTCTTTATCCGCAGCTAAAGTCGACAAGGCATAATCCGTGTCAGAATAAGTGAAAAAACTCCAACGAATGAAGTCTTCAAACTGTCTTTTTAAGGACAGTTGGGGTGACAGCTTTAGACCAAGACCTTCTAATTCTGCAAATCGTTGAGAACTAGTGGTTGGTTGGTAGCTGAATTGATTAAAACGCATGTTTCTCTCCTTTGAAAACAGACTGGATTTATTATATCAAAAAAGAGGGAAAAATGGAATAAATAAACTTAAATGAAATAAATTTCTTAAACCAGCATATCTATTTGGTAAGTTATTATAAAATACTGAATAAATACCATAGAAGTAAGCCTTTTTCTAGAGATTTTTATATGTAAAACTGCATATAACTCCTATCTTTATTATACTTCGTTTGGTATAAATATATCTAAATTTACATTTAAAACTATTATATAATATTAATTTTTTATTTCCTTCCTTCCTTCCTTTGAAAAATAAAGAATTTACAACTAAGAAGAGAAGAAGTTTGTAACTGATGATATTGAAAAGAAAGTGCAGAGTTACTTCAATATCCAACTTAAAATGGTATAATAGTAGTAAAACGAAAGCAAGGAGGAGAAGTAATGATTGCACAGCTCGACACCAAGACTGTTTATAGTTTTATGGAAAGTGTGGTTTCGATTGAAAAATATGTACAAACAGCTAAAGAGTACGGCTATTCTCACCTTGCTCTCATGGATGTGGATAATCTCTATGGAGCCTATCATTTTATCGAAGTGACTCGTAAGTATGGAATTCAACCTTTAGTCGGTCTAGAAATGACCTTGGTCAAAGATGAGGAGAATCTCTCTCTTCGTTTTCTAGCCCTATCCACTAAAGGTTATCAAGAGTTGATGAAGTTATCCACTTTAAAAATGACTGGACGGAAAAATTGGTCTGACTTCACCTCCCACCTCGAAGATGTTGCTATTATTGTTCCCTATTTTAATGGGGTCGAACAGCTGGATTTGGAGCATGATTATTTTATCGGTGTCAGTCCAGATACTCCTCAAGAAGTCTTTACTAGGCCCATTCTTCCACTCTATCAAGTCAATTCTTTTGAAAAAGAAGATATTCAAGTTTTACAAATCTTGTCAGCAGTCAAGGACAATGTCAGTCTGAGAGAAGTGGATGTACATTCACAACAAGGGATTTTTTTACCTGCCTCAGACTTGGAAGCACGTTTTATGAATCGCTTCCCTCAGGCGCTTGCCAATCTCCAAGGTCTGATAGAGAATGTAGGCTATCAAATCGACCCAAGTTTAAAACTTCCCCGCTTTAATCCTGAAAGACCAGCGGTCGAAGAACTTAGAGAGAGGGCTGAGCAAGGCTTGAGTGACAAGGGGCTGACCTCAGCTATCTATCATGAGCGACTAAATGAAGAATTAGCTGTGATTCATGATATGGGCTTTGACGACTATTTCCTTGTAGTTTGGGATTTGCTCCGTTTTGGACGTTCCCAAGGATATTATATGGGAATGGGGCGTGGTTCTGCGGTTGGTAGTCTGGTGGCTTACTCACTGGATATTACAGGAATTGACCCGGTTGAGAAGAACTTGATTTTCGAGCGCTTTTTAAATCGTGAGCGCTACACCATGCCTGATATCGATATCGACATCCCTGACCTTTATAGGCCGGAGTTCATTCGCTATGTTCGTGATCGCTATGGTAGTCAACATGTGGCACAGATTGTTACCTATTCGACTTTTGGAGCAAAACAGGCAATTCGTGATGTTTTCAAACGTTATGGTGTCCCTGAGTACGAATTAACCAATATTACGAAAAAAATCAGTTTTCGAGATACGTTAACGACAGCCTATGAAAAGAATTTACAGTTTAGGCAGGTCATCAATAGTAAGATTGAATATCAAAAAGCTTTTGAGATTGCTCGAAAGATTGAAGGGTATCCTCGTCAGACCTCTATCCATGCAGCTGGGGTCGTTATGAGTGACCAAGACCTGACGGACTATATCCCTCTCAAATACGGTGAGGATATGCTGATCACCCAGTATGATGCTCATGGTGTTGAAGCTAATGGCCTTTTAAAAATGGATTTCCTAGGTCTGCGTAACCTGACTTTCGTACAAAAAATGCAGGAATTGCTTGCGGAGTTAGAGGGTGTTCATCTGAGAATAGAGGATATTGATTTGGAAGACAAAGAAACTCTGGCCCTCTTTGCTACTGGAAATACCAAGGGGATTTTCCAATTTGAACAACCAGGCGCCATTCGACTCTTGAAACGAGTTCAGCCGCAAGTCTTCGAAGAGGTAGTAGCCACAACCTCACTCAACAGACCGGGGGCAAGCGATTATATTGATAACTTTGTTGCTCGGAAGCACGGTAAAGAAAAGGTGACGGTGTTAGACCCTGCCTTGGAGGACATTCTGTCATCAACCTATGGTATTATGCTCTATCAAGAGCAAGTCATGCAGGTAGCTCAGCGTTTTGGAGGTTTCAGTCTTGGTAAAGCTGATATTCTCAGACGAGCCATGGGTAAGAAAAATGCTAAAGAGATGCACTTGATGAAGGAAGATTTTATCATAGGAGCTATGAAATTGGGGCATACAGAAGAAAAGGCCAACCAAGTTTTTGCAGTGATGGAAAAGTTTGCCGGCTATGGATTTAACCGATCCCACGCTTATGCCTACTCAGCCCTAGCTTTCCAGCTTGCTTATTTCAAGACACACTATCCTGCTATTTTCTTCCAAGTCATGTTGAATTATTCGAGCAGTGATTATATTGTAGATGCACTGCAGATGGGATTTGATGTGGCTCCTTTGGCCATCAACAGCATTCCCTATCATGATAAAATTGCTCAGAAGAAAATTTATCTGGGTCTAAAAGCCATTAAGGGCCTGCCAAGAGATTTGTCTTACTGGATCATCGAAAATCGTCCTTTCTCAAGCATTGAAGATTTTGTCACACGTCTTCCCAAGAATTACAAGAAACTGTCGCTTTTGACTCCTTTGGTTGAACTGGGGCTTTTTGATGAATTTGATAAGAACCGTCAGAAAATCTTAGTGAACCTACCAAACTTATTTGTTTTTGTTGAGGAGTTAGGTGGACTTTTTGCAGATACAAATTATAGTTGGACTGAAGCTGATGATTTTACTGAGGCAGAGAAATTTTACAAGGAGCAGGAACTAGTCGGGGTTGGTATCAGTGCCCATCCTCTCCAAACTCTTGCCAAACAAGCCCTATATCCGACGACGCCAATCACTAATCTAACCGAGGGAGCTCAAGCCACTCTCCTAGTTGAAGTTCAAAAGATTAAAGTGATTCGAACCAAAAAAGGCGAGAGTATGGCCTTTCTACAGGTTCATGATAGTAAGTCTCGGATGGATGTAACTGTATTTTCAGACCAATATAGAAAATTTGCTTCCATTTTATCCGAAGGGAAATTTTACTACATCAATGGCAAAGTTCAATCTCGAGATGGTCGTCTGCAAATGATTGCACAAGATTTGAAAGAAGCAGTGGTGGAACGATTCTGGATTCAAGTTAAAAATCATGAATACGATAAAGAGATTTCAAATATCCTAGAACAATACAAAGGCCCAATCCCTGTCATTATCAGGTATGAAGAGGAACAAAAAACAGTTGTTTCTACTCAACATTTTGTAAGAAAAGATTCTGCTCTAGAGGAAAAATTAGAGGGAATTGCTATGAAAACGATTTATCGCTAAAAATACGGAAAATAGAAGAATTTTCGATTTAAATGTGGTATAATCAGTAAGAATGTTAAAAGAAAAAGGAGCATAAACCAAATGAAACGTATTGCTGTTTTGACCAGTGGTGGAGACGCCCCTGGTATGAATGCTGCCATCCGTGCAGTAGTTCGCCAAGCAATCTCAGAAGGAATGGAAGTTTTTGGTATCTATGATGGATACGCAGGTATGGTTGCCGGTGAAATTTATCCACTTGATGCTGCTTCAGTAGGAGACATCATTTCACGTGGTGGTACTTTCCTTCACTCTGCTCGTTACCCTGAGTTTGCAAAACTCGAAGGTCAACTTAAAGGGATTGAGCAATTGAAAAAACACGGTATCGAAGGTGTCGTAGTTATCGGTGGTGACGGATCTTATCATGGAGCTATGCGCTTGACTGAGCATGGATTCCCTGCTATTGGACTTCCAGGAACAATTGATAACGATATCGTGGGTACAGACTTTACAATCGGATTTGACACTGCAGTAACAACTGCTATGGATGCGATCGATAAGATTCGTGATACATCATCAAGTCACCGTCGTACTTTCGTTGTTGAAGTAATGGGACGTAACGCTGGTGATATCGCTCTTTGGGCAGGTATTGCAACAGGTGCTGACGAAATCATCATCCCTGAAGAAGGTTTCAAATTTGAAGATATCGTAGCAAGCATCAAAGCTGGATATGAACACGGTAAGAAACACAATATTATCGTTTTGGCAGAAGGTGTTATGTCAGCGGCTGAATTTGGTCAAAAACTAAAAGAAGCTGGAGATACAAGTGACCTTCGTGTCACAGAACTTGGTCACATCCAACGTGGTGGTTCACCAACTGCTCGTGACCGTGTATTGGCATCTCGTATGGGAGCACACGCTGTTAAACTTCTTAAACAAGGAATCGGTGGTGTCGCTGTTGGTATCCGTAACGAGAAAATGGTTGAAAATCCAATTCTTGGAACAGCAGAAGAGGGAGCTTTGTTTAGCTTAACAGCTGATGGTAAAATTGTCGTTAACAACCCTCACAAAGCTGATATTGAACTTTCTGACTTGAACAAGAACTTGTCATAATCAACTTTAACTAATCTGGTAAAATGACCATTAAAGGTCGAATTATATAAAGGAGTCACAAAAATCATGAACAAACGTGTAAAAATCGTTGCAACCTTGGGTCCTGCGGTAGAAATCCGTGGTGGTAAAAAATTCGGTGATGACGGATACTGGGGTGAAAAACTTGACGTTGAAGCTTCAGCTAAAAACATTGCTCAATTGATTGAAGCTGGAGCAAACACTTTCCGTTTCAACTTCTCACACGGTGACCACCAAGAACAAGGTGACCGTATGGCAACTGTTAAACTTGCTGAAAAACTTGCAGGTAAAAAAGTTGGTTTCCTACTTGATACAAAAGGTCCTGAAATCCGTACTGAATTGTTCGAAGGTGATGCAAAAGAGTACTCTTATAAAACTGGTGAAAAAATCCGTGTTGCAACTAAGCAAGGTATCAAATCAACTCGCGATGTGATTGCTTTGAACGTTGCTGGCGCTCTTGATATCTATGATGACGTTGAAGTTGGTCGTCAAGTGTTGGTTGACGATGGTAAACTTGGTCTTCGTGTTATCGCTAAAGACGATGCAACCCGTGAATTTGAAGTAGAAGTTGAAAATGATGGCGTTGTTGCAAAACAAAAAGGTGTAAACATCCCTAACACTAAAATTCCTTTCCCAGCTCTTGCAGAACGTGATAACGACGACATCCGCTTCGGTCTTGAGCAAGGTATCAACTTCATCGCGATCTCATTCGTACGTACTGCTAAAGACGTGAATGAAGTTCGTGCAATTTGTGAAGAAACTGGAAACGGACATGTTCAATTGTTCGCGAAAATCGAAAACCAACAAGGTATCGATAACTTGGATGAGATCATCGAAGCTGCTGATGGTATCATGATCGCTCGTGGTGACATGGGTATCGAAGTACCATTCGAAATGGTTCCAGTTTACCAAAAAATGATTATTACAAAAGTAAATGCAGCTGGTAAAGTCGCTATCACAGCAACAAACATGCTTGAAACTATGACTGAAAAACCACGTGCAACGCGTTCAGAAGTATCAGATGTGTTTAACGCTGTTATCGACGGAACCGACGCTACAATGCTTTCAGGTGAGTCTGCAAATGGTAAATATCCACTTGAGTCTGTTCGTACAATGGCAACAATTGACAAGAATGCTCAAACTCTTTTAAAAGAATACGGTCGCTTGTCATCTGTTAACTTGTCACGTAATTCTAAGACTGAGGTTATGGCTTCAGCTGTTAAGGATGCGACAAATTCTATGAATATCAAGTTGGTGGTTACTCTTACTAAGACAGGTCACACTGCTCGTTTGATTTCTAAATACCGTCCAGATGCTGATATCTTGGCAATCACTTTCGATGAATTGACTCAGCGTGGTTTGATGTTGAACTGGGGAGTTATTCCAGTAACCACTGATCGCCCATCAAACACTGATGATATGTTTGATCTCGCTGAAAGAATTGCAGTTGAGCAAGGTTTGGTAGAATCTGGTGATGATATTGTTATCGTTGCAGGTGTACCACTTGGCGAAGCTGTTCGTACAAACACAATGCGTATTCGCACTGTACGCTAATCTAACATTAAAACCTATCATTTCAAGCTTTATCGCTTGTGTGATAGGTCTTTTTTTATCGAAATGGAATGTTTAATCAATAGGAATGGGAAAAAAATGAAAATTATGGTATAATAGAACGAAAAGACCTTTTTAGTAAATTTTGAAAGAGTAAAACATGAGAAAAATTGTCATCAATGGTGGACGTCCATTGCAAGGTGAGATCACCATTAGTGGTGCTAAAAATAGTGTTGTAGCGCTTATTCCAGCTATTATCTTATCAGATGATATTGTCACTTTAGATTGTGTTCCAGATATTTCAGACGTTGCTAGTCTTGTCGAAATCATGGAAATTATGGGGGCGACTGTTAAGCGTTATGAGGATGTCTTGGAGATTGATCCAAGAGGTGTTCAAAACATTCCAATGCCTTATGGTAAGATTAATAGCTTGCGTGCTTCTTATTATTTCTACGGAAGTCTTTTAGGTCGCTTTGGTGAAGCTACAGTTGGCCTTCCTGGCGGATGTGATCTGGGACCTCGTCCGATTGATCTTCACTTAAAAGCCTTTGAAGCCATGGGTGCTAAGGTTAGCTATGAGGGAGATAATATGAATTTATCTGCCCAAGGTAAGGGGCTTCATGGCGCAAGTATTTACATGGATACCGTTAGCGTTGGAGCAACGATTAACACCATGATTGCTGCGGTTAAAGCTAAGGGACGCACTGTCATTGAAAATGCGGCTCGTGAACCGGAAATTATCGATGTTGCTACCCTTTTGAACAACATGGGGGCCCATATTCGTGGTGCTGGGACTGATATTATCATTATTGATGGTGTCGAGAAACTTCATGGAACGCGTCACCAAGTAATCCCAGACCGTATCGAAGCTGGAACCTATATTTCACTTGCTGCAGCGGTAGGAAAAGGAATTCGTATTAACAACGTTCTCTATGAACACTTAGAAGGCTTTATCGCTAAACTAGAGGAAATGGGCGTTCGTATGACGGTCTCAGAAGACAGCATCTTCGTTGAAGAACAGTCCGATTTGAAGGCTATTAATATTAAAACAGCTCCCTATCCTGGGTTTGCAACTGATTTGCAACAGCCTATCACGCCACTTTTACTAACTGCTCAAGGTCGTGGAACCATTATTGATACGATTTATGAGAAACGTGTTAACCATGTCTTTGAGTTAGCAAAAATGGATGCGGATATTACGACTACAAATGATCACATTATCTACAACGGTGGTCGTAAGTTACACGGGGCAAGTGTAAAAGCTACAGACTTGCGAGCTGGTGCTGCACTTGTCATCGCTGGCTTGATGGCTCAAGGCCAGACTGAAATTACGAATATTGAGTTTATCCTTCGTGGCTACTCAGATATTATTGAAAAATTGCGTAGTCTTGGAGCGGATATTACACTCGTTGAAGACTAAGCCGTTGAGGTGATTATGAATATTTGGACCAAATTAGCAATGTTTTCTTTTTTTGAAACGGAGCGCTTGTATTTGCGTCCTTTCTTTTTTAGTGACAGTCAAGCGTTTTTCGAGATTGCTTCAAACCCTGAGAATTTACAGTTTATTTTTCCCAGTCAAGCAAGTTTGGAAGAAAGTCAGTACGCACTTGCTAACTATTTTATGAAGAATCCTCTAGGGGTTTGGGCAATTTGTCTCCAAGGAAATCAGGAAATGATTGGCTCCATTAAATTTGAAAAAATCGATGAAATCAAAAAAGAAGCAGAAATTGGTTACTTCTTAAAAAAGGATTCTTGGTCACAAGGTTATATGACAGAAGTAGTTACCAAACTATGTCAGCTTTCATTTGAAGAATTTAGTTTAAAACAATTATCCATCATCACTCATTTGGAGAATCAAGCTAGTCAAAAAGTAGCCTTAAAATCGGGCTTTAGCCTCGTACGACAGTTTAAGGGGAGCGATCGCTATACACGTAAAATGAGGGACTATCTTGAATTTCGATACATAAAAGGAGAATTCAATGAGTAAACACCAGGAAATTTTGTCCTATCTGGAAGAGTTGCCAATTGGGAAGAGAGTTAGTGTTCGCAGTATTTCCAATCACCTAGGTGTTAGTGACGGAACAGCCTACCGAGCTATCAAAGAAGCTGAAAATCGTGGCATTGTTGAAACTCGGCCACGTAGTGGAACCATACGAGTCAAGTCCCAGAAAGTGGCTATTGAGAGGCTAACCTATGCTGAAATTGCTGAAGTCACCTCCTCTGAAGTTTTAGCTGGTCAGGAAGGGTTGGAGAGAGAGTTTAGTAAATTTTCCATTGGGGCTATGACAGAGCAAAATATCCTGTCTTATCTCCATGATGGCGGTCTTTTGATTGTAGGTGACCGTACTCGTATTCAACTTTTAGCGCTGGAAAATGAAAATGCGGTCCTTGTGACAGGTGGTTTTCATGTCCAGGACGATGTTCTTGAGTTGGCTAATAAAAAAGGGATTCCAGTTCTGAGGAGTAAACATGACACTTTTACAGTAGCGACCATGATTAACAAAGCCCTCTCAAATGTTCAAATCAAAACCGATATTCTGACAGTCGAAAAGCTCTATCGTCCGAGTCATGAGTATGGCTTTTTGAGAGAAACGGATACAGTCAAAGACTATTTAGATTTGGTACGTAAGAACAGAAGTAGCCGTTTCCCAGTCATTAACCAACACCAAGTGGTTGTCGGAGTTGTTACCATGCGTGACGCGGGAGATAAGTCACCCAGCACAACGATTGACAAGGTGATGACGCGAAGTATCTTCGTAACAGGTTTGGCAACTAATATTGCCAATGTCAGCCAACGAATGATAGCCGAAGACTTTGAGATGGTTCCCGTTGTCAGAAGCAACCAAACCCTACTCGGTGTCGTAACACGAAGAGATGTCATGGAAAAAATGAGCCGTTCTCAGGTATCAGCATTGCCAACATTTTCAGAGCAAATCGGGCAAAAACTATCTTACCATCATGATGAAGTCGTCATTACTGTTGAGCCCTTCATGTTGGAGAAAAATGGTGTCCTTGCTAATGGAGTCTTGGCTGAAATCCTCAACCATATGA
Organism: bacterium; assembly: GCA_905221465.1. GTDB lineage: Bacteria > Bacillota > Bacilli > Lactobacillales > Streptococcaceae > Streptococcus. Next base: position 644,152 of record CAJNDG010000001.1, on the reverse strand, counting down.
CCCAAGACCTCGTTGTCAATAGCGGGCGCAATCTTATCATAGAGCAGATGTTGATTTATTTCTTGCAGGCTGTTCAGATTGATGATACTCTGCGAATTCAGGCTCGCATTATTCATCACACAAGACGCTCAGCTATTATTGATTATGATATTTATCATGGTCATCAGATTGTATCAAAAGCAAATGTTACAGTGAAAATCAATTAGAATCTAGGAGAAAAAATGATAACTTTAAAATCAGCACGTGAAATCGAAGCCATGGACAAGGCTGGTGATTTCCTAGCAAGTATCCATATCGGCTTACGTGATTTGATTAAGCCAGGCGTCGATATGTGGGAAGTTGAAGAGTACGTTCGTCGACGTTGTAAAGAGGAGAATTTCCTTCCTTTACAGATTGGTGTGGATGGCGCAGTTATGGATTATCCCTATGCCACTTGTTGCTCTCTCAATGACGAAGTAGCTCACGCTTTTCCACGTCATTACATCTTGAAAGATGGCGATTTGCTCAAGGTTGACATGGTACTGGGTGGTCCGATTGCCAAATCCGACCTCAATGTCTCTAAACTCAATTTCAACAATGTTGAGCAAATGAAAAAATACACCCAAAGTTACACTGGTGGTTTAGCTGACTCATGTTGGGCTTATGCGGTTGGTACACCGTCTGAAGAAGTGAAAAACCTGATGGACGTGACCAAGGAAGCTATGTATAAAGGGATTGAACAAGCAGTTATCGGCAATCGTATCGGTGATATCGGTGCAGCCATTCAAGAATACGCTGAAAGTCGCGGTTACGGTGTCGTTCGTGATTTGGTTGGTCATGGTGTTGGTCCAACAATGCACGAAGAGCCAATGGTTCCTAACTACGGTATTGCAGGCCGTGGACTCCGCCTCCGTGAAGGAATGGTACTAACTATTGAACCCATGATTAATACTGGTGACTGGGAAATTGATACAGATATGAAGACTGGCTGGGCTCATAAGACTATAGATGGCGGCCTGTCTTGCCAATATGAACACCAGTTCGTGATTACCAAAGACGGCCCTGTTATCTTGACTAGTCAAGGTGAAGAAGGAACGTATTAAAATAAAGGGAGCTTAGCTCCTTTTTTGTGTCAACTTTAGTCAAAATAAATAAGCGTAGCAGACTTCTTACAAATTTATTCTTTTGTAGTAAAATAGGATTAGAATTTTGAGAAAGTAGGTAATTCGTTGGAGTCGATTATATTTCTAGTATCCGTTTTTTTAGCAGGTATCCTGTCTTTCTTTTCACCCTGTATCTTTCCTTTGCTACCTGTCTATGCTGGTATTTTACTGGATGATCAGGGAAATTCGAAAAGCTTTCGCTTTTTTGGAAGAGACGTTGCATGGTCGGGTTTAATTCGGACCTTGTGCTTTATTGCAGGAATCTCCCTCATTTTCTTTATTTTAGGATTTGGAGCTGGATTCCTAGGGCACATGCTCTATGCAGACTGGTTTCGTTATGCTATGGGAATAGTCATTATTCTTTTAGGGCTTCACCAGATGGAAATCTTGCATTTCAATAAACTGGAGGTTCAAAAGACAGTCACCTTCAAACAATCCAAGTCTAATCACTATCTGTCAGCCTTTTTACTTGGGATAACCTTTAGTTTTGGTTGGACCCCTTGTATCGGACCAGTCTTAAGTTCAGTCTTGGCCCTAGCAGCTTCAGGTGGCAGTGGTGCTTGGCAAGGAGCCTTACTAACCTTAGTTTACACATTGGGAATGGCCCTTCCTTTCATTGTTTTGGCCTTGGCTTCGGGCTGGATTATGCCCTATTTTAGTAAATTAAAACCCCATATGATCCTACTAAAAAAAATCGGGGGAGCTTTGATTGTTTTGATGGGATTATTATTAATGCTAGGGCAATTAAATGCCTTGTCAGGAATTCTTGGATAATTGGATAAAAGGAGAAAAAATGAAAAAAGTTATTTTTGCTGGATTGAGCCTCATGTCTCTATTCTTGTTGATTGCCTGTGGTGAAAAAGAAACCAAACAGACAAGCAGTCCAAAACAACCTGCAGTACAACAAATCGCAGTTGGTAAGGATGCACCAGACTTCACCTTGCAGTCTATGGATGGTAAAGAAGTGAAGTTATCAGACTATAAAGGGAAAAAGGTCTATTTGAAATTCTGGGCCTCTTGGTGCGGACCATGTAAAAAAAGCATGCCTGAGCTGATGGAATTAGCTGCCAAACAAGATCGAGACTTTGAAATATTGAGTGTCATTGCACCAGGTCTACAAGGTGAAAAAACAGTTCAAGACTTTCCAAAATGGTATCAAGAACAAGGATACAAGGATATTCCAGTTCTATATGATACGCAAGCAACTACCTTCCAAGCCTACCAAATTCGTAGTATTCCAACGGAATACTTGATAGACAGTCAAGGTAAAATCGGAAAAATCCAATTTGGCGCTATTAGCAACGCTGATGCAGAAGCGGCTTTTAAAGAGATGAAATAAAGAAAAAATCGCGATTGTTCGCGATTTTTTCTTTATAGTTTTTCATTGATAAAGCGGATAAATTGATTCCACCAAACTTTCAAAAAGAAGGCTTTTTCTACTTTCTTTTCAGAAACCATTTCAAAAGATGGTTTGTCGGAAGTGAGATAGCCCTGGCCGACCAAATCCTGGTCATCATAGGTTAGAGTAGCAACAACCTTGCCTTCTTCTAATGGAGCCATTTCTGATGTTGATTTCGGTGTGAATTGGAGAGTTGGTGTAGTACCGCTTCCGATGCCTTGGACGATGGAAATGTCTGACTTAGCGACAGCTGTCACATTATCTTCTTTACCATCCAGAACTGTTACTTTACTATCATTGTATGCTTCACCTTTCTGAACAACAGTTTTTAAGGCAAAGTTTGCAGAAATATAATCTAAAAGTGCTGAAGTAGCAGTAAAACGTGCATAAGGGTTGGTATCTTGTTGATCTGCATTCAAAACAACCGTAATAATACGCATCCCTTTCTCAACAGTTGTTCCCACGAATGAAGCACCAGCTTTATCAGTAGTACCTGTCTTTAGTCCATCAATACCACCACGATAGGCTGGCATTCCCTCCAACATATAGTTGGTTGAGTGGATTTCAAGTCCTGCAAAGGTAGAAGTTGGCTTTTTGGTGATTTCCAAAACTTGAGGATAATCTCGGATGAGGTTACGAGCGACGATTGCAACATCGTAGGCACTCAACTTGTTTTCATCGTCTTTTTTAGAACCAGGATAGATATTATCGCCAAGGGTCTCATTATTTAAACCAGTTGTGTTTACAATAGTTGCATCTTGAATTCCCCATTCAAGAAGTTTAGCCCTCATTTTGTCTACAAAGTCTTTCTCAGAACCAGCAATCTTTTCTGCTAGCGCAATCGCAGCACTGTTCGCGCTGGATACCATTGTAGCCTCTAATAGTTGTTCAACAGTATAATTTCGAGCTTCCATAGGGACGTTACTCGCCTCAGAATTAGTTGTAAGTTTGTAAGGATAGTCCGAAATATCAACAGGTGTAGATAGGCCGATAGTTCCTTGTTCCAAAGCTTCATAGACCAAATAAACTGTAACCAGTTTGGTAATAGAAGCAATTTCTACAGGCTGATTTGCATCTTTTTCATAGAGGATTTTTCCAGTTGTAGCCTCGACAGCAATGGCATGTTTAGCAGCAACATCAAACTCCTGAGCAGAAACAGTAGAAGCTGTTCCAAAAACTAAAAGTGTTATAAAAGATAGAATTATTTTTTTCATATTAGCTTTATTTTATCATAAAGAAAAAAAATATTCTCGCTTTTTTACTAAAGCCATCTTATCTTTTTCAGAAATATGGTAAAATAGAGGGAAGGAGGATACCTATGTTCCGTAGAAACAAATTATTTTTTTGGACAGCTGAAATTTTATTATTAACACTGATTTTCTATCTTTGGAGGGAAATGGGAGCTATCATTACTCCCTTCGTGACGGTTGTGAATACCATCATGATTCCATTTTTGCTTGGTGGATTTTTTTACTACATTACAAATCCAGTCGTTACTTTCTTAGAAAAGAGATGTAAAATCAATCGTCTAATTGGTGTCTTGGTCACTCTTTGTGCCTTAATTGGTGCTATCGTTGTAGGGGTCGTTTATCTCTTGCCGATTTTGATTAATCAGTTGACCAGCTTGATTATTTCTAGTCAAAACATCTATAGTAGACTACAAGATTTGATCATTGATTTGTCCATGAATCCAGTCTTCCAAAATATTGATATTCAACAAACAATTCAACAACTGAATCTCTCCTATGTGGATATCCTCCAGAATATCCTGAATAGCGTCAGCAATAGTTTAGGAAGCGTTCTTTCAGCCTTGTTTAGTACAGTTCTGATTCTCATTATGACCCCTGTATTCTTGATTTATTTCTTGTTGGATGGTCATAAGTTGCTACCAATGTTGGAACGTACCGTCTTAAAACATGACAAATTGAATCTTTCTAGCCTTTTAACCAATCTCAATACAACCATAGCGCGCTATATCAGTGGAATTGCGATTGATGCGGTTATTATTGGATGTTTGGCTTATATTGGCTATAGCGTTATCGGGTTAAAGTACGCCCTAGTTTTTGCTATTTTCTCTGGAATCGCAAATTTGATTCCTTATGTTGGTCCAAGTATTGGCTTGATTCCAATGGTGATTGCCAATGTGTTCACAGATCCTCATCGTATGTTGATTGCGGTTGCTTATATGCTTATTATTCAACAGATTGATGGTAATGTTCTCTATCCACGTATCGTTGGAGGAGTTATGAAAGTACATCCGATTACGATTTTGGTGCTCCTTTTACTGTCAAGTAATATCTATGGTGTCATAGGGATGGTCGTAGCAGTACCTACTTACTCCATTTTTAAAGAAATTACTAAGTTCCTAGCGAAGTTATATGAAAACCATAAAGAAGCTAAGGAACTGGAAAAAACAGAATCAAATTAAAATCAGGGAGACCTGATTTTTTTGTTGAAAATACTATCTTCCAAACAAAATAAGTTTGAATTCATATTGCCATAAAGAAGCAGAAGAACAGGATTTGATAAGATTTAGATTAATTCACAAAATATGTGTAAAACACTTGCAATTTAGCAGAAATTTGATAAAATAGTAAGGAAAGTTAGACTGTATTGCCTACTGTCTATCTATAAAATATATTTTATTGGAGGCTTTTACTCAAATGGCAAAAGAAAAATACGATCGTAGTAAACCACACGTTAACATTGGTACTATTGGACACGTTGACCACGGTAAAACTACCCTAACTGCAGCTATCACAACTGTTTTGGCACGTCGCTTGCCTTCATCAGTTAACCAACCTAAAGACTATGCGTCTATCGATGCTGCTCCAGAAGAACGCGAACGTGGTATCACTATCAACACTGCACACGTTGAGTACGAAACTGAAAAACGTCACTACGCTCACATCGACGCTCCAGGACACGCGGACTACGTTAAAAACATGATCACTGGTGCTGCCCAAATGGACGGAGCTATCCTTGTAGTAGCTTCAACTGACGGACCAATGCCACAAACTCGTGAGCACATCCTTCTTTCACGTCAGGTTGGTGTTAAACACCTTATCGTCTTCATGAACAAAATTGACTTGGTTGACGACGAAGAATTGCTTGAATTGGTTGAAATGGAAATCCGTGACCTTCTTTCAGAATACGACTTCCCAGGTGACGATCTTCCAGTTATCCAAGGTTCAGCTCTTAAAGCTCTTGAAGGTGACTCTAAATACGAAGACATCATCATGGAATTGATGAACACTGTTGATGAGTACATTCCAGAACCAGAACGTGACACTGACAAACCATTGCTTCTTCCAGTCGAAGATGTATTCTCAATCACTGGACGTGGTACAGTTGCTTCAGGACGTATCGACCGTGGTACTGTTCGTGTCAACGACGAAATCGAAATCGTTGGTATCAAAGAAGAAACTTCAAAAGCAGTTGTTACTGGTGTTGAAATGTTCCGTAAACAACTTGACGAAGGTCTTGCCGGAGATAACGTAGGTGTCCTTCTTCGTGGTGTTCAACGTGACGAAATCGAACGTGGACAAGTTATCGCTAAACCAGGTTCAATCAACCCACACACTAAATTTAAAGGTGAAGTCTACATCCTTACTAAAGAAGAAGGTGGACGTCACACTCCATTCTTCAACAACTACCGTCCACAATTCTACTTCCGTACTACTGACGTTACAGGTTCAATCGAACTTCCTGCAGGTACTGAAATGGTAATGCCTGGTGATAACGTGACTATCGACGTTGAGTTGATCCACCCAATCGCCGTAGAACAAGGTACTACATTCTCTATCCGTGAGGGTGGACGTACTGTTGGTTCAGGTATGGTTACAGAAATCGAAGCTTAATTCGATTAAGTTCCCAGAAGAACAATTATTTAAGTCAGACACTAAAAGAATCTTGCTTTGCAAGGTTCTTTTTTTTCTTCTTCTTCTTACTCTATTTGAAGTGCTTCTACTCTAGCAGTATAATCGTTTTTTTGGTATAATAAAAGTTATGGAAATCGAAAAAACCAATCGTATGAACGCCCTTTTTGAATTTTATGCGGCGCTTTTGACAGACAAGCAGATGAACTATATTGAACTCTATTATGCTGATGATTATAGTCTTGCTGAGATTGCTGAAGAGTTCGGTGTCAGTCGTCAGGCTGTCTATGATAATATCAAGCGGACGGAAAAGATTCTAGAAGATTATGAGATGAAACTGCACATGTATTCGGACTACATTGTTCGCAGTCAGATTTTTGACCAGATCTTGGAGCGTTATCCCAAGGAAGACTTTCTGCAGGAGCAGATAGAAATTTTAACAAGCATTGATAATAGAGAGTAAGAGGAAGAAAAATGGCATTTGAAAGTTTAACAGAACGTTTGCAGAACGTCTTTAAAAATCTACGTAAAAAAGGAAAAATCTCTGAGGCGGATGTCCAAGAAGCAACCAAAGAGATTCGCTTGGCCTTGCTGGAAGCCGATGTTGCTTTGCCAGTTGTAAAGGACTTTATCAAGAAAGTGCGTGAACGTGCAGTCGGACACGAGGTCATTGATACCCTTAATCCAGCTCAACAGATTATCAAAATCGTTGATGAGGAATTGACAGCTGTTTTAGGTTCCGATACGGCAGAAATTATCAAGTCACCAAAAATTCCAACCATTATCATGATGGTCGGTTTGCAAGGGGCTGGTAAAACCACCTTTGCAGGTAAGCTGGCTAACAAACTCAAGAAGGAAGAAAATGCACGTCCTTTGATGATTGCGGCGGATATTTATCGTCCAGCTGCCATCGACCAGTTGAAGACACTTGGACAACAGATCGATGTGCCTGTTTTCGCTCTTGGAACAGAAGTACCAGCTGTTGAGATTGTTCGTCAAGGTTTGGAGCAAGCGCAAGCCAATCACAACGACTATGTCTTGATCGATACGGCAGGGCGTTTGCAGATTGATGAGCTTTTGATGAATGAGCTTCGTGACGTTAAGGCCTTAGCCCAACCAAACGAAATCCTCCTCGTCATTGATGCCATGATTGGTCAGGAAGCGGCTAATGTTGCCCGTGAGTTTAATGCTCAGTTGGAAGTAACTGGTGTCATCCTTACCAAGATTGATGGGGACACTCGTGGTGGTGCGGCTTTGTCTGTTCGCCACATCACTGGTAAACCTATCAAGTTCACTGGTACGGGTGAAAAGATTACAGATATCGAAACCTTCCACCCAGACCGTATGTCAAGCCGTATCCTTGGTATGGGGGATATGCTGACCTTGATTGAGAAAGCTTCTCAAGAATACGATGAGCAAAAAGCTCTTGAAATGGCTGAGAGGATGCGTGAAAACACCTTTGATTTCAATGATTTCATTGATCAATTGGATCAGGTGCAAAATATGGGACCAATGGAAGACTTGCTCAAGATGATTCCAGGTATGGCCAACAATCCAGCACTTCAAAACATGAAGGTGGATGAGCGACAGATTGCGCGCAAACGTGCCATTGTGTCTTCCATGACACCTGAGGAGCGTGAAAATCCTGATCTGTTAAATCCAAGCCGTCGCCGTCGTATCGCTGCAGGTTCTGGAAATACCTTTGTTGAAGTCAATAAATTTATCAAAGACTTTAATCAGGCCAAACAGCTCATGCAAGGTGTCATGTCTGGGGATATGAACAAGATGATGAAGCAAATGGGAATCAATCCAAATAACCTTCCAAAAAATATGCCAAATATGGGAGGGATGGATATGTCTGCCCTTGAAGGCATGATGGGACAAGGTGGAATGCCGGATATGTCAGGTCTCGGAGGAGCAGGCATGCCAGATATGAGCCAGATGTTTGGTGGCGGACTCAAAGGTAAAATCGGTGAATTTGCTATGAAACGCATGGCCAACAAAATGAAAAAAGCGAAGAAAAAACGCAAATAAAAAAGGAAAGCAGAAGTGCTTTCCTTTTTGGTATAAAATATGTGCTTCCTATGATTATGCAATTTTCTTAATCGAAAAATGACTAAATAGAAAGAGAGATTTCAAAGCCTTGCATCCATTCGGATTTTACTGTGATTTCGATTTTTAAAGCATCTGCTAATTGTTTGACTAGATAGAGGCCCATGCCTGTTGATTTTTTCCTTGTCTCTCCTGAATCACCTGTAAATCCTTTTTCAAAGATATGAGGGAGGTCGCAAGCTTTAACTCCACAGCCATTATCCCTAAAAATCAGACTTGTACGTCCCTTGTCTTTTGATATATAAATATTGAGTTCGGGCTTGTCGGAGCTATATTTAATGGAGTTGGCTAAGATTTGAGAGAGGATAAATTCAAAACTGCGTTGATCGGTGTAGCAGATTCCTTGTATGTTTTCTACCTTAATCGTAAATTTCTTTTCTTTGAGCAAGGGATCAAAGTTTTCCAAAAGATCTTGGATACACTCTTCTAGGTCAAGGTATTCAAATAGAAAATCATTTTTCTCACTTTTCACCCTGTAGTAGAATAGGATCTGTGATACATTTTCTTGGATTTGCTTTTTCACATAATCCAACTTAAAAGCTGTATCCTCAGGCAACTGGTCGCTTTGATTGTCCAAAAGGAGGGAAAGAAGCGACAGAGGGAGTTTAATCTCATGCGCCCATTTTTCAACATAGTCCTCATACTCGGCTAGTAATGAGTTGAGTTTTCCTATTTCAGCCTGCTTTTGATAAAGTGTATCTGCTATTTTTTCAATGCTTTCTTTTTCTGAGGCACTTGATAAATGCAATAATTCAAGCTCAGTATCCGCCTTGGGATTGGCTATGAAGTCTTTATAGGCAGATGATTTTTTTCTTTCTGTTCTTATAAGTAAGAATGATAGGATGAAAAAAAGCAGGACGGTGGCTAAAATATAGAGAAGGATGAGGGCTTGAAACATTCTCACATCTGAAAGCCAAAGCAGGACAGCTGTAAATAGATCAAATGCTAAGAGAACAAGTAACCAAGGCAGATAACTAGTTAGATATTTTAGATTATGTTTCATCTGGACTTACCTCTTCAAGCTTGTAACCAATACCTCTGACGGACTTGACTTGAAGGGCAATTCCAGCCTGTTTCATCACCTTTTTTAGCCTTGCAATATTTACTTGTAGGGCATTTTCATCGATGAACTCAGTTGTATTCCACAGTTTCATACTTAGTTCTTCTTTTGTGACGACAGGAGCATTAGTAACCAATAAGGTTTCTAACAATTTCCCTTGATTTTGGGGGAGTAAAATCGAGTGTCCATTGATATAAAGGGTATAGGTCTGTCTATCCAGCAGAAAATTATCTTTTTCAAGTAGATTTTGTCTGCCTTCATAGCGTTTCAAGATATTTTCTATACGTGCCAAAAATCTTTCTTTCTTGAAAGGCTTTGTTAGATACTCATCTGCCCCTAATTTCAGGGCGTAAATCTCATCTTTTAGTTGTTCACGGGAGGTGAGAACCAATATGGGCACAGAGCGTTTGGACTTGAGATTTTTACAAATTTGAAAACCTGTTTCTCCCGGCAAATTCAAATCCAGTATGATTAAATCCGTATCGTATTGCAGTACTTGCTGGCTTGTATCTTTGAAGTCAGTCAACTTATCAACTTGATAACCCGTTTTCTCTAACAAAATAACAATTTCATCTCGAATCAAGGCTTCATCTTCAATAACCAGAATATGCTTCATACCGGTTCCTCCTTTTCCTAATTTATTTTACCTTATTCATCTCTTTTAGGTTCCATTAAGGATAACAAGTACTTGTTGCTATTTTTCTTTACAATTCTTATATAGATGATTTCAAATCCAGTTAAGAGAAGTACTATCAGCATGGCTGTGATAAATTTCTGCACCATGACCATTCTTGCGCTAGCGGGTACTATTCCTGTGAGGAGGGAGCTCACTCCGAAGCTACTACTGATAAGTGCAAGGGCTATTGGTAGACCGAAATACCAGTTGATTTGCTTTTCTGACGATTTACAAAGAGTTTCGTAGTTGGCTCCGAGATGGATCAAGGTTTGGTATCGTCTGTAGGATTGTCTTTGTCCCATCAAAAACTGAACGCCAATGATTGTATTTGCGACAACAAGGAAGATGATAGCCAGATAGATGGTGACATAGCTGGCAGAGATAATGTAAAATGATTGTCTTCCCATATTTTGTATATAGCTTTCATAGCCAAGAGAGGTTTGATCTAGCTTTTCATTTGTATCTGAGATAGCTCTCATCAGGCCTTTTTCCTTAACCAGATCAGGAGCTAGGATGCCACTGACATAGTTTGAGAATTTACTGTCAGTATAGCTCATAAAACTCTCATCTGGAAGAATGAGTGCTACAGAGAGGGTGATTTCACGGTCCGTTACAATTGGTAAAGACTGCACATCTCCAATCAATTTTATATCATTTCCCATGACGTTGATTTGAGGGTTTGCTTTCAGAACAGAGTTAACCAAGTTCTCATCAGGGAGAAAATCTTTTCCCATATACAAGTAGGCTTCCTTACTAGTTAATTCTAAAGGAGGGAGATTGGCAGCCTTTCTAAGTTCATTGTATTCGGAAACTGGTATGAGGTGGGAAGTAGTAGACTGTTTAAATCTTTGGAGCAAAATTTCCTTGTTCTTGCTGCCTTTTTGCTTTTTCAACTCCTTGATGATCTCTTCGAAGGACACGGACTCGTGTTCTTTCGGTTTGCCGACTTTGATTTGTAGAATCTTTGAAAACTGTGATGCCAGTCCAGCAGCTTCAAGCTCTTTTTTTACTGTATTTACATCAAGATTTTCATCTATATCCTGCTTGCTATCTCTAAATGTATAATCCAATACGTGGGTTTGATTGCCTGAATTGCCACTTGCAATGGCAACACCTGCTCCAAAGAGGCACAAGGCAGAGAAGATTAAGAGGGAGCAGATGGCCAGTATAGTTGAGCGCTGGATAACTAATTCCTGAATCTGTCTAAAATTATAGGCATGAAGTTTTCGATTGCTTCTAAGCTTAACCAAAAAGTCTATAAATAAACGCATACCAAAGAAGAGGAGGATAGTTCCCAGAGTTCCTAAGAGAACGGTGATGCCCATTGTTATGACATTTTCCCAAGCTCTTCCACTCATACCCATGTAATAGGCTGTTCCTAGAAGCAAAATTCCGAGGACGGAAGCAAGAAGGTACACACCCTTGGGGAGTAGTTTCTTCATCCCAGAAGGTGAATAGGCGAGCAAGTTTCCGATTTCCTTATTGGCTGTTTTTGCACTTAAAAGAACAAAGACGAATAATTTAACAGCTAGGAAGCCGATGACTGTATAGACTAGAGCTGTAGTAGATAGAGAAAATTGATGTTCAATAATCCCCAACCCAACAATTTTGGCTGTTATTAGACTAATTAGTTCCGAAATCAAGATAGAAATTGGAAGGCCTATTCCAAGAGCAAGGACACTGTTTCTCAAATCCTCGAGCAGGAGTAGCAAGAACAGTCTGCTTCTTCGCATTCCCAGTGTGAGATAGACACCAAATTCATGTTTTCTTCTTTCCATCTGCATGCTGCTTGTGAAGTAGACTAGAAAAAAGAGGATAAAGAGTGTTGATACATAAAGAATCGGAATCATGTTAAAGAGTTTATTTACAGCGTCACTTTCTATTTGTTTTAGAAAGATCATCACATCTTGATGTGACAAAGAAAGGATGATGTAAAAAGAGATAATAGAAAGAACCATAGAACTGAAGTACAAGCCATTATTTTTTCGATCTCTCTTGCTATTTCTTGAGACTAATTTAGAAAACATTGCCATCACCTCCAGCTAGGGCTGCCATGACCTTTAGTATTCTGTGGTAAAAATCTTCTTGACTTTCTCTTGGATAATCGCGACGGATTTCATGGAATAGTTTTCCGTCTTGGATAAACAAGATGCGGTTGCAAAAGCTGGCTGCGACGGAATCGTGGGTCACCATGAGAATGGTGGTTTCTTCCACTTGATTCATTTCGGATAATTTTTGCATCAAAATGGTCGCATTTTTTGAATCCAAAGCCCCAGTGGGCTCATCCGCAAATACAATCTTAGGGTCCAAAATCAAGGCACGCGCAGCAGCTACCCTTTGCCGTTGACCACCTGATAATTGAGATGGGAACTTATCCAGAAGTTCAGAAATATCCAGATATTGGGAAAGCAATTCTAATCGAACCTTACTTTCGTTGGCATCGACCTTGTGCAAAGATAAGGGAAGTAAAATATTTTCTTTGGCTGTCAGATTTTCCAAAAGCTCAAAATTTTGAAAGAGGTAGCCAATTTCCTTGCCACGATAATCAGCTAACTGACTACCTTTTAACTGACCTAAATCCTTTTCTTGCATTTGAATGGAGCCGTCAGTTGGTTTGATAATGGTAGCGAGACAGTTAAGAAGGGTTGTTTTCCCAGAACCACTGCTCCCCATAATCCCTAAGAATTCACCTTTGACAACTTGAAAAGATATACCGTTCAAGGCTTTGGTGATATTCGGATCTTTTCCATAATGCTTTTTTAATGATTCTACTCGTAAAATTGTTTCCATGTGAGACACCTCCATCTTTTGTTAATTTCATTATAATATGAATCAGAGTAGAATAACACTTACGGATGATGTAAGAAATCTTTATCATTAGGTTATTGGATCTATACTTACTATATTATAGCATGGTTTTAGGGATTTAAAAAGCGGAGTTGAGAGTCGAGAAATTTTCTTAATATTGAAATTATAAAAAATAATACTACTGTAGTCCATGCTCCAGCAGTATTATTTATTATTTTATAGAAAATTCTATTCCCACTCAACAGTTGAGATATAGAATATGAATTAATAATGCTCCAACAAAGGCGTTTTTGTAGAGTATTTAAGTTTAAATCTATTTTATCGTTCTTTTATTGTTTGCAAATTGTTTGCGCGAATTAAATTGAGGTGTGGCAAAAAAACGACATTTTTTGTATAATGTTATTAAGAAATTTAGGTGGTGTTAGAATGAGATTAGCAGTAAGACTAGCTATTGAAACAAGAAATAGTATTGAAGCGTTAAAAGAAGAAATCAAATCAACTGGAGAATTTGATAATCTTCGTCTAACAAATGGTTTTGTGATTAACCAAGCATATTTAGACTGCAAAAAAATTACCAACGAAAATAAATGGGATACAGTTTTAAAATCTGGCTCTCAAGTTGAAGAAAGAAATGCACCAAAAACACGAACTGATTTACAAGTAAATCAGACAACTATAGATGGTATTGCTGAATTGAAAAAGATTTTACCTCAATATACAGAAACAAGTTATGTAACTACTTCATTTGTTATTAGAATGATAGTGAGGGGTTCTCTTTTGGTACGCCGTGGAACAATTTAGGCTTTTAGCCTATTTTTTTTATTTTAATTTTATGTGTTGACAAAACACGACACTTTGTTTTATAATAGTGTCGTGAGGTAATTACGACACTTTAAAATAAACGAAGGAGGACTAACAATGATTAGACCAATTTTAAATGCAGAAGAAACAGTAGGTGGAGCAAAAATCCTTGTCAGCCAAAAACCCTATTTTCTTTATATAGATGAAAATGGAAAACGTAGAAAAACAGAAACAGTTGCTGGTTACTCGTATGAGTGCGTAGCTATTGAAAAACAGTTTGAACGCTTTAATGTAAAGATTGAGCACTCTAAACCTCTTTTCCAAGATTCAAAAGCCATTCCTCAGAATTGTTTAGTTGAATTTTTGAAACTAACAGGTAGTGTTTATGTTGCAGGAGATAATTACAAATATGTGGCTTGTTCTTTCAAAGCAGAAGGGATTGAGGTGGTAGATGATGAATAATAGAAATTATAAAATGGTAAGTGCATTTACTAAGCCTCCTATTATTTTAAGGAAAAGAATTTTACAAATTATGACTTTTGGGCTGATTTTCGTTTTAATTGGGCAGTTTATAATGAAATCGGATTTTCTCATTATGACCTTGTTCTTGGCTACAATAGTTTTTCTATGCGTGGGATATGTCTTTTATAAATACAAAGCTAGTCTGGACTATAAAATCAAGCAATTTCTTGTTCATAATAGTCTATATAGTAGCGATATATCGGCAGAAGTTGGATATTTAGTTACTGATGAGCAAATTCTTATTCGCTTCAAAAAAAATGCTGATCTATTCACAAATAAAGCTAATCAATTTGCAAATCACTTTCAAGCTTTACTAGATTTACCTTTGCAAGATATTAAAAATAATAATACATATTGTGAGTATATATTTGATCGTTTTCCTGATAATAGGTTAGATTTTTCTTCCCGAGAAGTACTAAATAACACTATTAAGCTAACAGAAAAAATTTCATGGGAATTTTCAAAGCCCTGTCATACCATTATATGTGGGGCAACAAATTCTGGGAAGACTTACCTTGTCAGCATGTTGATACTTGATTATTTAAGTATTAAAGGTAAAGGTGGAGGTTGTGATATTTATGTGTGTGACCCAAAGTCGGCAGATTTAGCTATTATTTGTAGGAGAATAGACTTAAAAAAATATGGTGAAGTTCAAAATCTTGCTGTTTCAGAAAATGAAATAGCAAGATTATTCAGAGAAGTTAATGCTGAAATGGAGCGTAGGTATTCTGAATGGTTTGCAGAAGATGAACACTCTTTTGGCAAGACTTGGAAAGATATTGATAATGCTAAACCCTTAGTGGTTATCATCGATGAATTTTCGGCTGTCCTATCTGTTGCTAATTCAAAAGTTGCTAAAGAAATTACAGGATACTTTAACAACTTACTTCTAAAAGGACGTATGGTGGGTATAGAGATAGTATTGATTATGCAACGACCAGATATATCTTCTAATTTAAATAATGGCTTAACTGGGCAACAAAGAGACCAATTTAGTGTGCGTATCGGTATGGGCAATATGACAAGTGACGCTCGCAGAATGCTTTTCGGAAATAGTAATACTGAATTTCAAACTGTAAAAGAAATAGCAGCTGGTCATATCATGATTGACGGTAAACATATAGAACCAGTTTACTTTGAAGCACCGTTACTACCAAAAAACAGTAGTGATTATCTGGATTGTCTAGATAAAGCTATTCTTGAAAACATGTCCTAATGACACTCTAAAAAGTTGTTGATGAGCAAATGCCTTAAGCATTTGAGCGGAGCGACCATCAATAGCTTTTTAGAGTCTTCAAAATCGGAACGATTTTGATAATTGGCTTGTTTTTAATTAAACAATAAGAGAATCTTGAAAAATCATAGGCGAGGTGGTCGTATGGACGACAGCAGAGATTTTTCAATCCATCCTGATGATTTTGTTACTGTTACGCTTATGAATGACATATATGAGGTACAGTATTTACAAAAATCAAATAGACAAAATAATATCTTGAAGATTGATTCTGACAGGTATGTTATAAAATCGACAGGAGAAATCAAATATTACGAACACACAGAAACGAGAAACCAGAGCGAAAACTCAATTAAGCAAACAATGAAAAAATTAAGGTATCTTATAAATGCAAATTTTTCAGGACGAAAGAACGAACTGTGGGCAACATTAACATTCAAAGATACTATCATAGCTAAACAACCATCGTTGATATATAAAGAGTTTAATAAATTTATTAAGAGACTGAATTATAAATATAAAGAAAAATTAGAGTATATTGCAATTTTAGAACCACACGGTATAGAGGGTAATGATATTTTAAAATGGCATGGCTTTCATCTTCATTTATTATTGAAAAGTAGTTCATCTAGTCTATATCTTCCCTACCAAGAGTTTGAATCTGTATGGGGACTTGGGATGTGTAGAATTGAAAGATTGAAAAATATTGATAACATAGGGGCATATTTATCAGCATATTTAACAAATGCCGAATTTTCAGAAGATAATTCAAGCAAGAAAAAATATGTAAAAGGAAGTAGGTTGTGGCTATATCCTAGAGGAGTTAGAATCTACAGAAAAAGCAAGGGGATAAAATACCCTAAAAGAATTAAAATACCCTATCATTCAGCAAAGGAACTAATAGGAATTGAGCCACATTATACTAAAACTTATAAAATTGAAAATGATTATTTTGAAAATATCGTAATTTTTGAACAGTATAACAAGAAAAGGAGGTAAGCAATATGCAGACCATAACAAAACATGAACTTCAAAAAATGGGGTTCGGGCCATCACAATCAGCCGATATTGTACGTAGAGCTAAGCTATACCTTGTAAATAAAGGATATGGCTATTACTCTTCTAAACGATTAGGACGTGTTCCGTTATCATCCGTTGAGCATATACTAGGTTTTCCTATTAATACCAAAGAATTAGAGGAAAAGAATCATGCCTAAAATTTCCCATGTATATCAAGATAAAAAATCTGGATTATGGTACTTTGTGGCTAGTTTAGGTTACGACGAACATGGGAAACGACTCCAGCATTGGGGACGAGGGTATAAAAATCAACTAGAAGCTAAAAAAGGTTATGAAGCCTATATGAATGATTTTTCTGATTCAGCAGTTAAGAAAAATTCAACTATGTCGTATAGAGAATTTTACGAAACGTATTTTAAGCCAGATTATAAGCAAGCGGTTAAGCTACAAACATTTGAAAGTCGATTATCTGCAATGGAAATTCACTTAAAATATTTCTTTAACAGAAAATTAAAAGATATAAATGCCCCAATGGTTAAGAAGTGGCAGAATAACCTCTCGGCAAAATATTCATCAGGCTATGTTAGAGCTATACATGGTCTATTTCAAAAAAGTTTAGATCTTGCTGTAAAACTAGGATTACTTCAAAAGAATATCGCTAAGCAAGTAGGCAATGTAAAAAAAGTAAGACAGAAGGTGGATTTTTGGACGAAAGAAGAAGCTGAAAAGGTCTTTTCAACTTTTGACATTAGTGACTATTATGATAGATTTGCTTTTACTCTTATTTATACTCTTTTCATGACAGGTATTAGAATAGGGGAAGCACAGGCCTTACAATGGGATGATATTGATTTTTCAGAGAAAACTTTAGAAGTTAATAAAAATATGTATTATAAAACTTCTAATGAGTTTTACATCACAGAACCAAAAACATTGGCTAGTAATAGAATTATCGCTCTTGATGATGTTACATTAAATTATTTGAGCGAATGGAAAGGTCTTCAAAGAAAAAATATTGTGACAGATTTTGTATTTTCATATAATGGATTGCCAACAAATAAAAGTGCAACAAGTCATATTATTACACGTCATTCAAAGTTGGCTGGAGTTCACAGAATTAAGACACATGCCTTGAGACATTCTCACGCAAGCCTTTTAATTTCTTTAGGAGAAAACGCACTTGTTATTCGTGATAGACTGGGACACGAGGATATTAAGACAACACTAGGAACTTATGGACACTTATATCCGAATATGAATAGAGAGGTAGCAAATAAACTGAATAATATTCTAAATTTAGAAAAAACGGTTATAAAAAGACGACATATAAAAAATCAATACACCAAAGATTTATAGAATTCACGTTTTATGTTACAATAGGTAAGGTAAATATAAAAGGAGGAACTATGGTAAAAAAAGAAATTACTGCTTACTCTATCTATAGTAAAGAAGCAAAAAGAAAAAATAAAATTAACCCGTTAGACGAATTTTATCCTATACTACCAAAAGAAAAATACGATGTAATATATGCAGATCCACCATGGGATTACGGAGGAAAAATGCAGTATGATAAAACTACAATTAAGGCTGAAAATGTAGGGTTTGAAAAAAATATATTTATCAGTGCCGCAAATTTTAAATATCCAACTGTTAAATTAAAACAATTAATGGAACTAGATGTTAAGTCAATTGCTGCTGACGATTGTATTTTGTTTATGTGGACTACTGGTCCACAAATGGCTAATTCCATAAAATTAGGAGAAGCCTGGGGGTTTGAATATAAGACAGTGGCATTCGTTTGGGACAAACAAATCCACAATCCTGGACGGTATACCTTATCACAAACAGAATTTGTTCTTGCGTTTAAAAGAGGAAAGTTCCCAACCCCAAGAGGAGCAAGAAATGTACGACAGTTGGTTTCACTCAAAAGGGGGAAACATAGTGAGAAACCTGAAGAAATTATCGATGGAATCACAAGAATGTTTCCAGAACAAAAGAAGATAGAGTTATTCGCTAGAAAAAACTTTATAGGTTGGGATAATTGGGGACTAGAAATCCCAGAGTCAAAAATAGCAATATTATCGCAACACGAGATTGATAATGAATAAAGCAGTTGGTGGTCCAACTGCTTTTTATTTATAAAAGATAAGGAAGTAAATTATTTTCAAAGAAATCTAGTAGTGAGTCTACATCCTCAGTGTCACGCCACATATAATAATTTTTTTCAAACCCTTGATACCAAAATGCAATTTCCCTATTTCTTTTAGGGTCCTTAGTAATATCCCCAATTAGTACAAGCCAAAATGGTAAAATCTCATCTGTATTCAAGTTACTTTTTTCTTTAATAGCTTTCATTAGCCCAGGTGTAAAGTATTTACAACTCCGTTCGTGGGCATTGCCTCTACCAGTAGAGCTTTCTGTTCCTTCAATCCAACCATCTTGTCTTTTAATTTCTCCAAAAATGACTTTGTTATTTTTTAAATTTCTAATTGCAAAGTCCATTTCAATCCCCCAAACATGCTTTAAATTACCGTTTTTATATTTTTCGGTCAAGTCAATATTGTTAATTTGCTCTAAAGTTTCTTGAGGTAATTCGTAGGTTGAGTAAATATCATTAAAATCTGTAGGACTTCTATCAACCTGAAATTTATCTGGGTAAACATTATCTAATGCATTTTGAAGAGCTAAGTGAAATTTTGCTTCAGCCTCTAACGCAGCAGCACCACTTGTAGTTTGCCAGTTACTTCTTTTTCTTAATTCGTGAGTAGCCACTTATATTCTCCTTTTGTTTGCAAATTGTTTGCGATTATTTTATTAAAGGCACTGAAATGCTGATTTCAAAGCCTTTTTATTATAATATCTATCATTCCCACTCAACGGTTGCAGGTGGTTTACTTGTAATGTCGTAGACGATACGGTTAACGTGATCCACTTCGTTTACGATACGTACAGAAATTTTTTGAAGGACTTCCCAAGGAATCTTGGCAAAGTCAGCTGTCATACCATCGATAGAAGTAATCGCACGAATGGCGATGGTGTAGTCGTAAGTACGACCGTCACCCATAACACCGACTGAACGAACGCCTGTGTTGACAGTGAAGTATTGCCAGATGTCACGGTCAAGGCCAGCTTTAGCGATTTCTTCACGCAGGATAGCATCAGACTCACGAACAGTTTCTAGTTTTTCTTCAGTGATTTCACCCATGACACGGATAGCGAGTCCTGGTCCTGGGAATGGTTGGCGCCATACGATGTGGTCTGGCATACCAAGCTCTGTACCGAGGGAACGGACTTCGTCTTTATAAAGAGTGTTCAATGGCTCAATCAGTTCAAATTGCATGTCTTCTGGAAGACCACCCACGTTGTGGTGTGACTTGATAGTTTGAGCAGTATCAGTTCCAGACTCAATCACGTCAGTGTATAGTGTTCCTTGAGCAAGGAATTTTACATCTTTTAGCTTACTTGCTTCATCATCAAAGACATAAACAAACTCGTTTCCGATAATCTTCCGTTTTTGTTCAGGATCAGAAACCCCTGCAAGTTTATCAAGGAAGCGTTTTGCAGCATCTGCTTTGACAATATTCAAACCAAACTTACCACCAAGCATGTCCATAACTTGGTCAGCCTCTCCCTTACGGAGAAGACCGTGGTCTACAAAGATACAGATTAATTGATCACCGATCGCTTTTTGAAGAAGAACTCCAACAACAGAAGAGTCAACACCACCTGATAGGCCGAGAAGAACACGTTTGTCACCTACAGTTTCACGGATTTTCTTGATCTGCATATCGATAAAGTTGTCCATTGACCAGTCGCCTTTAGCCTTACAGATATTAAGGGCAAAGTTGCGAAGGATATCATTTCCATAGACAGAATGTCGAACTTCTGGGTGAAATTGGATACCATAGATGTGCTTGTCAGGGTTTTCAATAGCTGCATAAGGACAGTCAGCAGAAGTTCCAGTACGAACGAAATCAGCTGGAATCTCTGTAACAGCATCGCCATGGCTCATCAAAACAATCTGTTCTTCAGGAGTCCCTTCAAAGAGGGCAGAAGTGGTATGGGTAAGTGGTGATTGGCCATACTCGCGGTTACCAGCATCACCTGCAGGGACAACTTTTCCTCCAAGTTTATGAGTTAAAAGTTGCATACCATAGCAGATTCCTAAAATTGGAATGCCAAGTTCAAAAATTTCTGGGTCAATATCAAATGAACCATCTTCGTATACAGAGTTTGGTCCACCAGAGAGGATGATCCCTACAGGGTTAATCGCACGAACCTCTGCGGCTGAGATTTTGTGACTTTTTAACTCTGAAAAAACACCGATTTCACGAATACGGCGTGAAATTAGCTGGTTGTATTGGCTACCATAGTCCAGCACGATGATTTTTTCGACATCTTGCAAGTCAGTTGAAATGTTGCTCATCTTTTTCCTTTCTCAAAAGAAATATCTTTTTCAATATTCTATCACAAATAGGGGCGAATTACCAACTAAACAAGGCAAAGTTTGACTTTTTCTTAGCAAATACGGTACAATGGAGAAAATAAAGAAAAGAAGTGAGAATCATGTTACCAGCTTATATGAAAATCCACGATCAGATTAAGAAGGATATAGATGAGCATCATTGGAAAATCGGAGAGAGACTTCCAAGTGAGCGAGATTTAGCGGAACAGTTTCAGGTTAGCCGGATGACATTACGCCAAGCTATCTCCCTCTTGGTTGAGGAAGGAGTTTTGGAGCGTCGTGTAGGAAGTGGGACTTTTGTCTCTAGCACTCGTGTCCAAGAAAAAATGCGGGGAACGACTAGTTTTACGGAGATTGTCAAATCTCAGGGGAAAGTACCTTCTAGTCAACTCATTTCTTACAGAAGAACCATTCCAAATGAGCAAGAGGTCGCTAAGCTAGGGATTACTCCGACAGAGAATATTATCCGTATGGAACGGGTGCGTTACGCTGACCAAGTTCCGCTAGTCTATGAAGTCGCATCCATTCCTGAGAAATTTATCAAGGATTTCAAAAAAGAAGAAATCACCAGTCATTTCTTCCAAACCTTGCAGCAACATGGCTACCGGATTGGCAAATCCCAACAGACCATTTATGCGAGATTGGCTAAGGAAAAGATTGCTCACTATCTAGAAGTCGAAAAGGGGCATGCCATTTTAGCCTTGACTCAGGTCTCTTATCTTGAAGATGGGACGGCTTTCGAGTATGTAAAGAGTCAATACGTGGGCGAACGCTTTGAATTTTATCTTGAAAATAACTAGTCTAGAAAGGCTAGTTTTTTGTTTTAGAAAAGATTAGAATTGTCAAAACAATCTGTCTAGGCTTGATTTTATCTATTATTTACTATAAAATGAGAAGGAAAAACGTCAAACTTTTATATTGCAAATAGGAGAAAAAATGACAAAAACATTAAAACGTCCTGAGGTTTTATCACCTGCAGGGACTTTAGAGAAGCTGAAAGTAGCTGTTCAATATGGTGCGGACGCAGTCTTCATCGGTGGACAGGCCTATGGTCTTCGTAGCCGTGCAGGAAACTTCACCTTTGAACAGATGGAAGAAGGCGTGCAGTTTGCTGCTAAGTACGGTGCCAAGGTCTATGTGGCTGCTAACATGGTTATGCACGAAGGAAACGAAGCTGGTGCTGGAGAATGGTTCCGTAAGTTGCGTGACATAGGGATTGCGGCAGTTATCGTGTCAGATCCGGCCTTGATTATGATTGCAGCAACAGAAGCACCAGGTCTTGAAATCCACCTTTCAACCCAAGCCAGTGCGACCAACTATGAAACTCTTGAGTTCTGGAAAGAACTTGGTCTAACTCGCGTGGTTTTGGCCCGTGAAGTTTCAATGGAAGAATTGGCAGAGATTCGCAAACGCACTGATGTAGAAATTGAGGCCTTTGTCCATGGAGCCATGTGTATTTCTTACTCAGGTCGCTGTACGCTATCAAACCACATGAGTATGCGTGATGCCAACCGTGGTGGTTGTTCACAGTCTTGCCGTTGGAAATACGATCTTTACGACATGCCCTTTGGTCAAGAACGTAAAAGTCTGAAAGGTGAAATTCCAGAAGAATTTTCAATGTCAGCCGTCGACATGTCTATGATTGACCATATCCCAGATATGATTGAAAATGGTGTAGACAGTCTCAAGATTGAAGGCCGTATGAAGTCGATTCACTATGTTTCAACTGTGACCAACTGTTACAAGGCGGCTGTAGATGCTTATCTCGAAAGTCCCGAGAAATTTGAAGCCATCAAACAGGACTTGGTAGACGAGATGTGGAAGGTTGCCCAACGTGAATTGGCAACAGGTTTCTACTATGGTACACCTACAGAAAACGAACAGTTATTTGGCGCTCGTCGTAAAATTCCTGAGTACAAGTTTGTCGCTGAAGTGGTTGCGTACGATGATGCGACTCAAACGGCAACCATTCGTCAACGGAATGTCATCAACGAAGGCGATCAAGTCGAGTTTTATGGACCAGGTTTCCGTCATTTTGAGACTTATATCGAAGACCTTCATGATGCCAAGGGTAATAAAATTGACCGTGCTCCAAATCCAATGGAACTCTTGACAATTAAAGTCCCACAACCTGTTCAAGCTGGGGACATGGTTCGCGCTCTCAAGGAAGGTCTTATCAATCTCTATAAAGAAGATGGAACCAGCGTCACAGTTCGTGCCTAGAGAAGGAAAAGTGAATGAATCAAGCACAAGGTTTGTTAGTTGATGATGAAGGCAGATGTGTTCATTATCATGGCGAAAAGGACATCGTTTCTCTTCAGTGCTATGAGTGTAAAAAATATTATGCTTGCTATCAGTGCCACAATGCTATAGAAACGCATGTTTTTTCGCCCTATCCTTTGGCGCTTTCTGAGGATCGACCGATTTTATGTGGGGTTTGTAAGAGGACAATGACTTTCCAAGAATACCAAAAACAGATGGCTTGTCCTTACTGCAGTGCTCCATTTAATCCAGGTTGTAAACAACACTATTCCTACTATTTTAAATAAACTGAAAAATACAAGTTTCAAACTTGTATTTTTCAGTTTATTTCAGAAAATATAGTAAAATCAAGAAAAACTCGCAATCTAAAATGGAAAAACTTTCTATAGAATGGTGTAAAAATAGCAAAAATAGAAATATATTATCTGAAACGCTTTCAACGTAAGTAAAAAGTTGACAAATCAAAATTTTAGGACTAAACTAAGTAAGTAAATTTTAAATAAAAGGAGAATTCATCATGAATTTAACATTTTTCGGTCTTTGTCTTGCCTGTATGGGTGTATCTCTTGCAGAAGGTATGTTGATGAACGGTTTGTTCAAATCAGCAGCTCGCCAACCAGACATCATCCCACAATTACGTAGCTTAATGATCATGGGGATTGCCTTTATTGAAGGAACGTTCTTGGTTACCCTCGTCTTTTCATTCGTCATCAAATAGACAAATGGAACGAGAAGAAAAGGGAGGATTCTAGATGGAAGAAAGTATCAATCCAACCATCAATATTGGTCCTGTTACCTTTGATTTAACCATGTTAGCCATGACCTTGTTGATTGTGGGAGTTGTTTTTGGCTTTATCTATTGGGCAAGTCGCAATATGACTTTGAAACCCAAAGGAAAGCAAAATGTACTTGAGTATTTCTATGACTTCGTTATTGGATTTACAGAACCTAACATTGGTAAAAGCTACATGAAAGACTACTCGCTCTTTTTCCTTTGTCTATTTCTATTTATGGTACTGGCAAATAACCTCGGTTTGATGGCCAAACTTCAAACTACAGATGGGACAAACCTTTGGACATCGCCAACTGCAAATCTCCAGTTTGACTTGGCCTTGTCATTTGGAATTATCCTGATGACCCATATTGAAGGGATTCGTCGCCGTGGGATTAAAAAATATCTAAAAGCCTATATCACACCTGGCTTTATGACTCCCATGAATATCTTAGAAGAGTTTACCAACTTTTTATCACTTGCCTTGCGGGTGTTCGGAAATATCTTTGCTGGAGAAGTGATGGCTAGTTTGCTAATCACTCTATCTCATCAAGCTCTATATTGGTATCCAGTTGCTTTTGGTGCTAACTTGGCTTGGACAGCCTTTTCTGTCTTTATTTCCTGCATCCAAGCCTATGTGTTTACCATGTTGTCTTCTATGTACTTAGGAAATAAGATAAATGATGGAGAAGAGTAGAAAGGAGTAACAGATGCACGTAACAGTAGGTGAATTAATTGGTAACTTTATTTTAATCGCTGGCTCTTTTATCCTTTTGATTGTCTTAGTTAAGAAATATGCGTGGTCAAACTTGACAAGTGTCTTCGAAGAAAGGGCAAATAAAATCGCTGCCGATATTGATGGAGCTGAACAGGCTCGTCAAAAAGCAGAAACTCTTGCCCAAAAACGTGAAGATGAATTGGCTGGTAGTCGCAACGAAGCCAAAACAATCATTGAAAATGCTAAAGAGACTGCAGAGAAGAGTAAAGCAGATATTCTGGCAGATGCTAAAGTAGAAGCGGGTCGCTTAAAAGAGAAGGCGAATCAAGAAATTGCTCAGAATAAAGCTGAGGCTTTGCAAAGTGTTAAGGGCGAGGTGGCAGATTTGACCGTTAGTCTCGCTGGTAAAATCATCTCAAAAAACCTTGACAGTCATGCTCATAAGGAACTCATTGATCAGTATATCGATCAGCTAGGAGAAGCCTAATGGACAAGAAAACAGCAAAGGTAATTGAAAAATACAGCATGCCTTTTGTCCAATTAGTGATTGAAAAAGGAGAAGAGGACCGGATTTTTTCAGACTTGGATCAAATCAAGCAAGTCGCAGAAGAAACGGGCTTACCTTCTTTTTTAGCTCAGGTGGCAGTTGATGAGTCTGATAAGGAAAAAACAGTTTGTTTCTTTCAAGACTCTGTCTCACCTTTAATGCAAAACTTTATTCAGGTTCTGATTTACAATCACAGAGCAAATCTTTTTTATGATATCATTGTTGATTGTTTGAATCGTCTTGAAAGAGAAACCAATCATTTTGTAGTCACGATTTCTTCAGCTCATCCTTTAACGGATGAACAGAAGGAACGTTTGCTTCCCTTGATAGAGAAAAAAATGTCTCTGAAAGTACGGAGTATTAAAGAACAAATTGATGAAGGACTCATTGGTGGTTTTGTCATTTTTGCTAATCACAAGACAATTGATGTGAGTATAAAACAACAACTTCGAGTTGTTAAAGAAAATTTGAAATAGAAAGTGGTGTTCTTTTGGCAATTAACGCACAAGAAATCAGCGCTTTAATTAAGCAACAAATTGAAAATTTCAAACCCAATTTTGATGTGTCTGAAACAGGTGTTGTAACCTATATCGGGGACGGAATTGCGCGTGCTCACGGTCTTGAAAATGCCATGAGTGGAGAGTTGTTGATCTTTGAAAACGGCTCTTATGGGATGGCGCAAAACTTGGAGTCTACAGACGTTGGGATTATCATTCTTGGAGACTTTACAGATATTCGTGAAGGTGATACCATTCGCCGTACAGGTAAAATTATGGAAGTACCTGTTGGGGACAGCCTAATCGGACGTGTTGTCGACCCACTCGGTCGTCCAGTTGATGGTCTTGGTGATATCCATACTGACAAGACTCGTCCAGTAGAAGCGCCAGCTCCTGGCGTTATGCAACGTAAGTCTGTATCAGAACCATTACAAACAGGTTTGAAAGCTATTGACGCCCTTGTACCGATTGGTCGTGGTCAACGTGAGTTGATTATCGGTGACCGTCAGACAGGGAAAACAACCATTGCGATTGATACAATCTTGAACCAAAAAGGGCAAGATATGATCTGTATCTATGTAGCAATTGGACAAAAAGAATCAACAGTTCGTACGCAAGTAGAAACACTTCGTCAGTACGGTGCCTTGGACTACACAATCGTTGTGACAGCCTCTGCTTCACAACCATCTCCATTGCTCTTCCTAGCTCCTTATGCTGGTGTAGCTATGGCAGAAGAGTTTATGTACCAAGGGAAGCATGTTTTGATCGTTTATGATGATCTTTCAAAACAAGCGGTCGCTTATCGTGAGCTTTCCCTCTTGCTTCGTCGTCCACCAGGTCGCGAAGCCTTCCCAGGGGATGTTTTCTACCTCCACAGCCGTTTGCTTGAGCGCTCAGCTAAAGTTTCTGATGAGCTTGGTGGTGGATCTATTACAGCCCTACCATTTATCGAGACACAAGCGGGAGATATCTCTGCCTATATCGCAACCAACGTGATTTCTATCACTGACGGACAAATCTTCCTTGGTGATGGTCTCTTCAATGCGGGTATTCGTCCAGCCATTGATGCGGGTTCATCTGTATCCCGTGTAGGTGGTTCGGCACAGATTAAAGCCATGAAGAAAGTTGCTGGTACACTTCGTATCGACCTTGCTTCATACCGTGAGTTGGAAGCCTTCACTAAGTTTGGTTCTGACTTGGATGCAGCAACACAGGCTAAGTTAAATCGTGGACGTCGTACTGTGGAAGTATTGAAACAACCTGTCCATAAACCACTACCTGTTGAGAAACAAGTAACCATTCTCTATGCTTTGACACATGGTTTCTTGGATACGATTCCTGTAGATGACATTGTTCGTTTTGAGGAAGAGTTCCATACTTTCTTTGATGCTCATTATCCAGAGATTTTGGAAACCATTCGTGAAACAAAAGACTTGCCAGAAGAAGCAGTCTTGGATGCTGCGATTACAGAGTTTCTCAATCAATCCAGCTTCCAATAAGAATAGAGGTGTCAGATGGCAGTATCTCTAAATGATATTAAAACAAAAATCGCCTCAACCAAAAATACGAGTCAAATCACTAATGCCATGCAAATGGTATCGGCTGCCAAGTTAGGTCGCTCTGAAGAAGCAGCGCGCAACTTCCAAGTTTACGCTCAGAAAGTTCGTAAGCTTTTGACGGATATTCTGCATGGTAACGGATCTGGTGGTTCAACCAATCCGATGCTCATCAGTCGCCCAGTTAAGAAAACAGGCTATATCGTTATCACTTCAGACCGTGGCTTGGTTGGTGGTTATAATGCTTCCATCCTGAAAGCCGTTATGGAGTTGAAAGAAGAATACCATCCAGATGGTAAAGATTTTGAGATAATCTGTATTGGTGGTATGGGAGCTGATTTCTTTAAGGCTCGTGGTATTCAGCCAATCTATGAACTACGTGGCTTGGCAGATCAACCTAGTTTTGATGAAGTTCGTAAAATTATTTCAAAAACGATTGAGATGTACCAAAACGAACTTTTTGATGAATTGTACGTCTGCTACAACCATCATGTCAATACTCTCACAAGTCAAATGCGTGTGGAACAAATGCTTCCGATTGTTGACTTGGATCCAAATGAAGCGGATGAAGAGTATAGCTTGACCTTTGAGTTGGAAACGAGCCGTGATGAGATTCTAGAGCAGTTGTTGCCACAGTATGCTGAAAGTATGATTTACGGGGCTATTATCGATGCCAAGACAGCTGAAAATGCCGCTGGTATGACAGCTATGCAGACAGCGACTGATAATGCCAAGAAAGTTATCAATGATTTGACAATCCAGTATAACCGTGCCAGACAGGCGGCGATTACACAAGAAATTACAGAAATTGTAGCAGGTGCTAGTGCCTTAGAATAAGGCTTTACCCTGTATGTATCAAAATGAACTTAGGACCTAGTTGAGCTAGGAACCGACAGTATCTTATATAGAATAGGAGAAGGAGATGAGTTCAGGTAAAATTGCTCAGGTTATCGGACCCGTTGTAGACGTCTTGTTTGCAGCAGGGGAAACACTTCCTGAGATTAACAATGCACTTGTCGTCTACAAAAATGACGAAAGAAAAACAAAAATCGTCCTTGAAGTAGCCTTGGAGTTGGGTGATGGTATGGTCCGTACGATCGCCATGGAATCAACAGATGGTTTGACTCGTGGAATGGAAGTTTTGGACACAGGCCGTCCAATCTCCGTTCCAGTAGGTAAAGAAACTTTGGGACGTGTCTTCAACGTTTTGGGAGATACCATTGACTTGGATGCTCCTTTCGCTGAGGACGCTGAGCGTCAGCCAATTCATAAGAAAGCTCCAACTTTTGATGAATTGTCTACCTCATCTGAAATCTTGGAAACAGGGATTAAGGTTATCGACCTTCTTGCCCCATACCTTAAAGGTGGTAAAGTTGGACTTTTCGGTGGTGCCGGAGTTGGTAAAACTGTCTTGATCCAAGAATTGATTCACAACATTGCCCAAGAACACGGTGGTATTTCAGTATTTACTGGTGTTGGGGAACGTACTCGTGAAGGGAACGACCTATACTGGGAAATGAAAGAATCAGGCGTTATCGAGAAAACAGCCATGGTATTTGGTCAGATGAATGAGCCACCAGGAGCCCGTATGCGTGTTGCCCTTACTGGTTTGACAATCGCCGAATACTTCCGTGATGTAGAAGGCCAAGATGTGCTTCTCTTTATCGACAATATCTTCCGTTTCACTCAAGCTGGTTCAGAAGTATCTGCCCTTTTGGGTCGTATGCCTTCAGCCGTTGGTTACCAGCCAACACTTGCTACTGAAATGGGTCAATTGCAAGAGCGTATCACATCAACTAAGAAGGGTTCTGTAACCTCTATCCAGGCTATCTATGTGCCAGCGGATGACTACACTGACCCTGCGCCAGCAACAGCTTTTGCTCACTTGGATTCAACAACAAACTTGGAACGTAAGTTGGTACAGTTGGGTATCTACCCAGCCGTTGATCCGTTGGCTTCAAGCTCTCGTGCCTTGGCACCTGAGATTGTTGGTGAGGAGCACTACGCAGTTGCTGCTGAGGTTAAACGTGTCCTTCAACGTTACCATGAATTGCAAGATATCATTGCTATCCTTGGTATGGATGAACTTTCTGATGAAGAAAAGACCTTGGTTGCACGAGCCCGTCGTATCCAGTTCTTCTTGTCACAAAACTTCAACGTTGCCGAACAATTTACTGGCCAACCTGGTTCTTATGTGCCAGTAGCGGAAACAGTTCGTGGCTTTAAGGAAATCCTTGAAGGAAAACATGACCAGCTACCAGAAGATGCCTTCCGTGGTGTCGGTTCAATCGAAGACGTCATTGCTAAGGCAGAAAAAATGGGATTTTAAGAGGTGATCTATGGCTCATTTAACTGTCCAGATCGTGACACCAGATGGCCTCGTCTATGATCACCATGCCAGCTTTGTATCGGTACGAACTCTGGATGGTGAGATGGGGATCTTGCCACGACATGAAAATATGATTGCGGTTTTAGCGGTTGATGAAGTGAAGGTAAAACGTATCGATGATGATACTCATGTGAACTGGATAGCAGTGAACGGAGGAATTATCGAGATTGCTAATGATATCATTACCATTGTAGCAGACTCAGCAGAGCGCGCTCGTGATATCGATATCAGTCGTGCAGAACGTGCGAAACTTCGAGCTGAACGAGAAATCGAAGAAGCCCATGACAAGCATTTGATTGACCAAGAACGTCGTGCAAAAATCGCATTGCAACGTGCTATCAACCGTATCAATGTCGGAAATAGACTATAAAAAATGAACTTGAAACTCAAGTTCATTTTTTTTAATGTGGGAAGTTGATGCAGACTGCTTCAGGGACATGGAAGTCGTTAGAAAGCTCCGCAAGACGGCCACTTTTAGGATTGCGCTTAAAGACGGTTGCGTTATCAGAATCTTGATGAACAGCAATGAGAAACTCTTGATCAGGAGTTAGGTCGAAATCACGTGGATTTTTACCATGGCTTGGTACAATCTCTAATAATTCCAAGCTACCATCAGAGAGGATTGTATAGACTGCAATGGAATCATGACCTCGGTTGGATGCATAGAGGTATTTGCCATCTTTTGAAAGACGAATGGCAGCAGTAGCATTAAAGCCTTCGTATCCATCTGGTAAGGTTGAAATAACTTGCATGCGTTCAAATTCACCAACCCCATCATAAATCAAGACCTCTATAGTGCTATTAAGTTCGCAGATGAGATAGGCAATCTTATAGTGGTGGTGGAAAACGATGTGGCGTGCACCTGCTCCAGCTTGGCTGTGATAAGTGTAGAGTTTATTTAGTTTTCCTTCTGGACTAACATCATAGGTCGTTACTTCATCCGTACCAAGGTCACATGTCACGAGATACTGATCAGGTGTTAGGTCTGTATAGTGTACATGTGGGGAAGTTTGGTTTTCATGAGGACCTTGTCCACTATGCTGATCTAGATCCGTTTGGATGAGGCTACCATCCGTTTGACGTTTATAAACCAGAACTTGACCTTTATGATAGTTGGCTCCATAAACGAGACCACGCTTTTCATCCACTGCCACATAACAATGGGGAGCGCCTTCTTCAACCACATGATTTAGCAAAGCGCCATCTGTCTTGTAAGCAGCGATTCCACCTAAACCATCCTGGCTGCCTACGGTGTATAGGTGTTGCTGTTTGTCAAAGGCAAGGTAGGTTGGACTTGGTTCAGCAGCAAAGAGTTCAAGATTTGCAAGCTGGCCTGTTTCTGTATCAAAATCTGCCTTGTAAATCCCTTTAGATAAGCGACGAGTGTAAGTTCCAAAATAAACAGTTTCTTTCATGTCCATACCTCTTAATAATGATAAGTTCATTATACCACAAAATGGCAGTCATGAAGCACTAGATTCATCCATGTAAGCACTTTAAAAAAGAGTTATTTTAGTCTAAAAATGGTATAATGAGAGAATGACAGAAAGGATGTATTTATGGAACATAAAGAGAAACATTTTAGCCTATCTTGGTTTTTTAAGTGGTTTTTAGATAATAAAGCCATCACTGTATTTTTAGTAACCTTGTTACTGGGGCTAAATATTTTTATTCTAAGTAAGATTAGTTTTATCTTTTTACCAGTTTTGGATTTTCTAGGGGTTGTCATGTTGCCAGTTATTTTATCTGGTTTACTTTATTACCTCCTCAATCCGATTGTGGACTGGATGGAGAAACACAAGATCAATCGTGTCCTTGCCATTAGTATTGTTTTTGTTATTATTGGACTCTTTATCATTTGGGGGCTGGCAGTCGCAATTCCTAATCTGCAACGTCAAGTCTTAAATTTTGCGAAGAATGTGCCGACATACCTGGAAGATGCTGATAAGGTGATCAATGACCTTGTAACCAAACGCTTGCCAGATGATTTTAGACCACAGTTGGAGCAGGTTCTTTCCAATGTTTCTAGTGAGGCGACCATGTGGGCCAGCAAAATCTCTTCTCAAGCTGTTAACTGGGTTAGCGCCTTTATCAGTAGCGTTTCCCAGGTCATTGTTGCGGTTATTATCGTACCCTTCATGCTCTTTTATCTTTTGAGGGATGGGAAAGGCTTGCGAGATTACCTGACTAAATTCATCCCAAACAAGTTAAAAGAACCTGTCGGACAAGTTTTGTCAGATGTTAATAAACAGTTGTCAAACTATGTTAGAGGGCAGGTTACAGTTGCTATTATCGTGGCAATTATGTTTATTATCTTCTTTAAGATTATTGGTCTCAGATATGCTGTGACTCTTGGTATTACCGCTGGTATCCTCAATCTAGTACCTTACCTGGGTAGTTTTCTAGCGATGTTGCCTGCTTTGGTTTTGGGCTTAATAGCGGGCCCTGTGATGCTTTTGAAAGTGATTATTGTCTTTATTGTTGAACAAACGATTGAAGGTCGCTTTGTTTCTCCGCTTATTTTAGGTAGTCAGCTAAACATTCATCCCATCAATGTCCTCTTTGTTCTCCTAACTTCAGGTTCTATGTTTGGTATTTGGGGAGTCTTGCTGGGAATCCCTGTCTATGCCTCTGCCAAGGTCGTTATTTCAGCTATCTTTAACTGGTACAAAAAAGTTAGCGGTCTGTATGAAGAAGAAGGGGAGGAAATCAAAAGTGAACAATAGTCAACGTATGCTCCAGGCTTTGGATGAACAGAATTTAACCAAAGCGGATCAGTATTTTCACAAAGCCCTCGAAACAGATTCAAGTGAGGTTCTTTACGAACTAGCAAACTATCTAGAGGGAGTTGGCTTTTATCCTCAAGCGAAAGAAATTTACCAACATATCGTTACAGAATTTGCAGAAGTGAATCTGAACTTAGCCAGCATTGCTAGTGAGGATGGCAATGTTGAGGAAGCCTTTGCTTACCTTGAGGAAATCACACCCGAAAGTGACTGGTACGTGTCGGCCTTGGCCTTGAAGGCTGACCTCTATCAATTGGAAGGATTGACAGATGTAGCGCGTGAAAAGTTACTGGAAGCTTTAAATTACTCAGATGATGCCTTATTAGTTTTTGGTTTGGCTGAGTTGGATAGCGAGTTAGGGAATTATCAGGAAGCTATTCAGGGCTATGCTCAATTAGACAATCGCTCCATCTATGAGCAAACGGGTGTCTCAACCTATCAGCGAATTGGCTATGCTTATGCCCAGTTAGGTAAGTTTGAAGCTGCAACTGAATTCTTAGAAAAAGCTTTAGAATTAGAATACGATGACCAAACTGCCTTTGAACTGGCTAGTCTTTACTTTGACCAAGAAGAGTATCAAAAATCTGTTCTTTACTTTAAGCAAATTGATACCATTTCACCTGACTTTGAAGGATATGAATATGGTTATAGTCAAGCTTTGCATAAGGAACATCAGGTGGAAGAGGCCCTTCGTATCGCTAAACAAGGTTTGGAGAAAAATCCATTTGAAACTCGGCTCTTACTGGCTGCTTCTCAGTTTTCGTATGAATTGCATGATCCTAGTAGTGCAGAGCAGTTTCTCCTTACTGCAAAAGAAGATGCAGAGGATACAGAAGAAATATTTCTTCGCCTTGCAACCATTTATATGGAACAAGAGCGGTACGAAGATATCATCGCTCTCCAAAGTCAAGAACCTGAAAATCTCTTGACCAAATGGATGATTGCCCGTTCTTACCATGAAATCGAGGATTTAGATAGGGCCTATGAGCTCTATCAGGAACTATCGCTTGATCTCAAGGATAATCCTGAATTTCTGGAGCAGTATACTTATCTTTTGCGTGAATTGGGGTATTTTGAAGAAGCCAAGGTACAAGCTGAAGCTTATTTAAAACTCGTTCCAGATGATGTTCAGATGCAAGAACTCTTAGAAACACTTTAAAAGTTATCTCTCTAAAAGAACGTATCCGTCAATTTGGCAGATACGTTTTTTTTTTGAAAAAATAGAATTTTTTTACAAAAACTCTTGCTAAATTGTTTATTTATGCTATAATAGGAACAATAATTTTTAGGAGGTGCAGTATGTCTTATATGTTTGAGATATTACCAAGTTTATTGAACGGTGCAAGTATGACACTTCAAGTCTTTGCTCTGGTCTTGATCTTTTCAATTCCTTTAGGTATTGTCGTTGCCTTTGCTTTACAAGTCCGCTGGAAACCCCTCCATTATCTGATTGACCTTTATATTTGGGTGATGCGAGGTACTCCCTTGCTCTTGCAATTAATCTTTATTTACTATGTTCTCCCTAGCATTGGAATACGTTTAGATCGTTTGCCTGCTGCTGTGATCGCTTTTGTATTGAACTATGCAGCCTACTTTGCAGAAATCTTTCGTGGAGGGATTGAAACCATACCCAAAGGGCAGTACGAGGCTGCTAAGGTCTTGAAGTTTAGTCCTTTTGACACAGTGCGCTATATTATTTTGCCTCAGGTTACAAAGATTGTCTTACCGAGCGTCTTTAATGAAATTATGAGTTTGGTCAAGGATACTTCATTGGTTTATGCCCTTGGGATTTCAGATTTGATTTTGGCTAGTCGGACAGCAGCCAATCGTGATGCTAGTCTTGTTCCTATGTTTTTAGCTGGAGCGATTTATTTGATTATGATTGGTCTTGTAACCATTGTAGCGAAAAAACTTGAGAAGAAGTACAGTTATTACAGATAGGAGGATTGCTATGTTAGAATTACGAAATATCAACAAGGCCTTTGGTGGCAAACAAATCTTAACCAATTTCAGCCTATCAATTCCTGAAAAGCAAATCCTTGCAATCGTAGGTCCATCAGGAGGCGGAAAGACAACCCTATTACGTATGCTAGCTGGACTGGAGACCATCGATTCTGGAGAGATTTACTATAATGGAGAATCGCTAGCTATAGACGAACTAGAAAAGCGCAATCTTCTGGGATTTGTTTTCCAAGATTTTCAACTCTTTCCGCATTTGTCAGTTCTAGATAACTTAACCTTGTCGCCCATAAAAACGATGAGCATGGAGAAGGAAGTTGCTGAGAAGAAGGCGTGTGGTTTGTTAGAACAACTTGGGTTAGCAGGACATGCAGATGCCTTTCCATTCTCACTTTCAGGTGGACAAAAACAACGGGTGGCCTTAGCACGTGCTATGATGATTAACCCAGAAATTATTGGATATGATGAACCTACATCAGCCTTAGACCCAGAATTGCGATTAGAAGTAGAAAAACTTATCCTTCAAAATAAAGAGCGTGGGATGACTCAGATTGTTGTGACCCACGATCTTCAGTTTGCGGAAAACATTGCTGATCAGATCCTTAAGGTTGATCCAAAGTAGGACTAGGAGGTGCCTATGAAGAGAAAGAAAATTGCCCTTGTACTTGCTCTGTTCTTTAGCTTCTTCCTGACGGCTTGTACTCAGAAGGCAAGTGATCCAAATCAGGATAATTGGGCCAAATATCAAAAGCAGGGTAGCATTACCATTGGCTTTGACAATACCTTTGTTCCCATGGGATTTGAGGAAAAGAATGGCCAATATGCAGGTTTTGATATTGACCTAGCCCAAGCTGTTTCTGAAAGGCTAGGAATTCAGATTAAATTTCAACCCATCGACTGGGATATGAAAGAAACCGAACTACAAAATGGTACCATTGATGCCATCTGGAATGGCTATACAGCTACAGATGAGCGGAAAGAGAAGGTTGCTTTTACCATTCCTTATATGGAAAATCAACAGGTTTTGGTCTCTAAAAAGTCTCAAAATATCCATTCAATTCAGGATATGACAGACAAAGTTTTAGGGGCCCAGGCTGGATCTTCTGGTTATTTGAATTTTGAAGGACAACCCGCACTACTCAAGAATCGAGTAAAAGACCAGAAGGCTAATCAATACCAAAGTTTCAATGAAGCCTTAATTGATTTGAAAAATGATCGGATTGATGCCCTTGTGATTGACCGGGTATATGCCAATTATTATCTCCAGTCTGAAGGAATATTAAATGACTACAATGTCTTTTCAGCTGGATTTGAAAGTGAAGCTTTTGCAGTGGGTGTTAGACCTGCTGATAAAACGTTGCTAGATGCCTTTAACCAAGCCTTTGTTGCACTATACAAAGAAGGAAAGTTCCAAGAGATCAGCCAAAAATGGTTTGGGGAAGATGTAGCCACCAGTCAAGTTAAAAATCAAGAATAAGAAAAAGAGATTGAGTTTATCTCAGTCTCTTTTAGTATTAAAAATCCTCTGACAAGGGCCAGAGGATAAGAGTTTATTTCATTGTTGGGAAAAGCAAGACATCACGGATAGTGGTTGTATCAGTGAGGAGCATGCAGAGACGGTCGATACCGATACCCAAACCACCTGTTGGTGGCATACCGTATTCAAGAGCCTCAATGTAGTCGTAGTCGATACCTGTAGCTTCATCGTCCCCAAGCTCTTTAGCTTTAGCTTGAGCTTCAAAACGGCTAAGCTGATCGATTGGATCGTTCAACTCGGTAAAGGCATTACCGTACTCCTTAGTCATGATGAAAAGCTCAAAGCGGTCAGTAAAGCGTTCGTCTTCAGGATTTTTCTTCGCAAGTGGAGATACAGCTACTGGATGTCCATAGACAAAGGTTGGTTGGATCAAGGTTTCTTCAACAAATTCTTCAAAGAAAGCATTGATAATGTGACCAACCTCAGTGTAGTGTTTCTCAACTGGAACTTTCTTCTCAGCAGCGATAGCTTTTGCTTCCTCGAAAGTCATGTCTTGCCAGAAATCAACACCAGTAATTTCCTTGATAGCATCCACCATGTGAACACGTTTGAATGGTTCGTTGATTTTAATTTCAGTACCTTGGTAGTTGACTGGGCCATCACCTTTAACAGCTTTTGCAGTGTGTTGGATAATTCCTTCAGTCAAGTCCATGATATCTTGGAAATCTGCATAAGCTTGGTAAACCTCGATAGAAGTAAACTCAGGGTTATGAGTAGCATCCATTCCTTCGTTACGGAAGATACGGCCAATTTCATAGACACGTTCCATACCACCAACGATAAGACGTTTCAAGTGAAGTTCAGTCGCGATACGAAGCACCATGTCAATGTTTTGGGCATTATGATGCGTGATAAACGGACGAGCAGCAGCGCCACCAGCTTCGTTGTGGAGAACAGGTGTTTCCACTTCAAGGAAACCTTTTAGGTCAAGGTAACGACGGATTTCAGAGATGATTTTTGAACGAGTGACAAAACGTTCAAAGCTTTCACGATTAGAAATCAAGTCAAGGTAACGTTTACGGTAGATGGTTTCAACGTCTGTCAAACCGTGGAATTTCTCAGGAAGGGGACGAAGTGCTTTAGACAAGTGAGTGATGTGTGTTGCCTTGATAGAGAGCTCTCCCATATCGGTACGCATGACTTCACCTTCGACACCGAGGAAGTCGCCAAGGTCTGCTTTTTTGAAGATTTCGTAGTTTTCGTCACCAACTTCGTCTTTACGAACGTAAATTTGAATTTGACCTTCTCGGTCTTGGAGATGGGCAAAGCCGACTTTCCCTTTTCCACGTTTGGTTACCAAGCGTCCTGCGATAGTAGCAGTTTCGTTTAATTCATGTAGTTGTTCTTTATCGAGTTCTGCAAATTTATCTTTTAGTTCTTGTGAGTTAGCAGTACGTTCAAAACGTTTTCCGAAGGGATCGATTCCTTGTTCACGGAGCGCAGCCATTTTTTCACGGCGAACGATCTGCTGGTCATTTAGTTCTTCCATATGTTCTGTAGACATGGGATCCTCCTAGTTTTACTCAAAATTGGATACGATGAGTCATTTTTTGCGATACTCCCATTTTATCATAAATAGCAGAGAAATTCACGGATATTCTTTGAAAACTAAAAAGAACTTGACCGCTGGGATCAAGTTTCATTATTTTCTTTGATAGGAAGTATCATTCCATCTTTCGAGAGTGAAGGATTCAAAATCCTCAGTGTCCAAAATTGTCAAACTAGCATTGGCCAAGCCCCCATCTTTGCGAAGGTGAGCCTCTTTATAACCTAGAAGTGTCCGTAGGCTAGCAGTGAGATTTGCGCCATGACCCACGATCATGATTCTTTCAGCCTTGCTCTCTTTCAGAGATTTGATAAACTGAATAGTCCGCTTGGCAGTACTGTAAAGGGACTCTGCTTCAAACATCTTCGTATCAAACTGAGCCAGATTGGAGCGAAAGGCCTTGATTTGTTGTGGGTAGATGGCATTGAGCGTAGCGATTTTTGATCCCTCTAGTTTTCCAAGTTGCCATTCACGTAGGTCTGGAATGCTTTCTAAAGGACAAGGGGTTTGGAGTTGACTTTGGATAATTTCAGCAGACTTAACTGCTCTGGGTAAATCACTAGAATAAATCGTATCAAAAGGAATTTCCTTGAGATACTGCCCCAGTTGTTTTAGTGTGTCAATGGACTCTGGAAGAAGGGGAGAGTCACCGCTAGCACCTTGAAAACGTCCTTCAAGATTCCAGAGGGTGCGACCATGACGGACAAAATAGAGTTTCATCAGTTGTTTTCCTCCAAGATGTCAGCAAAGTCCGCTTTTACAAAGCTGGCTAAGTCTTGAGGTCGGATGATGATACTATGCCCGACTTCTCCAGCAGAGACAATCATTTTGTCTAAATCCAAAGCAGTCTGATCAATAAAAATGGGATAATTATGTTTTTGGCGAATGCCGACAGGGTTATTAGCCCCATGAATATAGCCTGTCGTTTTTTCCAAATCTTTTTGTGGAATCATACTCACTTTTTTATTACCAGAAACCTTTGCTAGTTTTTTCTCAGCGAGGTGTTCTGTTATGGGAACGATTCCGACGATTGGCCCCGTCTTGTCACCCAGCAGAGCCAAGGTTTTAAAGATATGTGTTCGATCATAGTCTGAAGGAAGTTCACCCTCAAGCGCGTTGATCTGAATACCAGTATGGTCAATACCCGCCTTGGTCAAGATTTGCTCGACCAAGGTTTTTTTAATCTTGACTTTTTTTGCCATTATTTATACTTATCCTCCAATTGACTCATCCAGATACCAAGCCAAATGCCAAGTGCAAAGAAGAAGGCGATGAGAACATAACTCACGATAGAAAGTCCAGTGTATTGGATACTTTCAGCACTTCCAGCATTTGGAATCAAAATTAAGAGAGTACTTGAAAGAACAATTCCAATGATAAAGTGATATACACGCGAGTGGTAGTTGTTTAAGGCATGGTCCATTAATTTTGAAAAGATAATAAGAGTTGCTCCTGCACCAATCCCAATAGGAAGGAAGGTTCCGAATAAATCAAAGGTCTTAAAGCCAGTTAGCATTGGAGCGTACAATCCTAAAATCAAGAGTAGATTTGACGGACTTAAACCAGGCACCAAGACACCTAGAGCTAAAAGAGCACCCGCTAAGATGAAACTAGAGAAACTAGCACTGAGAGAACCAACAACAAAATTTAGCGCGTAGAGCCCTAGGCCTGAAAGGATAAAGGTGGTCCAAAACCAGACTAGGTCAATCTTATCACGATCAGATTCCCGAGTAGATTCTTTAAGGAGGCTAGGAACCGTACCGATGATAGCTCCAGCAAAACTCCATAAAACATAGACTTGGTAATTTTCTAGCAGATACTCGATTGGATAAGAAAACAAACCAATGCCTAGCAACATCCCGATTGCTACAGGGATAAAGTATAGGACATTCTCTTTAAAATCCTTAAAGGGATGAGCCAGAAAGCTAATCATTCGCTCGTAAATTCCCAAAATAGCTGCTAAAACACCACCTGAAATTCCTGGTAGGATAAATCCTAAGGCGATGACGATTCCCTTAATAACTCTTGCAATCCATGAAAACATCATAAAATCCTCAATTTCATAAAATTCTTTCTCTATTCTATCAATTATAACACAGACGAGAAGAAAATGAAAAAACAAGTGAAAAAGAGAGCAATTTTCACTTGTTTTATGGTCTTAAAAATAGTTTTCTGAAGGTTTCTTCTTTTTCCTTCAAGGTAGAAATGAGATTAATATCTAAATGGTGTTCAAATCCAGCAATTCTTCCTTTTGAAGTATACTGATGGAGGTCGTAGTCTAAACTGGTATTGGGTGTTGTTTCAAAATAACCAGAGTCTGTCCCGTAGGAAGGAATCCAAATAGCAGTAAACTTATCTGTATTAATACTGTGTTCTTGCATGAAGTAAACTCCAATATAGATGCCGATGTTTTTAGCACCTAAAGATTCCAGTTTAGCACGAAAGGCTTCAACCCCTTCATTCATATCAGACATTGTTTTTTCTTCCACGTCCAACCAATAGTAACTAGGGTTGTAAGGAGAAGCAGCATTATAGAAAACTTCAGCGGCTTTTTCCATTTCCTCCTTGCTGGGGCTAGCTAGATAAGCATAGACTCCAACTGGGACATTACGCTTTTGAAATTCTGTAATATGACTTTTATAGGCTTTATCAATACCATTGGCATAAGCCGCATCATTTTTTTCAGTATGTTGAGCCCCATTGTGGACGCGAACAATAACACCTGAAATATTTTGAGACAAGGTATCGTAGTTGATTTCCTCAGGTCTTTGCCAACCAGAGACATCAATAATAGGTTTGTCAAGATTATGCAAGGCCTGATTTTCAACCTGGACTGCATTGGGTTTTGACTTGATAGGATGGTCTTCATAAGTTGGTCTATTGAGGATCAAAATAGCTATAAATATAGTAAATAAAGTAAAAATAATAGCTGGATGAATCTTTTTTCTCATATTTAAATAGTTTAACGTAAATAGATAAAAAAATCAAAGAAAACATCGGAAAAAGTGAATATATGGGCGTCTTTTCCCTATTTCTCTGTTTGTTTACTCCTAAGAAACTAAATTATGGTATAATATAAGGGAATTTCTAGAGAAAAGAGAAGATTATGTCAAATTATGCCATTATTTTAGCAGCGGGTAAAGGTACTCGCATGAAATCAGATCTTCCAAAGGTACTTCATAAAGTAGCTGGAATTTCGATGTTGGAACATGTTTTTCGTAGTGTTGGTGCTATTCAACCTGAAAAAATAGTTACTGTAGTTGGTCACAAGGCAGAGCTAGTTGAGCAAGTATTAGCCGGTCAGACAGACTTTGTTACCCAATCAGAACAACTAGGAACTGGGCATGCTGTCATGATGGCAGAGCCTATTCTCCAAAATCGTACTGGCCACACATTGGTTATCGCTGGAGATACTCCTCTGATTACAGGTGAAAGCTTGAAAAACCTCTTAGATTTCCATATCAATCACAAAAATGTTGCGACGATTTTAACAGCTGAAGCAGCTGATCCTTTTGGATATGGTCGTATCGTCCGCAATGATAATGCTGAAGTTCTTCGCATTGTGGAGCAGAAAGATGCTACAGACTTTGAAAAGCAAATTAAGGAAATCAATACTGGAACTTATGTATTTGACAATGAACGTCTTTTTGAAGCCCTTAAAAACATCAACACCAACAATGCCCAAGGTGAGTATTATATTACTGACGTGATTGGTATTTTCCGTAATGCGGGTGAGAAGGTTGGTGCCTATACTCTCAAGGATTTTGATGAAAGTCTTGGGGTAAATGACCGTGTAGCTCTTGCGACTGCGGAAGCAGTGATGCGTCGCCGTATCAATCACACTCACATGATTAACGGTGTTAGCTTTGTTAATCCGGAAGCAACTTACATTGATATTGATGTTGAGATTGCTCCCGAAGTCCAAATTGAAGCCAACGTTACCTTGAAAGGTCAAACGAAGATTGGTGCGGAGACTATTTTGACAAATGGAACTTATATCGTAGATAGCACCGTTGGATCTGGAGCCGTGATTACCAACTCTATGATTGAGGAAAGTAGTGTTGCGGACGGTGTAACAGTTGGCCCTTATGCCCATATCCGTCCAGGTTCAAGTCTGGCTGCTCAAGTTCACATTGGAAATTTTGTTGAAGTAAAAGGCTCTTCAATCGGTGAAAATACCAAGGCGGGTCATTTGACTTATATTGGAAACTGTGAAGTGGGTAGCAACGTTAATTTTGGTGCAGGAACTATTACAGTCAACTACGATGGCAAAAATAAATACAAAACTGTCATTGGCAATAATGTCTTTGTTGGCTCAAACTCAACTATTATTGCTCCTGTAGAACTTGGGGATAATTCTCTGGTTGGAGCGGGTTCAACCATTACCAAGAATGTTCCTGCTGATGCCATTGCTATCGGCCGTGGACGACAAGTTAACAAAGATGAGTACGCAACACGCTTACCTCATCATCCTAAGAACCAGTAGGAGTCTGTCATGGAATTTGA
Source organism: bacterium (assembly GCA_905221465.1). Classification (GTDB taxonomy): domain Bacteria; phylum Bacillota; class Bacilli; order Lactobacillales; family Streptococcaceae; genus Streptococcus. The sequence continues at coordinate 601,960 of CAJNDG010000001.1, read as the reverse complement.
AGAAAAAACGATTAGTCGGAAGGAAATCTATCAAGGTCCTATTTTCAAACTAGTACAAGACCAGGTGGAACTACCAGAAGGAAAGGGTACTGCCCAACGTGACTTGATTTTTCACAATGGAGCTGTTTGTGTACTAGCTGTGACAGCGGAGGACAAAATCATTCTTGTTAAGCAATACCGAAAAGCTATCGAGGCGGTTTCTTATGAGATTCCTGCTGGTAAACTAGAACTTGGTGAAAATGCTGATCCAATGGCAGCGGCCCTTCGTGAATTGGAAGAAGAAGTTGCCTACACAGCTAAGTTAGAACTGTTGTACGATTTCTATTCTGCGATTGGATTTTGTAATGAAAAACTAAAACTCTACCTCGCTAGTGATTTGGTCAAGGTGGAAAATCCTCGCCCACAAGATGATGATGAAACTTTGGAAGTTTTAGAAGTAAGCCTAGAGGAAGCCAAGAACCTGATCCAGTCAGGTCATATCTGTGATGCCAAGACCATTATGGCGATCCAGTACTGGGAACTACAAAAGAAATAGAGGAGAAACCCATGGGAAAACCTTTATTAACAGACGAAATGATTGAACGTGCCAACCGTGGTGAGAAAATATCAGGACCACCTCTTAAAGATGATGAGGAAACAAAGATCCTACCAACGTCTTCACAACATTTTGGTTATTCACGTTCTAGAGACCACGGTTTTAGTCAAGATACCTTAACAATCGAAGTAGAGCCAACGATTCATAAGAGTCGCCGCATTGAGAATACCAAGAGAAATGTTTTTAATTCAAAACTCAATCGCATCTTGTTTGCAGTTATCCTACTTTTGATTTTGTTAATTTTAGCGATGAAACTCTTGTAATTGAAAGGACTTGAAATGAAAATTGGAATCATTGCTGCCATGCCAGAAGAACTCGTATATTTGACTCAGAATTTGGACAAACCTCAAGAAGTCCAAGTCTTAGGAAATACATACTACACAGGCTCTGTTGGCAATACTGAAGTCGTTCTAGTTCAGAGTGGGATTGGAAAGGTCATGTCAGCTATGAGTGTAGCTATTCTAGCTGACCATTTTCAGGTAGAAGCTATCATCAATACAGGATCAGCAGGTGCTCTTGCCGAAGGGATTGCTGTTGGTGATGTCGTGATTGCAGATAGACTAGCTTACCATGATGTGGATGTGACTGCTTTTGGTTATGCTTATGGCCAAATGGCTGGTCAACCTCTGTACTTTGAATCAGATAAGAAATTTATCGCTTGGATTAAAGAAAACTTATTTCAGTTAGAGCAGACATGGCACCTAGGCTTGATTGCCACAGGGGACAGTTTTATAGCTGGAGATGATAAGATTGCTAGTATCAAATCCCACTTCCCTGATGTTTTAGCAGTTGAAATGGAAGGGGCTGCTATTGCACAAGCGGCTCAGTCTCTTAATTTACCGTTCCTAGTCATTCGTGCTATGAGTGACAATGCCAATCACGAAGCCTCTGTCTCTTTTGATGAGTTTATTATCGAAGCTGGACGTCGTTCTGCCCAAGTCTTACTAGCCTTTTTAAAGGCCTTAGATTAAGCGGAAATTTGACAGTTTATCTAGCTTATGATAAGATTTAAATAAAGAAAAGCTAGAAAACGTTTCAGAGGATATTATGAGTATTGAAATGACCGTCAGTGAGATCGCAGAGGTCTTGGGACTATCTCGTCAAGCAATCAACAATCGTGTCAAAGAACTTCCAGAAGAGGACACGAAAAAAAATGACAAAGGTGTAACTGTAGTTACTCGAAGTGGCTTGATCAAGCTAGAAGAAATCTACAAAAAAACGATTTTTGAAGATGAACCAGTCAGTGATGATGTCAAACAACGTGAACTGATGGAAATCTTGGTTGATGAGAAAAACGCTGAAATTCTTCGTTTGTACGAGCAGCTCAAGGCCAAAGACCGCCAGTTATCAGAAAAAGATGAACAGATGCGTATCAAAGACCGACAGATTGCTGAAAAGGACAAACAGTTGGACCAACAGCAACAGTTAACTCTTCAAGCCATGAAGGATCAAGAAACCTTGAAACTCGAGTTGGACCAAGCAAAAGAAGAAGTCCAAGCAACCAAAAAAGGCTTTTTTGCTCGCCTTTTTGGAGGAAAATAAAGAAGCTGTTTGGGTTACTCACTAACCTAATGGCTTCTTTTATTATTTATAGTTTATTTTGGGTAGTAATTGAGGTAAATAATGGAAAAATTAAGAGATTATATCGCCTTTGATTTGGAATTCAATCAACACGAGGGGGTTACCCATTTAATTCAAGTATCGGCAGTCCGCTTTCAAGATGGACAAGAAAGTGCTGCTTTTGATTCTTATGTTCATACTACAGCCCCATTGAAGAGTTTTATCAATGGTTTGACTGGAATCACAGCTGAAACCTTGAAAGATGCGCCAAAAGTAGAACAAGTTTTAAAGGACTTTCAAGCATTTGTTGGCGACTTACCTATTGTTGGTTACAATGCAGCTAAGAGTGATTTGCCTATTCTCTTGGAGCATGGTATTGATTATCGTGACCAGTATAAGGTTGATCTATATGAGGAGGCTTTTGAACGCCGTAGTTCTGACCTACACGGCATAGCCAATCTTAAATTACAAACTGTAGCGAATTTTTTAGGCTTTCACGGGAAGTCTCATAACAGTTTAGAAGACGCCCGCATGACGGCGCGTGTTTACGAAGCTTTTTTGGAATCGGATGAAGGAAAGCTATTAATAGAAGACCAGAGTAGTTTTTCTATGAATAATCCTTTCGGTGGCTTAGATTTATCCCAATTTTTAGACTAGGAGTGCCTATGAAACCTGAAAAACCTAAGAAGCTAGGTTTTAGGAAGATATACTATAACCTAGATAAGATTTTATTTCTATTTTTCTTGATATTTATGATGGTTGAGTTTGTCTGGCTCCCATTGAATTCATGGATTGCTGGCATCCTTCTGAGACAAACAGGTTACTTGTTTATCTCCTACAATAACTTTTGGGCGATTATACAAGGCTCGCCTTTTATCAGTTTAGCCTTTCTCATCTTAATTGCAATCAATCTCTTGGTTGCTTATTTCCAGATTTGTCTTTTGTTTATCGGTGCTCGCCACCTTCTCTATCATGAAAAGAGAACTTTAATCGAGTACAGTAGAAAAGTATTTCACCAGAGCTTTCTATTCGTTAAGCGATTGAGCTTTTGTAAGATGGCCTTTGTCTTTTTTTACATTGCTATGCTTTTCCCGTTCATCCGAAAGATTTTAAAAATCTACTACCTCAACAAGATTATTATCCCTGATTTTATTGTGAATTATTGGGAAGGTAAACATTGGCTGGTAGGTCTGATGATCATAGCATCCGCTTGGATCTTTCTCTACATCTCTGTCCGATTTATGTTTGCCCTTCCTAAGATTCTCTTTGAAAGAAAGACCGTAAGAGAAAGTGTGAAATATAGTCTCCAAAAGACAAAGAAAAATGTCCTTTTCTTCTCTTGGCATCTCTTACTCATTATCATTAAAACCTATCTTTTCTTCTTTGGTTTGCTAATTCCTTTGCTTTTTGCGCAAGCAGTGATGGATAATCTCACTCAAAAAGAATCCTTGATTCTCGGTGTAATTAATTTTGTCTTGATTAAAAATTTCCATTACATGACCCTGACTTATTTCCTAGTGAAGTTTGTTTCCTTCCTGACAGGAGAAGAGTTGGAGATCATGCCAAGGAGAAAGAAAGATCATCTGATGAGATGGGGTGTCATGGGGTGTGCAAGCATCTTCTTTGCCATAGAAGGCTACGTTTATCTGGAATCTCCGGATACCAATACACCTTTGGTGATTTCGCACAGAGGAGTAAGTAATAAAAACGGTGTTCAAAATACTGTGCAGTCTTTAGAAAAAACAGCTCAACTAAAACCAGATCTCATCGAAATGGATGTGCAGGAAACGAAAGACGGTCAGTTCGTGATGATGCACGATGCTAACCTCAAAAATTTAACAGGTATTAATGCTACACCGCAAGATTTGACTCTGGATGAATTAACAAATACAGATATTTACGAGAATGGTTATCAAACAAAGATTTCAAGCTTTGATGCCTATTTAGAGCGTGCAAATGCTTTAAACCAAAAATTGCTGATTGAGATTAAAACCAGTAAAAAAGATAGTCCTCAAATGATGGAACATTTCCTCGAAAAGTATGGAGCGACTATCAAGAAATATGGACACCAGATGCAATCGCTAGACTACCATGTGATTGATAAAGTATTGACTTATGATTCTGAAATTCCAGTTTACTTCATTCTCCCCTATAACAGTATCTTCCCAAGAACCAAGGCAACGGGTTACACTATGGAGTACTCAACTTTGGATGAATACTTTGTCAATAAACTCTGGACAACTGATCAGAGACTCTATGTTTGGACCGTAAATGGTTCGGAGGCATTTGATAAAGCAGTTCGTCTCGGCGCAGATGGCATGATAACGGATGATCTTGAAATGGTCCAGTCACAAGTCACAATGGCTCAAGACGATCCGGAATATACGGAATTACTCTTAAAGAAAGCAATGGAATTCTTTGATTTCTAAGAAAAAAAGAGAAACAGATGTTTCTCTTTTTTTGTGGATTAGAAAGGCAATTTTCCAGCGAAAGCACCGAGTTTCTTCTTAGTCGTTTCATCAATTTGTTCAAGAGCAGCGTTAATCGCCTGAGCAGTCATGTCAGAAAGTGTTTCGAGATCTTCTGGATCTACAACTGCTGGGTTAAAGTCAATGCTGACAACTTTTTTGTCTCCAGTCAAAGTTGCTTGGACAAGGTCCTGAGCTGATTTTCCAACAAATTCCATGGCAGCAAGTTCTGCTTGGCTTTGTTCCATTTGTTTTTGAAGTTTTTGTGCTTGGCGCATCATGTTTTGCATGTTCATCATGGCGGTTTACAGTTTCCTTTTTTCTATTATTTTCCTTTTTATTTTATCAATTTTAGGGGCAAAAGTCTATTATTAGTTTTAGATAGCTAACATTAAATTTTCTGACAATTTATTGAAAAATGAGGAAATACATGTTATAATAGAGCGTAAAATAAATTCAGGTCTTCTGAACCAATAGGAGTATACAATGAAAAAACTAGGTTTTGTCCTTTTATCTTCAGCCTTGCTATTGACAGCATGTGCAGTCCGTTTTGAAAAATCAACCGAGACAAATGATTCCTCTAAGGTGACAGCCCTGTCTGAAGACAAGCAAAAAATGCTTGATAAGGCTACTGCTGACTATAAGACTTTTGTACAAGAGCAAATTGATAAACTTTTGACAGATACGGAAGGCTTTGTCAAACTGTTGAAAGAAGGCAAATTAGAAGAGGCTAAGAAGGTTTATCCACTGATTCGTATGTCTTATGAGCGTTCAGAACCGATTGCAGAAAGTTTTGGTGAGTCAGATGTCAAGATTGACTTCCGTTTAGCAGACTACGTAGATGAAAATAAGACTGAGGAAGGCTGGTCTGGTTTCCACCGTATCGAGCGTATCCTTTGGGAAGAAAATACAACTAAAGGAACTGAAAGTTATGGCGATCAATTAGTCAACGATATCAAAGAGTTGAAGGCTAAGATTGCGACTGTGGATGTGGACTACAAGGTTATGCTGACTGGAGCAGTTGACTTGCTTAATGAAGTAGCGACAAGCAAGATAACAGGTGAAGAAGAAATTTATTCTCATACAGACTTGTATGACTTCCGAGCTAATATTGAAGGTGCTGAGAAAGTTTTCCAACTATTTAAACCTTTACTAGAAAAATCAGATGCTGATTTAGTTAAAGAATTAGAAGCTGATTTCAAATCTGTTAATAGTTTGCTGGATAAACACATGACAGACAAGGAACACTACAAACTTTATACAGACTTAACAAAAGAAGACACCAAGGAATTGGCTGAAGCCGTGACAAAACTTGGTGAACCTCTATCACAAATGGGCAAATTTCTTGATGGAGAATAAGCAGTATGACTGATAAAGATGAAAAGTTTTTTGAGAAAAAAATGGACCGTCGAGAATTTCTAAAAAAAGCAGGGATTGGAGGGGCTGGTTTAGCGCTAGGGCTCTCTGGTGCTTCTGCTTTTTTCGCACCTAAGCTAGGAAATCAAGAAAACATCTCATACGGTAATGAAAAGATTGACTTTTATGGAAAACACCAAGCGGGTATTACGACCCCTATGCAGAAGAATATTTATTTTGTTGTCCTAGATTTGCATACGACAGATAAAGATAAGATTATTCAGCTATTTAAGGATTGGACAGATTATAGTAGTAAACTTGTAGAGGGGGAATTGGTTAAAAAAGATGGTCAGAATGCTCTTTTACCACCTAGTGACACTGGAGAAACCGTGGGGCTAAATCCTCATCGTTTAACGTTGACTTTTGGTGTGTCTGCAAGTTTCCTGAAAAAAATGAATTTAGAACAAAAACGTCCTCAACTTTTTAAGGATTTACCACCCTTCCCAAAAGAGCAACTGCGTGAAAAATATACTGGGGGAGATATTGTTATCCAAGCCTGTGCAGATGACGAGCAAGTTGCTTTTCATGCTATTCGCAACCTTATCCGTAAAGGGAGAAATGCGGTGACTCTCCGTTGGAGTCAGTCAGGTTTTGCAGCCATTGGAGATCGTCTGGAGACACCCCGCAACCTTTTTGGTTTCAAGGATGGAACAGCCAATGTGACCAAAGAGAAGGATTTTGATCGTGTTGTCTGGGCAGACAGCAAGGATTGGATGCAAAATGGATCCTATATGGCCGTTCGCCGCATCCAGATGTTTCTCGATACTTGGGATCGAACCAATCTTGAAGAGCAAGAAAATACCTTTGGTCGCTACAAGGAAAGTGGCGCTCCCTTTGGTAAGAAGAATGAGTTTGATGAAGTGGATTTGAGTCTTTTACCAGATGATTCGCATGTTCGATTAGCCAAAGAGGTAGATAAGCCACTCTTACGCCGATCCTATTCATACTCAGATGGAATTGATGAAAAGACTGGACAATTTGACACAGGTTTACTCTTTATCTCTTTCCAAAAGGATCCAGATCATTTTGTCAAGGTTCAAACTAACCTTGGAGCTACAGACAAGATGAATGAGTATGTAACCCACATCGGTAGTGGTCTTTTTGCTTGCTTTGGTGGAGTAGAGAAAGGAGGCTATATTGGTCAAAAATTATTGGAAGATTAACATTTGTTTCTTAGCTTTGTCTTTTCTCTTGTTAGCTGTTTTTCCCGTTAGCGCACAGGAAAGCCTGAGTTCATATTTTGTAAAGATAACGGATGCCTCTAAGGCTGTAAAAAATGATAATCAGGCAGAAGCCAAAGCTCTTGTTAGAGAAATGGCGACGGATTTTGAAAAAGTAGAACATTCTGATTCGGAAGCTGGTAAGATCGTCAAGGAAAAGCTTGCTCTGACAGGAGATATAAGTGAGGAAAATCTGACACAGATTTCATCTGCTCTTCTTGCATTTGAGAAAGAGCAAAATCCAGTAGATCTTGATGCTGAAAAAGAAAAGCTTGTTAGTCGACTAAGACCGCGTTTTGAGGTTCTGGATAAGGCAATTACTTCCAAAGACATAGAGCAAATTCGAGAAGCCTATAAAAAGATGAATTCAACCTGGACGATCAATGAGAGTGTTGTCCGTGACAACAGTACAGCTCATTATGGTCAAGTAGAAACAGCTATTTCTTTCTTACGGAGTAGTATCGAAACAGAGCCGACAGATTATAATGCAATTCAGACTTCTTTTAATGACTTGAAAACTGCTATTGATAACTTTGTGGCTGGCAAAGAAGTCGCAGAAACATCTTCTGATTTAAGTCTCAAAGACGGTATTGCCCTTTTGAAGAAGGCTTTGGAACAATTCCAAGCTGGTGACCAAGCATCAGGGGCAGCTACCATGAAAGAGTTTATCACTATCTGGCCAACGATTGAGGGTTCTGTTAGCACGACCAATCCTTCCCTCTATACACGAGTTGAAAGTGAAAGCCCTGTGATTATGGTCAAGGGAAGTGAGAAGGAATACCAAGAAAAATTAGAAAAACTGATTGCGGATTTATCTCAAATTGATACCAATGCAAGCTACAATGCTTTTGATGCTATGCTCATTCTCCTACGGGAAGGAGTGGAGGCCATCTTAATCGTCATGGCTTTGGTCACAACTCTAAAAGCAGCCAAGATGCGCAAAGGACTCAAGTGGGTATATGGTGGAGCACTTTCAGGAATAGCTGCGAGTCTAGTGATTGCATTTATATTACAAATTGCCTTTCCTGCTGTAACATCAGGTGCCAATCGCGAAATTATCGAAGGTGTTGTTGGTATTTTCGCAGTAGTGATGATGATTGTTATCGGTATTTGGCTTCATAGTAAATCCTCGGTCAAAAAATGGAATGACTTTATGGATTCCCAGATGAAAACGGTGACCAAGACAGGTTCATTCATTTCCATGTTTGCTCTAAGTTTTCTAGCTGTTTTTCGTGAAGGGGCAGAGACCATACTATTTTATGTAGGAATTTTACCGAGAATATCTCATTTTGAGTTTATTCTAGGTATTTCTCTGGCTTTGTTTGTCTTGCTAGTTATCGCATTTCTGATGAACAAGGCGAGTCAATTTATTCTCCCTCACAAGATCTTCTTTATCCTGACATGGATGATTTATGCTCTTGCCTTTAAGATGCTAGGTGTTAGCCTACATGCTCTCCAGCTGACCAATATGGCACCTAACCACTTACTGCAAGGTTTCCCTACTATCGACCTATTGGGTATCTATCCAAGTTGGGAAGGTTTAGGAAGTCAGCTAGTCTTTTTGATAATTGTTTTGGTTGTCACATTGAGACAGGGTGAAAAGTAGATGGATACAAAAGAATTGACAATCGTTGAACATCTGGTAGAATTTAGAAAGAGGTTCATTGCTGTTATAGCCTGCTTTTCTATAGTCTTCTGTGGAGCTTTATTGTTTGCAGATCAGCTTTACTACTATCTAACTCAGTCCTTTAATCAAAAATTGATTGTATTAGGTCCAAATGATATTCTGTGGATTTATTTTCGCTTAGCGAGCCTAATGTCCTTTACTATTACTCTACCTTTTACAATTTATCAGATTTGGAGTTTTATCAAACCAGGCTTGAAAATAGAAGAAGCAAGAGCTATTTTTGCCTATATTCCAGCTAGTTTTATTTGCTTGCTACTTGGACTAGCCTTTGGATTCTACTTTGTAACGCCTGCCTTACTTCAAGTGCTTTTAGGACTTGGGGAAGGATTATTTGAAACCCAATTAACAGCTCAGAACTACTTAGACTTTGTTTTTCAAACAACTATCCCTTTGGCATTCATCTTTGAGTTGCCAGTCATTATTGCTTTTTTAACGTCGATTGGCTTGATTGGACCAGCCTTCTTAGTTGCTTATCGTCGTTACGCTTATTTTATTTTACTGGTGTTGGCTGTTATTTTGACACCAGCTGATTTTATCAGCGATTTAGCCATGACAATTCCTTTAATCTCGCTCTATGAGCTTAGTATTGCAATTAGCAAGAGAATAATAAAGAAAAAAATGAAAGGAGAAAAGAATGGGAATCTTACGTGATATCGGTGCTCCAGGATTGATTATCATTGTTCTAGGTGCACTCTTAATCTTTGGACCAAAACGTTTACCAGAACTGGGTGAATCAATCGGTAAAATGCTGTCTGAGTTTAAGAAGGCAGTTAAAGGACTTAGTGACCAAGATCAGGAAAAGTAATCTATTCCATAATCATAAATAAAAACAAGAAAGTTAGGAACTGTAGTTGTCTAGACAAATTTGAACAGTTTCCTAGCTTATTTTTGTATTCTAAAAAATGTGTTTAAGTTTTCTTTAAGGTTTGTGTTATATTCTAAAGAACTCTATGTTAACCGAACGTTAAATGGATAATATAGAGGATGACTTATTTTTATTTCTTAATTTGTTATGGTCTTTCCAGATTTAGTAAGACATTGTTCACTTTTTGCCTTAAACGGTGTGTTGATTAGACTAAATGAAACTCTGTCTTTTCTTCATGATGGAGACAGATTGTGATATAATAGATGGTAATGAGTTTTTTAGAATAAACTAAAGGAGAATATAAATGATCTATGCAGGAATCCTAGCCGGAGGAACTGGCACACGCATGGGAATCAGTAATTTACCAAAACAATTTTTGGAGTTGGGTGATCGACCTATTTTGATCCACACAATTGAAAAATTTGTTTTGGAACCAAGTATTGAAAAAATTGTAGTTGGAGTTCATGGAGATTGGGTGTCACACGCTGAGGACCTAGTTGACAAGTATCTTTCTCTCCACAAGGATCGCATCATCATTACCAAAGGTGGGGCTGATCGCAATACCAGTATCGAGAAGATAATAGAAGCCATTAATGCCTATCGTCCAATCACTCCAGAAGATATTGTGATTACTCACGACTCTGTTCGTCCATTTATCACACTTCGCATGATTCAGGACAATATAAAACTGGCCCAAAATCATGATGCGGTTGACACAGTAGTAGAAGCGGTTGATACCATTGTTGAAAGTACCAATGGTCAGTTTATCACTGATATTCCAAATCGTGCTCACCTTTATCAAGGTCAAACACCTCAGACTTTCCGTTGTAAGGATTTCATGGATTTGTATGGTTCCCTATCTGATCAAGAAAAGGAAATTCTGACGGATGCATGTAAGATTTTTGTTATCAAAGGGAAAGACGTTGCCCTAGCTAAAGGGGAATATTCAAACCTTAAAATCACAACAGTGACAGACTTGAAAATCGCGAAAAGCATGATTGAGAAAGACTAAGGCTATGATTAATCAAATTTATCAACTGACAAAACCAAAGTTTATCAATGTAAAATACCAAGAAGAGGACATTGATCAGGAGAATCATATCCTTATTCGTCCAAATTATATGGCGGTTTGTCATGCAGATCAACGTTACTATCAAGGGAAACGCGATCCAAAGATATTGGCTAAAAAGCTTCCAATGGCCATGATTCACGAGTCTTGTGGAACTGTTATTTCCGATCCAACTGGGACTTATGAAGTCGGTCAAAAGGTAGTTATGATTCCCAATCAACCGCCTATGCAGAGTGACAAGGAGTTCTACGAGAACTACATGACAGGAACCTACTTCCTATCTAGTGGTTATGATGGCTTTATGCGAGAATTTGTCTCTCTTCCAAAAGACCGAGTCGTTTCTTATAATGATATCGAAGATACAGTTGCTGCCATCACCGAGTTTGTGAGTGTGGGTATGCATGCCATGGATCGTTTCTTAAATCTTGCCCACAGCAAACGAGAGCGCATCGCTGTTATTGGAGATGGTAGTTTGGCCTTTGTGGTTGCAAATATTATCAATTATACCTTGCCAGAAGCAGAGATTATCGTTATTGGTCGCCATTGGGAAAAATTGGAGCTCTTCTCTTTTGCAAAAGAGTGCTACATCACGGATAATATCCCAGAGGATTTGACCTTTGATCATGGGTTTGAGTGTTGCGGTGGCGATGGTACAGGCCCAGCTATTAATGACTTGATTCGCTATATTCGTCCACAGGGAACGATTCTCATGATGGGAGTGAGCGAATACAAGGTTAATATCAATACACGAGATGCTTTGGAAAAAGGATTGTTATTAGTAGGATCATCTCGTTCAGGACGCGTCGATTTTGAGAAGGCCATTCAAATGATGGAAGTCAAAAAGTTTGCGAATCGACTGAAGAATATCCTTTATGTTGAAGAGCCTGTGAGAGAAATCAAGGACATTCACCGTGTCTTTGCTACAGACCTAAATACTGCTTTTAAAACAGTATTCAAGTGGGAAGTGTAGAAGATGGAGGTTAATTGTGGAGAAACTCATCAAAGAAAAAATTTCTTCCTTACTATCTGATGAAGAGGAAGTACTCAGTGTTGAACAGCTGGGAGGTATGACCAACCAAAACTATTTGGTTAAAACAACCAACAAACAGTATATTGTGAAATTTTTTGGTAAAGGGACTGAAAAACTCATCAATCGTCAAAATGAAAAGTACAATCTTGAACTTTTAAAGGATTTAGATTTAGATGTCAAAAACTACCTCTTTGATATTGAGTCAGGGATTAAAGTAAATGAATACATCGAATCGGCAGTAACTCTTGATTCAACATCTATCAAATCCAAGTTTGAAAAGATTGCACCAATTTTACAAACCATCCATGCTTCAGGGAAAGAATTAAGAGGAGAATTTGCTCCTTTTGAGGAAATCAGCAAATATGAATCCTTGATTGAGGGACCTATCCCTTATGAAAATTATGAAGCTGTAAGAAAAGATGTATTTTCACTAGAAAAGAGATTGGCTGATTTGGGTGTTGATAGAAAGTCCTGTCACATCGATTTGGTACCAGAAAACTTTATCGAGTCACCACAAGGTCGTTTGTATTTGATTGACTGGGAATACTCTTCTATGAATGACCCGATGTGGGATTTGGCAGCTCTCTTTTTGGAGTCTGACTTTACAAATCAGGAAGAAGAAGATTTCCTTGCTTATTATGAGAGTGACAAAACTCCTGTATCACGTGAGAAGATTCGTATCTATAAAATCTTGCAAGATACTATCTGGAGTTTGTGGACAGTGTACAAAGAAGCTCAAGGGGCTGATTTTGGAGATTACGGTGTCAATCGTTACCAAAGAGCTGTCGAAGGTTTGACTTATTATGGAGGTTAGGATGAAGAATAAAAATGGTGTTTCCTTTGGTCTGCTCTCTGGTATCTTCTGGGGATTAGGTCTAACAATTAGTGCTTATATCTTTTCAATTTTTACAAATCTTTCACCTTTTGTGGTGGCTGCTGCTCATGATTTCTTGAGTATCTTTATCTTGTTAGCTTTTCTTTTGGTAAAAGAAAGAAAAGTTCGTCTTTCAATTTTCTTAAATATTCGAAATGTGAGTGTAATTATCGGTGCTTTACTAGCAGGACCTATTGGTATGCAGGCCAATCTTTATGCGGTTAAATATATTGGTAGTTCTCTAGCTTCATCTGTATCGGCTATTTACCCAGCAGTTTCAGTTTTACTAGCCTTCTTCATTTTGAAACACAAGGTTTCAAAGAATACAGTATTCGGTGTTTTCTTGATTATTGCAGCTATCATTGCTCAAACCTACAAGGTTGAACAAGTAAACTCGTTTTACATTGGGATTCTTTGTGCCCTTATCTGTGCCATTGCCTGGGGGAGTGAAAGTGTTCTCAGCTCCTATGCTATGGAAAGTGATTTAAGTGAAATTGAAGCCTTGTTAATTCGACAAGTAACCTCATTCTTGTCCTATCTAGTGATTGTGCTCTTTTCTCACCATTCATTTGCAGAAGTGGCAGATGGGCAATTATTCGGCCTCTTGATTGTCTTTGCGGCCTTTGATATGATTTCCTACTTAGCTTATTATATCGCCATTAATCGTTTGCAACCTGCGAAAGCAACAGGTTTAAATGTGAGCTATGTAGTTTGGACTGTCTTATTTGCAGTTATTTTCTTGGGGGCACCGCTAGATATGCTGACAATCATCACTTCACTTATTGTTATGGCTGGTGTTTATATTATTATTAAAGAATAAAGGAGGTTCGTGTGAAAGCGATTATTTTAGCAGCGGGCTTAGGAACTCGTCTACGCCCTATGACTGAAAATACCCCAAAAGCTTTGGTTAAGGTTAATCAAAAACCCTTGGTAGAATACCAAATCGAGTTTTTGAAAGAGAGAGGAATTGATGAGATTATCATCGTTGTCGGTTACCTCAAAGAACAATTTGACTACCTAAAAGAAAAATATGGTGTTCGTTTAGTCTTTAACGACAAGTATGCTGATTACAATAACTTTTACTCACTTTATCTAGTAAAAGAAGACTTAGCTAACAGCTATGTCATTGATGCAGATAACTATCTTTTCAAAAATATGTTTCGAAACGATCTTAAACGTTCTACCTATTTCAGTGTTTATCGTGAAGACTGTACCAACGAGTGGTTCTTGGTTTACGGTGATGACTACAAGGTTCAAGACATTATTGTTGACAGCAAGGCTGGTCGCATTCTGAGCGGAGTTTCATTCTGGGATGCACCAACTGCTGAGAAGATTGTTGGCTTTATTGACAAAGCTTACGAAAGTGGTGAATTTGTTGATCTCTACTGGGATAACATGGTTAAGGATAATATCAAAGAATTGGATGTCTATGTCGAAGAATTAGAAGGAAATAGCATCTATGAAATTGATAGTGTAAAAGATTACCATAAGTTAGAAGAGATTTTATCTACTATTAAGTAAGGAAAGAGAGGAAGGCTTGGGCCTTCTTTTTTTGTGTATTTTATAACAAGAATGTTCGATATTGATTGTATTCTTTAAATGAAACAAAAATTACAAAAAAATGAACAAAATAAAACAAAAATTATTGACAACGATTTCATATAGTGTTATACTTATAGCATAAAAGATAATTGAAAGAAGGGAAAATGTTATGGGATTAGATCATTTCTTTGACAAAAACCTGGTGTTTTGCTTAGAAGCGGATAATCAAGAACAACTCTTTGATCAGGTAGCAAGCTTGTTGGAAGAACGAGAAATTGTCACTCCAACTTATCGTGAAGCCTTGATCACGCGTGAAAAGTCATTTCCAACTGGTTTAGATATGGAATTTCTAGGAAAGGACTTGCCAAATGTGGCGATTCCTCATACAGATATTGTTCATAATCTAGCTGAGAAAGTAGTGGTTGTTCGATTAGAAAAACCAGTAACTTTTCACAATATGATAGCTCCTGATAAGGAAGTAGAAGTATCCCTACTCTTCTTTATCATTAACAACTCAAGTTCAAGTCAAACCAATATTCTGGCTCAGTTGATGGACTTTTTCACAGGAAATGGACATCTGGAAGATCTATCAAAAATTACCGAACCAGAAAATCTTTATGCTTACATTGCTGAAGCGACCGCTTAATCTTGTCTATTAAAATATAAAATCGGAGGAAATCCAAATGATTAAAATTCTTGCTGCCTGCGGTGCAGGTGTTAACTCAAGTCACCAAATTAAAAGTGCTCTAGAAGAAGAACTTTCAAACCGTGGTTATGACGTTCACTGTGATGCCGTCATGGTGAAAGATGTAAACGAAGACCTTATCAAGGGCTATGATATCTTTACACCAATCGCTGCAACAGACCTTGGCTTTGATCCTGGTATTCCAGTTGTTGAAGCTGGCCCAATCTTGTTCCGTATTCCAGCAATGAGCGCTCCAGTATTTGACAATATTGAAGCAGCTATCAAAGAACACGGACTAAGCTAATTTATTCTTTATCTTGTTAACATTCATATAACTAAAAAAACGGGAGGAACTATTATGGATGTCATTATCGAACTAGCCAATAAGATTTTCAAGCCAGTCTTGGAAATGGGTGGTCCTATCATCATGCTGATCATCTTGACAGTATTGGCCTTACTATTTGGAGTGAAATTCTCCAAAGCGCTTGAAGGTGGTATTAAACTTGCCATCGCCCTTACTGGTATCGGTGCCATCATCGGTATGCTCAACGGAGCTTTCTCAGCATCACTTGCGAAATTCGTTGAAAACACAGGTATTCAGTTAAACATCACTGACGTTGGTTGGGCACCACTTGCTACGATCACTTGGGGATCTGCATGGACACTTTACTTCTTGCTTGTGATGTTGATTGTCAACGTTGTGATGCTTGCAATGAAGAAAACGGACACACTTGACGTCGATATCTTTGATATCTGGCACTTGTCAATCACTGGTCTTTTGATCAAATGGTATGCAGACAACAATGGTGTTAGCCAAGGAGTTTCACTCTTTATCGCGACTGCTGCAGTTGTCCTTGTAGGTGTCTTGAAAATCATCAACTCTGACTTGATGAAACCAACTTTCGACGATCTTCTTAACGCACCAAGTTCATCACCAATGACTTCAACTCACATGAACTACATGATGAACCCAGTTATCATGGTTTTGGATAAGATCTTTGATAAAGTATTGCCAGGTCTTGATAAATACGACTTTGACGCTGCAAAATTGAACAAGAAAATCGGTTTCTGGGGATCTAAATTCTTCATCGGTTTCATTCTTGGTATCGTTATTGGTTTGATGGGTACTCCACACCCAGTTGCAGGTGTAGAAGGAGCTGATAAATGGGAACTTGTTATTAAAGGTTGGTTGAGCCTTGGTTTGACTGCCGGTGTCTGCTTGGAGCTCTTCTCACTTATCGGATCTTGGTTCATCGCAGCCGTAGAACCACTTTCACAAGGTATTACAAACGTTGCTACTAAACGTCTTCAAGGACGTAAATTCAACATCGGTCTTGACTGGCCTTTCATCGCTGGTCGTGCTGAAATCTGGGCTTGTGCCAACGTACTTGCACCAATCATGTTGATTGAAGCAGTGCTTCTTTCTAATGTCGGAAATGGTATCTTGCCACTTGCAGGTATCATCGCCATGGGTGTGACTCCAGCTCTCTTGGTTGTTACACGTGGTAAATTGCTCCGTATGATTATCTTCGGAACACTCTTGTTGCCTCTCTTCCTTCTTTCTGGTACTCTTATCGCACCATTCGCAACAGAACTTGCTAAAGGTGTAGGTGCCTTCCCAGAAGGTGTGAACCAATCTCAATTGATTACTCACTCAACTCTTGAAGGACCAATTGAAAAACTATTTGGTTGGGCAATCGGTAATGCTACAACAGGTGATATCAAAGCAATCCTTGGTGCAGCAGTCTTCCTTGTATTCTATGTAGGTATCTTTGCTTGGTATAGAAAACAAATGATCAAACGTAACGAAGAATACGCAGCAAATGCTAAATAATTCGCTCCTATAAAATGTAAATTGTGAAAACTAGGTTGTTAATTTCCTACATTGGGAGTGACAACCTAGTTTTTTATATAAAAATCTAAAAAATAGTTGGAGAATATTATGGTAATTGAAATCAAATCAGACCAGTTAACGGTCCAGTTTAAAACCTTAGGTGGCGCCTTGTCGTCAATCAAGGACCGAGAAGGCATTGAGTATTTGTGGCAAGGAGATGCCACTTACTGGAGTGGACAAGCGCCAGTACTTTTTCCAATCTGTGGCTCTTTAAGAGAAGATACAGCCTTCTACAGTCATGCAGATGGAACAGAGACGAAAGGAAACATTCCTCGCCATGGTTTGGTCCGAAAAAAAGAATTTGAATTAGTTGAACAGACAGAAAACACTGTTACTTTTGCTATCGAAGATGATGAGAATACTTATCAAAACTATCCTTATCATTTCCGCCTTGAAATCACTTATCTAGTGACTGGCAAGACTGTTCGTACTCAATACAAGATTTTCAATAAAGAAACTAATAAAGTAATGCCATTCTTTATAGGAGGACATCCAGGGTTTAATTGCCCTCTGCTGGATGGCGAAACTTATGAAGATTACTATTTAGAGTTTGAGAAAGAAGAGACTTGCTCTGTTCCACGTCCTTTCCCAGAAACAGGAATGTTAGACTTCCAAGATAGAAGTCCATTGTTGGATGGGCAAAAAGAATTAGACCTTAGCTATGATTTGTTTAGCACAGATGCAGTGACTTTGGATGAGTTGCAATCCAGAACAATTGCCCTTCGTTCTCGTAAGCATGAGATGGGATTAAAAGTACACTTCCAGGAGTTCTCAAATCTCATCATTTGGTCAACTTTGAATAAGGGACCTTTCATTGCCTTTGAACCATGGTCTGGCTTGTCAACATCTCTTGAAGAAGGAGATCATTTAGAACATAAGAAAAACGTTCGTATCTTGGAACCCGGTCAAGTAGATCAGATTGGCTTTGATATTGAAATATTTTAGATAAAAAACCACAAAAACAAACATTTACTGTTGACTTTTTCTATAAATAGGAGTATATTATGTTTGTAAACAACAAATGGTGTTTGTAACAAACAAACAATCACTTGTTATATTCTCTTTTGAGGAGAAAGTTTGTTTCTAGGAACTTGATTTCCTAGACTTGGATAAGCTATCGAACAGCTTATTAAATCTAATTTGTCAATAAACTGCTAGAAAGTCTTTTGTAGGTAAACTGCTAACTATAAAAGTCTTTACTAGCATAGAAAAATAAAAAGGAGTATACAATATGTCTATTGTTATCGGTGCAGATGCTGCAGGTTTGAGATTGAAAGAAGTTGTGAAAGACTTCTTGGAAAAAGAAAACTTCCACGTTGTGGATGTTACAGCTGAAGGTCAAGACTTTGTTGATGTGACTCTTGCTGTTGCTACAGAAGTAAACAAAGAAGAACAAAACCTTGGTATCGTGATTGATGCTTATGGGGCTGGTCCATTCATGGTCGCAACTAAAATCAAAGGAATGGTTGCTGCAGAAGTTTCAGATGAACGTTCAGCTTATATGACTCGTGGACACAACAACTCACGTATGATTACTATGGGTGCACAACTTGTTGGTGATGAATTGGCTAAAAATATTGCTAAAGGTTTTGTTAACGGTAAATACGACGGTGGTCGTCACCAAATTCGTGTTGATATGTTGAACAAAATGTGCTAATTAGATTACAGTAAGAAAGGTAAGTTAAAATGAGAATTGCAATTGGATGTGACCACATCGTAACAGATGAAAAAATGGCGGTTTCAGAATTTTTGAAATCAAAAGGATATGAAGTCATCGACTTTGGTACCTATGACCACACACGTACTCACTACCCAATCTTTGGTAAAAAAGTTGGTGAAGCTGTAACTAGCGGTCAAGCTGATCTTGGGGTATGTATCTGTGGTACTGGTGTTGGTATCAACAACGCTGTCAATAAAGTTCCAGGAGTTCGTTCTGCCTTGGTTCGTGATATGACAACAGCTCTTTATGCAAAAGAACAATTGAATGCTAACGTTATCGGTTTTGGTGGTAAAATCACTGGTGAATTGCTCATGTGCGACATCATTGAAGCTTTCATCAATGCTGAATACAAACCATCAGAAGAAAACAAAAAATTGATTGCGAAAATTGAGCACGTTGAAACTCACAATGCTCATCAAGCAGATGCAAACTTCTTTACAGAATTCCTTGAAAAATGGGATCGCGGTGAATACCACGACTAAGAGGTGACGCATGATTTTAACAGTCACAATGAATCCATCCATCGATATTTCCTATCCTTTGGATGAATTGAAAATTGACACTGTCAACCGTGTGGTGGACGTGACCAAGACAGCTGGTGGTAAAGGTCTCAATGTTACACGAGTTCTTTCAGAATTTGGTGATTCTGTTGCTGCTACTGGTTTGGTCGGTGGTAAACTTGGTGAGTTTTTAGTAGAGCATATCGACGATAAAGTAACGAAACGTTTCTTCTCAATCAAAGGAGAGACTCGAAACTGTATCGCTATTCTGCACGGTGACAACCAAACAGAAATCCTTGAAAAAGGGCCTGAAGTTCTAGAACAAGAAGGGCAAGATTTCTTGGCTCATTTCGAGAATCTTCTTGAAACTGTAGAAGTAGTAGCCATTTCAGGTAGTCTTCCAGCTGGTCTTCCAGTTGACTATTATGCAAACTTAGTAGAACTTGCTAATCGTACAGGAAAACCAGTTGTTTTGGATTGCTCAGGTCCAGCTCTTCAGGCGGTTCTTGAATCACCACACAAACCAACAGTTATTAAACCAAATAACGAAGAATTGTCTCAGCTTCTTGGGAAAGAAGTTTCTGAGGATTTGGATGAATTAAAAGAAGTTCTTCAAGAACCTCTATTTGCAGGGATTGAGTGGATAATTGTTTCACTTGGAGCAAATGGTGCTTTTGCAAAACACGGTGATACTTTCTACAAGGTAGATATTCCTAGAATTCAGGTAGTCAATCCTGTCGGATCTGGAGATTCTACTGTTGCAGGTATTTCATCAGGACTTCTTCATAAGGAATCGGATGCAGAACTCCTCATCAAGGCCAATGTCCTTGGTATGCTCAATGCTCAAGAAAAAATGACAGGTCATGTCAATATGGCCAACTATCAAGCTTTATATGATCAATTAATAGTAAAAGAGGTATAAAATGGCTTTAACAGAACAAAAACGTGCACGCTTAGAAAAACTTTCAGATGAAAACGGCATTATCTCAGCTCTTGCCTTTGACCAACGTGGTGCTTTGAAACGTCTCATGGCTCAATACCAAACAGAAGAACCAACAGTTGCTCAAATGGAAGAACTCAAAGTCTTGGTTGCAGATGAATTGACAAAATACGCTTCATCTATGCTCCTTGACCCTGAGTATGGACTTCCAGCTACAAAAGCGCTTGATGCCAATGCTGGTCTTCTTCTTGCTTATGAGAAAACTGGCTACGACACAACTAGCACCAAACGCTTGCCTGACTGCTTGGATGTTTGGTCTGCAAAACGCATCAAAGAACAAGGTGCAGATGCTGTCAAATTCTTGCTTTACTATGACGTAGACAGCGCTGACGAACTCAACCAAGAAAAACAAGCCTACATCGAACGTATCGGTTCTGAGTGCGTGGCAGAAGACATTCCATTCTTCCTTGAAATCCTCGCTTACGATGAAAAAATCGCTGACGCAGGTTCTGCTGAATACGCTAAAGTAAAACCACACAAGGTTATCGGTGCTATGAAGGTCTTCTCAGACCCACGCTTCAACATCGATGTTTTGAAAGTAGAAGTTCCAGTCAACGTCAAATACGTTGAAGGCTTTGGCGATGGTGAAATCGTTCATACACGCGAAGAAGCGGCAGCCTTCTTTAAAGCACAAGATGAAGCAACTAACTTGCCATACATCTACTTGAGTGCGGGTGTATCAGCTAAACTCTTCCAAGAAACGCTTGTCTTTGCCCACGAATCAGGCGCAAACTTCAACGGCGTTCTTTGTGGACGTGCAACATGGGCTGGATCAGTTGAAGCTTACATCAAAGATGGTGAAGCAGCAGCTCGTGAGTGGTTGCGTACAACTGGATTTGAGAACATTGACGAACTCAACAAGGTTCTCCAAACCACAGCGACTTCATGGACTGAACGTGTATAAGTTTCCCCCCCTAATCTTAGGAACATTGATCTAAATAAAAAATTTAAAAAAGTTGAATGTAAAGGTTTACAAAAAAACTGACTTGTGCTATATTTAAATCACAAGTTAATACAAGGTGAGTGTTACTAAGTAATATTAGGCATGATCACAGGTGAATTAGAAATCGGTAGATTTTCTAGTTCATTTGTGATCATTTTTTGTACTCATATATCTTTGAGATATAAAAGGAGGTTGACATGTATCGAATTCTAAACCCAATGAATCACAATGTTTCACTTGTCAGAAATGACAAAGGAGAAGAAGTGATTGTGATTGGTAAGGGGATTGCATTCGGAAAGAAGAAGAGGGATTTGATTGCTGAAAATCAGGTTGAGAAAATCTTTCGGATGAAGACCGAAGAGTCAAGAGAAAATTTTATGGCTCTCCTCAAAGATGTTCCGCTTGATTTTATCACAGTGACTTATGAAATCATTGATAAGCTATCAAAGAAATATCATTATCCGATTCAAGAGTATCTCTATGTGACCTTGACAGATCATATTTACTGCTCTTACCAAGCTCTAGCACAAGGAAGGTACAAGGATAGTAATCTGCCAGATATTTCTACCACAAATACCCAGTTGACCTCAAACTAGCAGAAGAGTATGGTGTCAATGGTATCCGTATTTCAATCGCTTGGTCACGTATCTTTCCAACTGGTTATGGGAAGGTTAATGACAAGGGGGTTGAGTTCTATCATAATCTATTTGCAGAGTGCCACAAACGTCATGTTGAGCCCTTTGTAACTCTTCATCACTTTGATACGCCAGAAGCTCTACATTCAAATGGAGACTTCTTAAACCGTGAAAACATTGAACACTTTGTGGATTATGCGGCCTTCTGTTTTGAAGAATTTCCTGAAGTTAACTTTTGGACAACCTTTAATGAAATTGGGCCGATAGGAGATGGTCAATACTTGGTTGGGAAATTCCCTCCAGGTATTCAGTACGACCTTGCCAAAGTCTTCCAATCTCATCACAATATGATGGTGTCGCATGCGCGTGCAGTAAAATTTTTTAAGGATAAGGGATATAAGGGTGAAATTGGTGTGGTTCATGCACTGCCTACTAAGTATCCTCTGGATCCAGATAATCCAGCAGATGTTCGTGCAGCCGAGTTAGAAGATATCATTCACAATAAATTTATTTTGGATGCGACTTATCTAGGACGATATTCCGAAGAAACCATGGAAGGTGTCAACCATATCTTAGCAGTTAATGGTGGAAGTTTAGATCTGCGTGAAGAAGACTTCGCTGTGCTAGAAGCTGCAAAAGACTTGAACGACTTCCTTGGAATTAACTACTACATGAGTGATTGGATGCAAGCCTTTGATGGTGAAACAGAAATCATTCACAATGGTAAGGGTGAAAAAGGAAGCTCTAAATATCAGATTAAGGGAGTTGGACGCCGTGTTGCGCCTGACTATGTCCCACGTACGGATTGGGATTGGATTATCTATCCTCAAGGTTTGTATGATCAAATCATGCGCGTGAAACAAGATTACCCAAATTACAAAAAAATCTACATCACAGAGAATGGTCTCGGATACAAAGACGAGTTTGCGGATGGGACAGTCCACGATGATGGGCGGATTGATTATGTTAAGAAACATATGGAAGTGATTTCAGATGCAATCTCTGATAGAGCCAACGTCAAAGGCTACTTTATCTGATCACTGATGGATGTCTTTTCTTGGTCAAATGGCTATGAAAAGCGTTACGGCCTCTTTTATGTTGATTTTGAAACCCAGGAGCGTTATCCAAAGAAATCAGCTCACTGGTACAAGAAACTAGCTGAGACACAACTTACTGATTAAAATTCAACAAAAATTCCCCGCCAAAAGGCAGGGGAATTTTTATGGTTTTGATAAAAGAATGGTTGTTTGTTTCGACAGGTCTTCAAATGTTTCCTGACTCAGTTTGGAATCTGAAACGATGGTATCAATCTCTGAGATATTGTAGAAAGTGTAAAAATCAAACTTATTAAACTTGCTGTGGTCTGCCAGTAAGTATTTTTTATTGGCATTGTTCAAGGCGATTCGTTGTACCTCGCCCTCTTCCTCACTGAAAGTAGCAATTGCCTTATCTTTAATACCATTACAACTTACAAAAGCTTTAGAAAACTGAAGATTGGTCAAATCCTGTAAGGTAAGTGTCCCTACAAAAGCACCAGTGATAGAGCGATAATTTCCACCAATCAAGATCAAATCTGTTAGTTTTCGTTCGTTTAGGATGAGAAAAACAGGAAGGCTGTTTGTTACGACACGAATGTTATCAATAGGTAGCTCACGAGCAAAACATTCTAAGGTTGTTCCTGGCCCGATAAAAATGGTTTCACCTTCGTCAATCAAATGACCAGCAAAACGACTGATTTCTTGTTTTTCAGCAATCTGCAAGCCTTGTTTTTCGACGTTTGAGCGTTCGTTGTTTAAGAGAGAACCTGTACGAAGTTTTTCAGCGCCACCATGTACACGGACCAGCAAATCCTTGTCTGCTAGTTCTTGTAAATAGCGGCGAGCTGTCATATCTGACACATCAAGACTCTCCATAATCTCTTTTACAGTAATAGTGCCTTTTGTGTTTACTGCTTCTAGAATACTATCTAGTTTTTCTTGCTTCAGCATCCTTATCACCTCGATTTCTACTATTATTATCTTACCATAAAACGCTCAATCTTTCAAATAGAAAAAAACAAAATAAAACAAAAACAAAAATATCATGGTTGTTTTAAACAAATCATGATATTTTGAATGATTGGTCAAATTAGCCTAAACCGTAGTTGTAATCCTCGTCTTGCATGGCTTCAACTTCACCAAGGAGGTAACCATTTCCGACTTGAGAGAAGAAGTCGTGGTTAGAAGTTCCTGTTGAAATACCATTCATAACGATTGGGTTGACATCATCAGCTGAATCTGGGAAGAGTGGATCTTGTCCTAGGTTCATAAGAGCCTTATTAGCATTGTAACGAAGGAAGGTTTTAACTTCCTCAGTCCAGCCAACACCGTCATAGAGGCTTTCTGTATAGCCCTCTTCGTTTTCGTAGAGAGTGTAGAGCAGGTCGTACATCCATTCTTTGAGCTTTTCTTGCTCTTCTTCAGGCAATTCATTGAAACCAAGTTGGAATTTGTAACCAATATAAGTTCCATGAACAGACTCATCACGGATGATCAGTTTGATGATTTCCGCAACGTTGGCCAGTTTGTTGTTACCGAGATAGTAGAGGGGAGTGAAGAAACCAGAGTAGAAGAGGAAGGTTTCAAGAAAAACGCTGGCAACTTTCTTTTCTAGCGGGCTACCATTGAGATAGATTTCATTGATAATTTCCGCTTTTCTTTGTAAGTAGGGATTAGTGTTGGTCCATTCAAAGATTTCTTCAATTTCAGCCTTGGTATTCAAGGTCGAAAAGATAGAAGAATAAGATTTTGCGTGGACAGATTCCATAAACTGGATGTTGTTGAAAACAGCTTCCTCATGCGGTGTACGGATGTCTGCGCGAAGCGCTTGAACCCCTGTTTCAGATTGCATGGTATCGAGAAGAGTCAAACCACCAAAGACTTTTCCAACCAAGTCTTTTTCTTTGTTTGATAGTTTTCTCCAGTCGTCTAGGTCATTTGACAAGGGAATACGCGTATCGAGCCAGAATTGCTCCGTCAGCTTTTCCCAAGTTGATTTGTCGATGACATCTTCGATGGCATTCCAGTTAATGGCTTTGTAGTAAGTTTCCATTTGAAATCTCTTTCTGTATGTAATAATGCGATTGCCGAATCATCTCTATTTTATCATAGTCTGAGAAGAGTATCGCACAAAAAGTCGGAAGCCCGACTTTTTAGTTTTTCATAGTATTTAAGATACTTATCAAGTTTTGTCTGGCGGTTAACTTAATCAGTAGTCTGAGAAAACGTGGCTGCCTCAGATAAAAATTAAATCACACAGCTTTCACATTGGTTAGCACCAACTTCCCCACCGTCGTCTGTAAAGGTACGGACGTAGTAGATAGACTTGATACCCTTGTTAAAGGCATAGTTACGAAGGATAGACAAGTCACGTGTGGTTTGTTTATTTTCTTTCTTCCATTCGTAAAGACCTTTTGGAATGTCGCTACGCATGAAGAGAGTGAGTGAAAGTCCTTGGTCCACGTGCTCAGTCGCAGCCGCGTAAACATCAATCACCTTACGCATATCCATGTCATAAGCAGAAGTGTAGTAAGGGATGGTATCTGTTGACAAACCTGCAGCAGGGTAGTAGATCTTACCGATTTTCTTCTCTTGACGTTCTTCGATACGTTGCGTAATCGGGTGGATAGAAGCAGAAACATCGTTGATGTAGCTGATAGAACCATTTGGAGCAACAGCTAGACGGTTTTGGTGATAAAGACCATCTGCTTGAACTTTTTCGCGAAGTTCAGCCCAATCAGCAGCACTTGGAATAAAGACATCTTTGAAGAGTTCTTTAACACGGTCTGATTTTGGAACAAACTCGCCTGTCACATACTTGTCAAAGTAGCTACCGTTAGCATAGTCTGATTTTTCAAAGTTGTGGAAGGTGATACCACGTTCACGCGCGATATTGTTTGATTCCACCAAGGTCCAGTAGTTCATAAGCATAAAGTAGATGCTTGTAAATTCAACTGACTCAGGAGATCCGTACTCAATCAGTTGTTGGGCAAGATAACTATGAAGCCCCATGGCACCAAGACCAAAGGTGTGAGCTAAACTGTTTCCGTTGTCGATAGTTGGGACAGCTACGATGTGTGAACTATCTGTAACGAAAGTAAGGGCACGAACCATCGCGCGAATAGAACGACCAAAGTCAGGTGACGTCATCATGTTGACCACGTTGGTTGAACCAAGGTTACATGAAACGTCTGTTCCCATTTGAAGGAATTCTTGAGCATCGTTGATCAAGCTTGGTTCTTGAACTTGAAGAATCTCAGAACACAAGTTACTCATGATAATCTTTCCATCAACAGGATTTGCACGGTTAGCTGTATCAATGTTGACTACATAAGGGTAACCAGATTCTTGTTGCAATTTAGAGATTTCAGTTTCCAAATCACGCGCCTTGATTTTTGTCTTGCGGATGTTTGGATTTGCGACCAATTCATCGTATTTTTCTGTGATATCGATGTAGTTGAATGGTACACCGTATTCAAGTTCTACAGAGTATGGGCTGAAGAGGTACATTTCTTCATTTTTACGAGCTAATTCGTAGAATTTATCGGGTACTACAACACCAAGTGAAAGGGTCTTTACACGAACTTTTTCATCAGCATTTTCTTTCTTAGTGGAAAGGAAGGCGATGATATCTGGGTGAAAGACGTTGAGGTAGACAACACCAGCACCTTGACGTTGACCAAGTTGGTTTGAGTAGGAGAAACTGTCTTCGAAGAGTTTCATAACTGGAACGACACCAGAAGCTGCTCCTTCATAACCTTTGATAGGTGCGCCAGCTTCACGAAGGTTGCTTAGAGTAATACCTACACCACCACCGATACGTGAAAGTTGAAGAGCTGAGTTGATAGAACGTCCGATAGAGTTCATGTCATCAGTTACTTGAATCAAGAAACAAGATACCAACTCCCCACGACGAGCACGACCTGCGTTCAAAAAGGAAGGAGTAGCTGGTTGATAGCGTTGGTGGATGATTTCATTGGCAATATCAGTCGCAATCGCTTCATCCCCGTCAGCAAAGTAAAGTGCATTAAAGAAGACACGGTCTTCCATACTTTCAAGATAGTATTCCCCATCGTTAGTCTTCAAGGCATATTGGTTGTAAAACTTATAGGCAGCCATGAATGATTTGAATTGGAAGTTTTGGTCCTTGATAAATTGATGCAATTCTTCCAAAAACTCTGGACGGTATTTCTTGAGAAATGCAGTTTCGATGTAGTTATGTTCAATAAGGTAGTTGATTTTATCAGTAATTGAATCAAAAACCATTGTATTTGGAACCACATTTTCTTTAAAGAAAGCATCCAAGGCTTCCTTATCTTTATGAAGCATGATTTGTCCATTGACAGGACGGTTGATTTCGTTATTGAGACGGAAGTAGGTCACGTCCTCAAGATGTTTTAATCCCATAAAATTTCCTTTATCTAATTACAAAAGAAAGGCCTCTAAGTTAGCCCTAGAAGCAATCTCTTCTGGATGATGTACTAAGATTATGCTAATTGTTTCAGTTTTCCTGGTTGAAAGCCTGAAAAGACTTCAGTTGGTGTTTGGATAACAGGAGCTGCGCTGAAACCGAGCTCTTTAACTTGATCGATGTACTCTGGTTGCTCGTCGAGATTGATCTCACGATAAGCGACATTGTTGCTGTCCAAGAAACGCTTGGTCATCTTACATTGGACACAGTTGTTTTTAGAATAAACGGTTACCATTTTCGTAACTCCTCTTTCAAAATTGATTACTTTCTTAGTATATCAGAAAAAAAAACTTTGTCAAACTTTTTAAACTAAATCTTGTGCTAAAAAGTTACAGTTTCAAAAACAAAGCACAATATATAGTGTTTTGTCAGAGTGTAAAATTGGGTTTTCATTGAACTATCAAAGTTTATCAAAACAAAAAAACTATATACTGTATATTGGTAAGATAAATAGAAGATTTTCAGCAAGTTATCTGAAAGGAAATAGAAGAAAGTCCATAAAACACTTGAAAAATAATCTAGAAGGTGATATAATACAGTCTTGTAAGGGTTATCACATATAATCCAAAAAAGAAATAACTAAAGGAGAGTCAAACTATGGCTTCTAAAGATTTCCACGTAGTGGCAGAAACAGGTATTCACGCACGTCCAGCAACATTGTTGGTTCAAACAGCTAGCAAATTTGCTTCAGATATCACTCTTGAATACAAAGGTAAATCAGTAAACCTTAAATCTATCATGGGTGTTATGAGTCTTGGTGTTGGCCAAGGTGCTGACGTTACAATTTCAGCTGAAGGTGCAGATGCTGACGACGCAATCGCTGCTATCACTGAAACTATGGAAAAAGAAGGATTGGCATAAGGAAAATGACAGAAATGCTTAAAGGAATCGCAGCATCTGACGGTGTTGCAGTTGCAAAAGCATATCTACTCGTTCAACCGGATTTGTCATTTGAGACTATTACAGTCGAAGATACAAACGCAGAAGAAGCTCGCCTTGATGCCGCTCTACAGGCATCACAAGACGAGCTTTCTGTTATTCGCGAGAAAGCAGTAGGTACGCTCGGTGAAGAAGCAGCTCAAGTTTTTGACGCTCACTTAATGGTTCTTGCTGACCCAGAAATGATCAGCCAAATTAAAGAAACTATCCGTGCGAAGAAAGTGAATGCAGAAGCAGGTCTGAAAGAAGTAACAGACATGTTTATCACTATCTTTGAAGGCATGGAAGACAACCCATACATGCAAGAACGCGCTGCGGATATCCGCGACGTGACAAAACGTGTATTGGCAAACCTTCTTGGTAAAAAATTACCAAACCCAGCTTCTATCAATGAAGAAGTAATCGTGATTGCGCATGACTTGACTCCTTCAGATACAGCTCAATTGGACAAAAACTTTGTAAAAGCTTTTGTAACCAACATTGGTGGACGTACAAGTCACTCAGCTATCATGGCGCGTACGCTTGAAATTGCAGCAGTATTGGGTACAAACAATATCACTGAAATCGTTAAAGATGGTGACATTCTTGCCGTTAACGGTATCACAGGTGAAGTTATTATCAACCCAACTGATGAGCAAGCAGCAGAATTCAAGGCTGCTGGTGAAGCTTATGCGAAACAAAAAGCTGAATGGGCTCTTTTGAAAGATGCTAAAACAGTAACAGCTGATGGTAAACACTTTGAATTGGCTGCCAACATCGGTACTCCAAAAGACGTTGAAGGTGTCAATGACAACGGTGCTGAAGCTGTTGGTCTTTACCGTACAGAGTTCTTGTACATGGATTCTCAAGACTTCCCAACAGAAGACGAGCAGTACGAAGCTTACAAGGCTGTACTTGAAGGAATGAACGGTAAACCTGTTGTCGTTCGTACAATGGATATCGGTGGAGATAAGGAACTTCCTTACTTCGATATGCCTCACGAAATGAACCCATTCCTTGGATTCCGTGCTCTTCGTATCTCTATTTCTGAGACTGGAGATGCTATGTTCCGCACACAAATCCGTGCCCTTCTTCGTGCGTCTGTTCACGGTCAATTGCGTATCATGTTCCCAATGGTTGCGCTCTTGAAAGAATTCCGTGCAGCGAAAGCAGTCTTTGATGAAGAAAAAGCAAATCTTCTTGCTGAAGGTGTTGCAGTTGCGGATAATATCCAAGTTGGTATCATGATCGAAATCCCAGCAGCAGCAATGCTTGCAGACCAATTTGCTAAAGAAGTTGACTTCTTCTCAATTGGTACAAACGACTTGATCCAATACACAATGGCAGCAGACCGTATGAACGAACAAGTTTCATACCTTTACCAACCATACAACCCATCAATCCTTCGTTTGATTAACAATGTGATCAAAGCAGCTCACGCTGAAGGTAAATGGGCTGGTATGTGTGGTGAGATGGCTGGTGACCAACAAGCTGTTCCACTTCTTGTCGGAATGGGCTTGGATGAGTTCTCTATGTCAGCAACAT
This sequence comes from bacterium, assembly GCA_905221465.1. Lineage (GTDB taxonomy): Bacteria > Bacillota > Bacilli > Lactobacillales > Streptococcaceae > Streptococcus. The sequence goes on along the minus strand of CAJNDG010000001.1, from coordinate 572,286 downwards.
CTGTACTTCGTACACGCAGCTTGATGAAGAAACTCGACACAGCTAAGATGGAAGAGTACGCAAACCGTGCCCTTACAGAATGCTCAACAATGGAAGAAGTTCTTGAACTTCAAAAAGAATACGTTAATTTTGATTAATCGAAAAGTCCTTGCAACCCAGTTGCAGGGATTTTTTTAAAGAATTTTCAAGCTAGTCTTTCTTATATAAATCCCAATCTTGACAAAGTTATGGTCAGAACAAAAAAATACTTAACTGGTTCATAAAATTCTTGACAAGTTGCAAATTTAGGAGTAGACTATTAACCAGTTAAGTAATAGAGAGGAGTTTCTGCAATTTAGAAATGAATTGCAACTAGAAATATCAAAAAAGAAAGTGAGTTTCGATGAAAATTAATAAAAAATACCTTGCTGGTTCTGCGGCAGCTTTAATTTTAAGTGTCTGTTCTTATGAATTGGGACTGTATCAAGCTAGAACGGTCAAGGAAAATAACCGTGTTTCCTATATAGATGGAAAACAGGCTGCGCAAAAAACAGAGAATCTGACTCCTGATGAGGTCAGCAAAAAAGAAGGCATCAATGCCGAACAAATCGTCATCAAGATAACAGACCAAGGATATGTTACTTCGCACGGCGACCACTATCATTACTATAATGGCAAGGTCCCTTATGACGCTATCATCAGTGAAGAGTTGCTGATGAAGGATCCAAACTACCAGCTCAAGGACGAGGATATTGTCAGTGAAATCAAGGGCGGTTATGTTATCAAGGTAGATGGAAAATACTATGTTTACCTTAAGGATGCAACCCATGCGGATAATGTCCGTACAAAAGAAGAAATCAATCGGCAAAAACAAGAACATAGTCAGCATCGTGAAGGAGGGACTTCAGCAAACGATGGTGCGGTAGCCTTGGCGCGTTCACAGGGACGCTACACCACAGATGATGGTTATATCTTTAATGCCTCTGATATCATAGAAGATACAGGTGATGCCTATATCGTTCCTCATGGCAATCACTTCCACTATATTCCTAAGAGTGACTTGTCTGCCAGCGAATTGGCTGCTGCAGAAGCCTTTCTATCTGGTAGAAGTGGCCAATCAAAGGCGCCTACTTATCGCCGTACCAATAACAACAGTGCTAGCAGCGATGTAGATAGATGGACTCCATCCTATAATAATCAAGGCAACAGCTATACGAACACGAACACAGCTAACAACAGTAGCGACGATAACCCAGCAAGTCAGAGTGATGAGGATATTGATAGCCTTCTGAAACAACTTTACGCCTTGCCGCTCCGCCAACGACACGTAGAATCTGATGGCCTTGTCTTCGACCCAGCACAGATTACAAGTCGAACAGCTAGAGGAGTTGCTGTGCCTCATGGGAACCATTACCATTTCATCCCTTATTCACAGATGTCTGAATTGGAAGAACGAATCGCTCGTATTATTCCTCTACAGTACAGTTCGAACCATAGGGTGCCGGATTCAAGACCAGAACAACCAAGTCCACAACCGATTCCGGAACCTAGTCCAAGCCCGCAACCTGCACCAACTCCTCAACCAACTCCAAGAAATCCAATTGACGAAAAATTGGTTAAACAAGCGGTTCGAAAAGTAGCTGATGGCTATGTATTTGAAGAGAATGGAACCTCACGCTATATTCCTGCAAAGGAACTTTCAGCAGAAACTGCTGCAGCCATTGATAGTAAGCTAGCCAAGCAAGAAAGTTTGTCTCATAAACTCGGAGCTAAGAAAACCAATCTCCCATCTGGTGATCGAGGATTTTACAATAAGGCTTATGATTTACTAGCAAGAATTCATCAGGACTTACTTGCTAATAAAGGGCGCCAAGCTGATTTTGACGCTTTGGATAAACTGTTGGAACGTCTCAATGATGCCTCAAGTGATAAAGTCAAGTTGGTGGATGATATCTTGGCCTTTCTAGCACCGATTCGTCATCCAGAACGTCTAGGAAAACCAAATGCGCAAATTGCCTACACTAATGATGAGATTCAGGTAGCCAAGTTGGCAGGCAAGTATACAACAGAAGATGGCTATATCTTTGATCCTCGTGATATCACCAGTGATGAGGGGGATGCCTATGTAACTCCACATATGACCCATAGCCATTGGATTAAAAAAGATAGTTTGTCTGAAGCCGAAAGAGCGGCAGCCCAGGCTTATGCTAAAGAGAAAGGTTTGACTCCTCCTTCAACAGACCATCAGAATCCAGGAAATACGGAGGCTAAAGGAGCAGAAGCTATCTACAACCGCGTGAAAGCAGCTAAGAAGGTGCCGCTTGATCGTATGCCTTACAATCTCCAACATACTGTGGAAGTTAAAAACGGTAGTTTAATCATTCCTCATTATGATCATTACCATAACATCAAATTTGACTGGTTTGACGAAGGACTTTATGAGGCACCTAAGGGATATAGTCTAGAAGATCTCTTTGCGACTGTCAAGTACTATGTCGAACATCCAAACGAACGTCCGCATTCAGATAGTGGTTGGGGCAATGCAAGTGACCATGTTCAAAGAAACCAAAATGGTCAAGCTGATAACAATCAAACGGAAAAACCATCAGAGGAGAAACCTCGGACAGACAAACCTGAGGAAGAAAAGCCACGCGAAGAGAAGCCTCAAAGTGAGAAACCAGAATCTCCAAAACCAACTGAGGAGCCGGAAGAAGAATCACCAGAGGAACCAGAAGAACCTCAGGTCGAGACTGAAAAGGTTGAAGCGAAGTTAAGAGAGGCTGAAGAGCTACTTGCAAAGATCCAAGACCCCATTATCAAGTCCAATGCCAAAGAAACTCTCACTGGCTTAAAAAATAACCTGCTATTTGGTGCTCAGGATAACAATACCATTATGGCTGAAGTTCAAAAGCTGTTGGCATTATTAAAGGAGAGTAAGTAAAGAAAGGTAGCAACATTTTCTAACTCCTAAAAACAGGATAGGAGAGCTAGAAAAGATAAAATCGAAAATGAGAACAGAATGTAAGTTCTAGTTCTCATTTTTTTCATGAAAATGTGCAAAATAACTTGACATATAGTGTAAATAAAGATAAACTATTTACTAGTTAATTAAATGGTTAAATACTAGTTAAGGAGTAATGATGAAAAAAAGAACGATCCTATTATTGATGGCCAGTCTGCTGGTTCTTGTCTTAGGAGCATGTAGTCAAAAAGAAAAACAAGAAGCAAAAGGGATGAAGATTGTCACAAGTTTTTACCCTATCTACGCCATGGTCAAAGAGGTATCGGGGGACTTGAATGAAGTTCGGATGATTCAGTCAAGTAGTGGAATTCACTCCTTTGAACCGTCAGCAAATGACATTGCTGCTATTTATGACGCGGATGTCTTTGTCTACCATTCTCATACGCTCGAATCTTGGGCGGGAAGTCTAGATCCTAACTTGAAAAATTCAAAAGTTAAGGTTTTAGAAGCTTCTGAAGGAATGACCTTGGAGCGTGTACCAGGTTTGGAAGATGTTGAAGCTGGTGACGGCATCGATGAAAAAACACTCTACGACCCTCACACTTGGTTAGATCCAGAAAAAGCAGGTGAAGAAGCTCAGATTATCGCTGACAAACTTTCGGAGATTGATAGTGCTAATAAGGAAACGTACCAAAAGAATGCTAAAAACTTTATCGCTAAAGCCCAAGAATTGACTAAGAAGTACCAGCCTATTTTTGAAAAAGCGAGTCAAAAGACCTTTGTTACACAACACACAGCCTTTTCTTATCTCGCTAAACGCTTTGGTTTGAAACAACTTGGTATAGCAGGGATTTCCCCTGAACAAGAGCCAAGTCCGAGACAACTAACAGAAATTCAAGAATTCGTTAAGACCTATAAGGTTAAAACTATCTTTACTGAGAGCAATGCTTCTTCTAAAGTCGCTGAGACTTTGGTCAAATCAACAGGAGTTAGCCTAAAGACACTCAATCCTTTAGAAGCAGATCCTGAAAATGATAAAACTTACTTAGAAAATCTAGAAGAAAATATGAATGTTCTTGCAGAAGAATTAAAATGAGGAGATGATGAAAATGAAGAAGAAATACCTTGCAGCAGGATCGGCTCTTGTCCTTTCCCTAAGCCTTTGCATCTATGCATTGAACCAACACCAGGTAGAAGGAAACAAAGATAATAACCGTGTGTCTTACGTTGATGGGAAGCAAGACACTCAAAAAACAGAGACCCAGACACCAGACCAAGTTAGCAAAAAAGAAGATATTCAGGCTGAACAAATTGTGGTGAAAATTACCGATCAAGGTTATGTGACTTCACATGGTGATCACTTCCATTATTACAATGGTAAAGTTCCTTTTGACGCGATTTTCAGCGAAGAGCTTTTGATGAAAGATGCCAATTATCAACTGAAAGACGCTGATATTGTCAACGAAATCAAAGGTGGCTACATTATCAAGGTTGATGGTAAGTATTATGTCTACCTTAAAGATGCGGCTCATGCTGATAATGTTCGTACAAAGAACGAAATTGAGCGCCAAAAACAAGGTCATACTCATGATGCACCAACTTCTAACAGTGCAGTGGCGCTTGCACGATCACAAGGACGCTATACTACCGATGATGGGTACATCTTTAATCCATCTGATATTATAGAGGATACTGGTGATGCTTATATCGTTCCTCACGGTGGACATTACCACTATATTCCAAAGAGCTCCTTGTCTGCTAGTGAATTGGCTGCCGCCCAAGCCTACCTTTCTGGAACTAGAAAACAAGCAAGTGTGACTGACTATCGTCCGAGTCCAAACACAACTAGTCAAACTAGCAATCCGAGTCAAGAAGTTGAAAGACCAAGCAATCCAGAAGAGAGCTTACAGAGTCTGTTGCAGCAACTCTATGCTCTTCCAAGTAATCAACGTTATGCTGAATCAGATGGCTTGATTTTTGACCCTGCTAAGATTTCAAGTAGGACACCGAGTGGCGTGGCGATTCCTCACGGTAATCACTATCATTTCATCCCATATACAAAACTTTCTGCCTTGGAAGAAAAGATTGCGCGTATGATTCCTTTATCTAGCGACAGTGGGAAGCCAACACCTTTAGAAAATCCAAGCAAACCAGCAGAGCATCCAGCTCAACCAAATCATTCTCATGACCAAGACGGTGACCATGGAAGTCAGGATACAAACCATGAAGAACATGACCATGATGGAGAGGAGCATGACCACCATCACGGCGAAGAACATGATCATGGTTTTGCAGCTGACCGTGTTATTAGTGAAGATGAGCAAGGTTTTGTAGTTTCTCATGGAGATCACGCTCATTATTTCTTTAAGAAGGACTTGACTGCAGCCCAAATCAAAGCTGCCCAAGATCACTTGAAAGAAAATCATCAGTCTCAGCACGTTCAACCACTTGCAAAGACTGTGGAAAGTTTCTCAAGAGATGCTAGCGATGAAGAAAAAATCAAGTATATCTCACAGACCTACGGGGTTCCGCTCGAAGCGATTCGTATTTCAAACGGCTTCTTTGTCTTTGGAAATCCGGATCAAGCCTATGATCCAACCCATATCCATCCTTATGCTGTTCGAAAAGAACATGTTCGTATTCCTCTCCAAACTGGAAATCCAGAACTGGATTTCCTAAATGAACTTTATACGACTGCCCTACGTGATGGAGTATCTCCTTATAGTTTACAGGTAGAAAATGGTAGTTTTGTGATTCCTCACGGAGACCACAATCACTACATCAAGGTTCAAACTAAGGGCTATGAAGTGGCTTTGAAAAATAAGATTCCGGCCCTACAATCGACCTATCAACCTGGAGCATTTGATGAACAAACTGTTCTATCTAAAGTGGATCAACTTTTAGCAGATAGCAGAAGTCTCTACAAAGACCAGCCAATCATGCAGAGACGTGTTGAACTTGCTTTGGGGCAGTTCACCGAAAATATGAAAAAACTGGCAACAAACTCAACTGCTGGATACCTAGCAGCCTTGGATCTCTTTGATAAACAGTATATCCATGTGGATCAAAGTGTGGCACCGGTTGAAACTTCACCTTTAGATAAGAAGTACCAAGCTCTAGTAGATAAGATCAATACATTGGATACAGATACTTATGGCTTGCCTAAGAAAGATCTTTTGGTACATTTGCAGGAAGCAAAACTAGCACAGGATGAGACAGAGTTGGCTGCCATTGAAGCGAAACTGCAGGCCTTGCAAGATTTCCGAGATCGGACCGGGGTTACAACAGTAGAGTACATCAAGTATTTCTATGAACATGTGTCTGATGGTCGTTTGAGAGAAGAACTTCGAAACCGTGTTGCTAAATTGACATGGGAACTTTACCAGTCACAATCTTTCCTAAAAGCAACCGACTTGAACAAGTTATTCCCAACTATTTACCAAACTAAGCTAGAAGTAGAAGAAGCTCTCAAAGAAGAACCCGTTTCTACAAAAGCTGGTAAGACTATTCTAGATACGGAAAAAGTAGATAGTCAAACCGCTAAGACAGCCATCTATGAATTCCTAAAAGAACTCTACGGTGATTTTATGCCAGAAGAGCGGGTTAGCCATGTTAAGAAGGAAGAAGTGGATGCTCTCCTAACTAAAGCTACCCAACTCCTAGCACGTGTCAAAGAAGATGGTGTCAAACAATCCCTAGCTGAAGAAGCAGCTAATATCAAAGCGGCTACTGAAAAGGAAAATGCAGACCTTGACGAAGCTAAAACACAACTTGAGGATCTCTTGAATCGTATTGCAGCGACTATCCAACGAGAGAAAAAAGAAGCAGAACAGGATCCACAAACGGTGATTATTTACCAAAAACTCTATAATGTCTTGCTCTCTCTTCACAAGTACTTAGAGGATAACAAAGGATCTGATGCTGACTTTGAACGTGTTGATGGCCTATTTGATCAACTTGCAGCCAAAAGCAGTGATAAAGAAGGTCTCCTCACTCTAGCTAAAGAAATCATTAGCTTGAACCAGGAACTCCGTTCAAAAGCAAGTGAAACTGATAGCCAATCTAAGTCTGAGAAAGACAGTGAAACAGCTGCTTCTCAACCAACAGAAAAGCAAGCGCAAAGTGAGTCTGAGCCAAGTGCTCAACCAAATGAATAAAAAGAAAGGCGAAGTAGCTGAGCTACCTCGTCTTTTTTAGTCTTTATAAGATACAATGCCAATGATGGTATCCACCGCACGCTCCATAGTCTGAAGGCTGACGTATTCAAAACGTCCATGCATGTTTTCACCACCAGCAAAGATATTTGGAGTTGGAATTCCCATAAAGGAAATCTTAGACCCATCTGTTCCACCACGGATTGGTTCGATAATTGGAGTGATACCTAAATCTTCCATAACAGCCTTAGCAATGGTAACAGGCATCATGTCTTTCTCAATGACTTCCTTCATATTGTAGTACTGGTCTGTCAGAGTCAAGCTAACGCGATCATTCCCAAGCTCTTGATTCATCTTATCAGCAATAGACTGCATAGCTGCTTTACGAGCTTCAAAGGAATCCTTTTCAAAGTCACGAATGATGTAGCTTGCACGAGCCTCCTCGACACTACCTGTCACATCCATAAGATGATAGAAACCTTGATAACCGTCTGTCAATTCAGGTCGGTCATTCTCTGGAAGTTGATTATGAAAATCAATTGCTAGCTGAAGGGCATTGACCATTTGACCTTTGGCAGTACCAGGGTGAACATTGCGTCCTTGGAAATGGAGTTCAGCAGCAGCTGCTGAGAAAGACTCGTATTGAAGCTCACCTAGCGGCCCACCATCAACAGTATAGGCAAAGTCAACGTCAAAGTCTTCTGCATCAAACTTGTTAGCTCCAACGCCAATTTCTTCATCTGGACCAAAACCAACTCGAATCTCACAGTGTTTGATTTCGGGATGAGCAGTCAGGTATTCGATAGCAGTCATAATTTCAGCAATCCCAGACTTGTCATCAGCACCCAGCAAGGTCGTTCCATCTGTTGTGATGAGTGTTTGGCCTGGATATTTCTCAAGACTCTTGAAGTCGGCCGGATCTAGTTTAAATCCAGAATTACCCAAGTCGATAACTCCACCATCGTAATTTTCGATGACTTGCGGATTAACTCCCTCAGCATTAAAATCAGCTGTATCCATGTGGGAGATGAAGCCAATCTTGCGTGTCAAGCTTGGATCGTTTGCTGGTAAGGTACCAATAGCAAAACCATTTGGAAGGTAGTAGACGTTTTGCAGACCGACACGTTTCATTTCGGGGATAAGAACATTGGTCGCAAAATCTACCTGGCTTTGCGTACTTGGAGTAGTAGTAGAGTGTTCATCAGAACGCGTATTGACCTTAACGTAGGTCAAAAAACGATCTAAAAGGTTCGGATAAGTCATAAAAACTCCTTTAACAATCATAAAATAGAATGCAAAATTCGGAAAAACCTTATTCTGAAAATTTCACGAATTTTGAAAAAATATAATAATTCAAATTCAGAAGACTTTTAAATGAAATTTTGGATATTCTAGAATAAAATATATGCATTGATATTTTATGAGATTTTTTTATTCTTTTTTCATTTTACCATAGAATAGTTTGAAAGACAAAGAAGAATCATACTCTTTTATTAATTAACATAATATAAAATTAACCATATTAATTGACACTGCGTGAACTTTATTGTACAATTATTTTGTAAACGTACTAGGTTGACATAATAACAACATTAGTACATTCTAGTTAAGGAGAATAAAATGAACATTCGCTTCGATTTTAAGAAAGTTCAAATTATTGCGCGCCGTTTAGTTATACTGTTAGCTATTCTCTTTTTGTGTGCTCCGATAAGTCTGTTAAATGCAGATTCTACTACAGAACCTCAGACAACCCTTCATAAAACAATTACTCCGATATCAGGACAGGATGACAAGTATGAGTTGTCATTGGATATCACGTCCAAACTGGGAACAGAAACCCAAACGGATCCCTTGGATGTTGTTTTAGTAGCAGACCTCTCAGGAAGTATGAACAAGAGAGATGTTCCTTCTTCTACTGGCCGAACAATTACAAGATTGGATGCTTTAAAAAATACCCTTAAAGGAACTCGAGATCGTCAGGGATTAATTGATACGATTTTATCCAATTCAAATAATCGGTTATCCATGGTGGGTTTTGGTGGAAAGATTGATAATAAGTTTGCGGAACAAGCATGGAATTCCTACTACCGAAAATGGGAGTGGGGGTATCGGTATTGGCCGTATGAAGAGAGAACAGCATTTTATGATGGTGTATCCCCATGGGATGATGCGGAAACAATTTTAAATTGGAATAACGATGCTAGTGGTTCAAAGACTGCAGTCAGTAATATGAGAATTGCTGGTGGTCAATCAATAGGGACTGAATCAGGAATCGGTACAGGAACCAATATTAGCGCGGGTATTCGTATTGCTAATCAATTGATAGATAGTGCAAGACCAAATGCCAAGAAGGTTGTTATTGTTCTATCAGATGGTTTTGCCAATATGTATTACAACGACAGTGGTTATACAGTTTATAACTATAATAATCAAGATGGATCAGAAACGGCACCAGATTGGTTCTGGAATAATTTAGATGTATCTATCAATAATCTCGCCTATAGTCTCGCTCCAAAACTAGCTGGCTTTTACTCTATTAAGTTTCGTTATTCAAATAATGTCGATAGTATTACCAGTTTGCAGTATTATATCAGGTACCACAATTCTTCCATTCCTAATGAAATCCTATCCGCAAATAATGAAGACCAGTTACGAGACAGTTTTAAAGATATCACAGATAAGATTTTGCCTCTGGGGGTCCACCATGTGACCATCAAGGATGTTCTTTCTAAGTATGTTCAGTTATTACCTAATGAATCTTCAGATTTTCGTGTCGTTAAAGAGAAAGATGGTAGCAATGAAACATTAAGCAACGAGCAAGTAACTTTTGAAACCAAGACAAGCTCAGAAGGATTAGTGGAGGTTACGGCTAATTTTTCTCCTAATTATTCCTTGGAAGATGGCGCTAGATATGTACTAAAATTTAAAGTTACATCTAGTCAAGATGCCCTGGATGCCATTGCTGGTGATAAAAAACTAGAGGCTGGTGATGCTGAAGGTTCTGATGTCAATAAACTCTATTCCAATAAAGGTGCCAGTGTCACCTATTCCTATGGAATAGGCACCTCCCAAACCAAGACCAAAGAATACTCTGACAACCCAACATTTAAGCCTTCGGATCCATTAACGGTACCAGTGGAAGTTGAATGGCAAGGTGTGACGGGTGCGAGAACTGTTATTACAGCTGATCAACCGAGTAATGTTGAACTGAAACTGGTTCAAAAGAACAAGAACGGAGGTTCTGATAATCAAGACTATCGAAAGACCAATGTGAATGTTAGTAAAAATGTATCTAATGAAACGAGGAACTTTGAAAAAGTTGCCAAAGGATATCAATACGATTTAATTGCACCGGACGTCCCCGCCTTTACCAAAGAAATAAAAAATGTTGGTACAGAATCTAAACCATCCTTTAAGGTAATCTATAAACAATTGCCAAGTCTGACGATTAAGAAAGTGTTGGAAGCTGAAAATAACTTGAACAAGGAGTTTAGGATTAAGGTAAAACTAACCTCTCCTGATTCTACGCCATTGAATGGAACTTTTGGTGAGATAACTGTTGTGAATGGTGAAGCGAAGATTCGTGTTGACAAACGAAAACGTTGGAAAGATATTCTAAGCTATCTTCCTCGGGGAACCCATTACAAAGTTGAAGAAGAAGCGGCATCAACGAATGGTTACCACGTTACATATGAGAATCAAGAGGGGGATCTGAATAAAGACGAAACAAGCACTGTTACGAATCACAAGCTTCCAAGTTTATCCGTTACAAAAAAGGTTACGGGTGTATTTGCCAATCTATTAAAATCCTTCAAGATTACCATTAACATCAGGGATGCTCAGAATAGTCCACTGAATGGAACCTATAATGCAACGGTTAATAATAAAAGAACCCCTCTGCAATTTACGAATGGTCGAGCGTCTATTGATCTCAACAAAGATCAAACCATAAAAATTGATGGACTTCCACTCGATAGTCACTATACCGTAGAAGAGGAATCAAACTCTGCTCGTGGATATCAGGTTACCTATGAAAATCAAGAAGGCAAGCTTGATGGAGACAAGTCTGCGACAGTCACGAATAATAAGAATAGCGTACCTGAAACTGGAATTGACTTCCTCAGCAGTACACTCGTGTTAGGATTAATCCTTCCTCTAGGAGGAATCTTCTTTACAATCCTACTCGGATATCTAGTGGTACATAGGAGAAAATAATGCTACTTAAAAAGAAACATAAGAAAACAGTAACACAAGTCAATCGGGATAAGTCTCCGCCGAGTGTATGGGGAGATATCCTCTACTTAGTCAGTAAGCTTCTGATGGTTGGATTTGTACTGGCCACCCTTTACTTTTTTGTCTTTGGACTATTGAGATACAATGACGATGGCATGAAGCCAGCCTTAAAAGATGGCGACTTGGTTGTCTACTATAGGTTGGATAAACGTTATTCGATTGGTGATCTGCTCGTCTATAGTTATAAGGGTAAGGAAAGAGTGGCGCGTGTCATTGCAACCGAAGGAAGTACGATCGATATAAACGAAAATGGTCTCATCATCAACGGTTCTCCTCAACAAGAGCAGGATATCTACAAAGAAACGCTACTCTATAAGGAAGGGGCTACCTTCCCAATGAAAGTCCCAGCAGGACAACTCTTTGTCCTCGGGGACAATCGAACAACGGCTGTAGATAGTCGTGCTTTTGGAACCATTCCTATACAGGATACCCATGGCAAGGTGGTAACAGTCCTAAGGCGACGGGGCTTTTGATGATAATTTATGAAAAAAGAAATTTAAAAATAAAAGGAATAATCATGAAAAAAACATTTTTGAAAAAATTAGTTACTGCAAGTATTGCAGCTGTAACCGCCTTGTCGGTCTTTAGAGGAGTGCTAACATTTGCGGATGAAAACTCTGATGCAACCGCAATATCAAATACAGAAACAGATGTACAAGTGTCCATTAACAAGGTGTTGAATATTGCGGAAGGAATCACTACACCTTATGCTCACTTTACCTTTACTTTCAAACCCAAAACTGGTAACTCGAATAACGGAGTGCCATATGAAACAGTCAATGCCACAAATGGTCAAATAGCAGATAAAACAGTAGATTATTCAGGAAAAGATGTTTTAGTAAATGGTGAAAAAAGTATTAAGAAAAATACTGGAAATATTTTTGCAAATGTGACCTACACACATGCTGGAGAATATGTTTACACTGTTGCTGAAAAACAAAATGAAGGTTGGAGAGCAATGCAAAAAGATGGTGTTGCAATTGACTCAATGACATTTGATAATCGTAGCTACGAAATGCATGTTATTGTAAAAAATAAAGTAATTAGTGGTAGTGGTGTGTACATATCTTCTGTATACTTTAAACAAGATACAACAGAGGCTACAGCTAAAGTGAAGCCATCTGAAAAAGGGATTATGTTTAAATATGATTTGTTTACAAATATCTATCGTAAAAATGCTGGTAAGATAACAGATCCTAACAATTCCTACCCTAACGATCCTCACCTTGGACATTATGATCCTAATGCTAAATCATTAGTAATTAAAAAAGTTTTGTCAGGTGCTACTGCAGATAAATCAAAAGATTTCACTTTCAAGCTTACTTTCACTAAAGCATCTACAGAAGATAAAACTTCTATTGAAGGAAAGATTGGGAATGTTTCTAAAACTTTCGAATACGGGAAAGAAACAATAATTACACTACACCATGATCAATCCTTAGTATTTGATACAATCCCAGCAGGTACTCGTTATAAATTGGTTGAAACAGGATCTCAGGGATATACAGCTTCAGCTGCTTATTGGGAAAATGGAGTATCTAAAACTCAAACAGGTAGAATTTCAGCCGATTTCACCCAAAACAGCGTTCTTGTTGGTGAAAAAGTAAATAAAAACACAATCACCAATAGTGTTCAAGACGTTACCCCTACTGGTCTCTTGATTGATAATCTTCCTTTCATCTTGATGATTGGTCTTGGTTTGGCTGGATTTGTTGTTCTGTCTAAAAAACGCAGACAAGCTTAAGCAAGTGGTCTGACTTATGAAAATAAAGCGTGAGAAACCAAAAAGGAGTCTGTCTAGGCGTCTGGTCCTTGCTGTAGATACGTTGATAAATCATATCCTGCTTCTCTTGGCTGCCTTAGTCTTTCTCTTTGGTTTCTACGCCCTCTGGGATGCCAATCAGGTTTATTCACAAGCTTCATCTAGTGAGTATGAGGCCTATAGACCAGTTAGTACCAGTGAGAAGGATGAGCTTGCTAGTTTTTCTGGCTTTCACAAGCTACAGCAAGTCAATCCAGAAGTACTCGGTTGGATCAATGTCTATGGCACCAATATTGACTATCCCTTAGTCCAAGCCAAGGACAATGAAAAGTACCTGAACAAGGACTCAAAGGGAGAATTTGCTGCAACAGGAGCTATCTTTCTTGAGGCTCGAAATGAATCCAAGTTCGAAGACTTTAATACTATCATCTACGGACACCATGTAGAAAATGGGGTTATGTTTGGAGATGTAGCAAAGTTTTCTGATAAGGAATTTTTTGACCAGCATCGTTACGGTAGTATTTACTATAATGGTGTTGAAAAAGGTCTTGAGATCTTTGAGATGCTCGAGGTGGACGCCTATGACTTTAACATCTACGATCCAGGTATTAATGGAGATGATCGGCGCCAAGAATATATCGATCACTTACTCTCGGTTGCCATCCACAAACGAGACATTACACTGGGGCCAAATGACCATATCATTCTTCTCAGTACCTGTTTCCTAGACGTAACAAATGGGAGACATATCGTAGTTGCCAAGATTACGGATACGGTTCCAAAGAACACCTTCCATACGAAAAAATCAAAACCATTCCCTTATAGTGTCTTTGATGATTCGTCGCTCGGACGATTTCTCTCATCGATTCCTTTGTGGATATGGTACATCATCTTGTTTATCTTGCTCTTGCTATTGATCTTCTTGCTCATCATCCTCTATTTGATCTTGCGTCGTAGAAGAGAAGCAAAGGAAGAAGGAGCAGATACCATTACTGACTAAACTACCAATAAAAGAGAAAGGGATAGCCTCTCTTGCTCTTTTATTTTCAAGGCTAGAAAGGAGAAAGAAGGAAATATGAAAACAAGTACAAGTCACAAAACCATAAAGGTCATTCTATCCCTCTTTCTAGCTTTTTTCTGTCTTTTTACAGTTGATAGAGTTCTTGCGAGTGACTACGATCATTATAATCCCATTGAAAAGGATGCCAGCAGTACGGGCTTTGAAACCTTGCAGCACCTCAACAAGGATGTTTGTGGTTGGATTAGCCTCGATGGGACCAAGGTAGACTATCCCCTCTTGCAGAGTCAGGACAATGTCAAATACCTTGACCGCAATGCTTTTGGTGATTATACTGTGTCAGGTTCTATATTCCTAGACTATCGTTTTAATCCCAACTTTACTGACTTTAACACCATCATCTATGGTCACTCTATGGCCTCTGGTGCCATGTTTGGTGAGATACAAAAGTTTGCTAACCAAGAGTTTTTCGAAAATCACCGTTATGGCTCTATCTATTATAACGGTCGTGAACGAGGGCTTGAAATTTTTGGGATTTTAGAAGTGGATGCTTATGACACGGAGATTTATCGAACCCTGAGTTCCAATGACGAGGAACATCAGGCTTACTATCAGTATCTGTTAAGCAAAGCCAAATACAAGCGAGATGTTTCCTTGACTTCAACGGATAAGATTGTTTTATTAAGCACCTGTTTCCTTAACATAACTAATGGACGACATATCCTTTTAGCTAAAATAACGGATGCACCAGTAAAAGCAGCCCAGGATAAAAGTGGAGAAGCTGTAGGAACACGCTATTTTGACCAAGGGCTACCAACGTATTGGATTTATATCCTTGCCTTTCTTCTCCTGATTATCGTTATTTTACTTCTTGTCGTTATCATCCTAATCATGAGACGAGATAGAAAGACAAAAGAACAAAAGAAATAGTAGACGTCGGATGCGTTTACTATTTTTTTCTTTCATGATAGAATAGATAGTGAAAATAATATCATAAGGATGATAACATGAAAAAAGCCCTATTAATGATGACCTTTGGATCTCCGGAGGAGATTAGTTTTGAAGGAGTAGCAGAATTTTTTACAAATATTCGTCGTGGTGTTAGACCCCTAGATCACGAGATTCAGACCCTCTATGACAACTATGTTCGTATCGGTGGGACGCCTTTGCAGCGGATTACAAGGGAAGAAGTTGCTTTAGTAAGAGAACGCTTAGGCGAGGAGTACGGTATCTACTTTGCCAACAAATTTTCTCACCCCTTTATCCCAGACGTGATCAAGCAGATGGAGTCTGATGGTATTGAAGAATGTATTTGTTTGATTTTGGAACCTCATTATTCCTTTTACTCAGTCATGGGGTATGAAAAGTTTCTGGAAAGCCAGCAGATCCGATTTTTAGTTATTAAGGACTGGTATCAACAACAGCCTTTGCTGGACTTCTGGACAGATGAGATTAACAAAATTTTACGAGACGATGTAAGAGAGGAATCCTTCAAGGTAATCTTTTCAGCCCACAGTGTTCCCGTTTTTGCATTAGACTATGGAGATCCTTATATCGATCAGATTTTCGATAATAGCAAGCTAATTGCTGAACAACTCGGTCTAACAGCCGACCAGTATACCAATACTTGGCAGAGCGAAAGCGACATTGGAATCCCTTGGATCAAGCCAGATGTCTTAGAATATTTACGAGAACAAAAGCAACATCCAGAGCATTACATCTTTGTCCCGATTAGTTTTATCAGTGAACATATCGAAGTCTTGTTCGATAATGATGTGGAATGTTATGAGTTGTGTCAAGAATTAGGTGTCACCTACCATCGCCCACCTATGCCCAATACGGATAGCCGTTTAATTGACGCTTTAGTTGCTACTGTAAGAGCCAATGAAGACAAAGAATTTAAAGCTTTTCTCCCAGAAGAAGAAACCTTTGATGAGTTAGCACCTTCAGCAACTACAAAGGATATTATGGAGGAGACAGACGACCTTCAGATGCCAGAATTTGTCAAAAAACTCATTGAGAAAAAAGGCCGTGAGAATGTGAAGATGCCTTACTTGATTAAGAAAATGCTCGAAAAGGCTGGGAAGTTACCAAAAGAGTAAAGAAAAAAGGATTTAGCTTTAAGCTAGATCCTTTATCTGTTTTATTTTTTCTCAAGAAGAGCTTTGATTTCTTGAAGAACCTCAAGTTCAGTTGGAGCAGCAGGTGCTTCCTCAACCACTTCCTCTTTCTTACGAAGGCTTTGAGCTTTTTCAATACCTTTGATAACGAAGAAGAGAACTGTACCCACAACAAGGAAGTTGATAACAGCGCTCAAGAAGCTACCGTAACCAACACCATTCCATGAAAGTTCAGCGATACGTTCAACGTTCGCAGCTTTCAAAGCTGGGTTCAAGATAAGTGGAGTGATGATATCGTTAACGAGTGAAGTTACGATAGCACCAAAAGCAGAGGCAATGATCACACCGACAGCAAGGTCAACGACATTACCACGAAGCAAGAATTCTTTAAGATCCTTTAACATTTTCATAAATTCCTTTCCTAATTTTCTAATTTATTATATCCTAAAATGTGACAAAAAGCAACTTGAACGCTCAAAGTGGTCAGTTGTTCCCTTTAAAAATATAGATTTTACTGAAAATATAGTTTAAAATGATGTTCAAAATTTGTGCTAGGATAGTTTCAATCGTATTAACCCTATCTATATTAAATTCGACAAACTGGCCAATAAGATCAGGAAAGGTTGTAACAAAGATATAAGTTAAAAGGATGTCGAGACCAAGTGTTGAGAGACGAGCTAAGAAAAACTTAGCCAGGCGGGTTGGCCAATTCCTTCTCTCTTGTTTAAAGACGATTGTATCATTTGTGAGAAAGGCAAAGAGAATCCCGATAATATTAGCGAGGGCAGTTGCGAGGATTTCCTGGTGGCTGATATGGTAAATAAGTAAACGCGATACAATAGAAACCAAAGTAGTAGCGCCACCAAAAAATAGATAGGCAAGGATTTCATTATCAAAGAAAGCTTTTATTTGATTTTTCATGATTTTAGTATAGCATAAAGTCATATATTGTGCTATACTGGTAAGGTTGATTCAATCAACCCTTGGTGCTTAGCTTCTTTCACCAAGCATATTTTACGCGGGAAACCGCTAAAGGAGAAAACATGAAAAAATTAACTGTTCGTGACATGGCAGACATCGCTATTGTTGCTGCTATCTATGTGATTTTGACCATCACCCCGCCCCTTAATGCCATTAGTTACGGTGCCTACCAGTTCCGTATTTCTGAGATGATGAATTTTTTGGCTTTTTACAATCCTAAATACATCATCGGTGTGACGATTGGTTGTATGATTGCTAATTTCTTTAGTTTTGGCATAATTGATGTCTTTGTCGGCGGGGGATCTACTCTAGTTTTCCTTAGTCTAGGTGTATGGCTCTTTGGAAAATACAGCAAAGATTACCTCTTTAACGGATTGATTCGAAAAGATCATTTCTTCTTTTCAATCCTATTCTCAATTTCAATGATTACCATTGCAGCAGAACTTCATATCGTTGCTGAAGCTCCATTCTTCTTTACTTGGTTCTCTACTGGAATTGGTGAGTTTGCATCACTTATAGTGGGAGCGATTTTGATTGGTAAACTGGGACAGCGAATCGATCTAACAAAATAAGAAGTTTATAAGCTAGATTCTTGTTAAATCTAGCTTTTTTCATTCTAGAAAATTAAAAGAGAGCGCTTGACAAGAACATAGAACTATAGTATACTTTTTAGGTAAGCTGATTTAGCTCAGTTGGCAGAGCGCATCCATGGTAAGGATGAGGTCGCCGGTTCAATCCCGGCAATTAGCATTAGATAGACAAGAAAACTCTTGATTTTCGAGAGTTTTTTATATTTCTCCCGCATTAGTCTTGACAAAGTTAGCAAAGCATAGTAGAATAAAACCTGCGATGAGTCGATAGGTAGTCTTCGGACTGCTATTGAGCATAAGGAGGTCATAACGCAGGAGCGGACCTTGATGAGTTGTGTGAACCTGCTCATCACATGAAGATGCCTCTTAGTCCCTAGTCAATGACTAGGGATTTTTAATTTTCAGAAATTAGACCCAAAAATACTTTTCAATTTTTAGAAAAAGTAGTATAATACATCTATTATAGAAATTTTTAGAAAATTCCGAAAGAGGTTATTTATGGGATATACAGTTGCTGTAGTCGGCGCGACAGGTGCTGTCGGAGCTCAGATGATAAAAATGTTGGAAGAATCAACACTTCCAATCGATAAAATTCGTTACCTTGCTTCTGCACGTTCAGCAGGCAAGACTTTGAAATTTAAAGACCAAGATATTACGATTGAAGAAACAACTGAGACAGCCTTTGAGGGTGTTGATATTGCACTCTTCTCAGCAGGTGGTTCGACATCAGCTAAGTATGCACCATACGCAGTTCAAGCTGGAGCGGTAGTAGTAGATAATACATCTTATTTCCGCCAAAATCCAGATGTTCCTTTGGTTGTTCCAGAGGTCAATGCTCATGCACTTGATGCCCACAACGGGATTATTGCCTGCCCTAACTGTTCAACAATCCAAATGATGGTGGCTCTTGAGCCAGTTCGTCAAAAATGGGGCTTGGATCGTATCATAGTTTCAACTTACCAAGCAGTCTCTGGTGCAGGTATGGGAGCGATTCTTGAAACACAACGTGAACTTCGTGAAGTCTTGAATGATGGTGTGAATCCACGTGATTTGCATGCGGAAATCTTGCCTTCAGGTGGTGACAAGAAACACTATCCTATCGCTTTTAACGCTCTTCCACAAATCGATGTCTTCACAGACAATGATTACACTTACGAAGAGATGAAGATGACCAAGGAAACGAAGAAAATCATGGAAGATGATAGCATCGCAGTGTCTGCAACCTGTGTACGTATTCCAGTCTTGTCAGCTCACTCTGAGTCAGTTTATATCGAAACAAAAGAAGTGGCCCCAATCGAAGAAGTGAAAGCAGCCATCGCAGCCTTCCCAGGTGCTGTTCTTGAGGATGATGTAGCACATCAAATCTATCCGCAAGCCATCAACGCTGTTGGTTCACGTGATACCTTTGTTGGTCGTATCCGTAAAGACTTGGATGCTGAAAAAGGTATTCATATGTGGGTGGTATCTGATAACCTTCTCAAGGGTGCTGCTTGGAACTCAGTTCAAATTGCAGAAACCCTTCATGAACGTGGTTTGGTTCGTCCAACAGCTGAGCTGAAATTTGAATTAAAATAGTCATATCGTTTAGGAGTTCAGATGAACTCCTTCTTTGAAATAGAGAGGTGTTTCTCATGTCTTATCAAGATTTAAAAGAGTGTAAAATCATCACAGCCTTTATTACCCCTTTCCATGAGGATGGTTCCATCAACTTTGATGCCATTCCAGCCTTGATTGAGCATTTATTGGCCCATCACACAGACGGAATTCTCCTAGCTGGAACAACTGCTGAGAGTCCAACTTTGACTCACGATGAGGAGTTGCAACTCTTTGCAGCTGTACAAAAGATTGTTAATGGACGCGTTCCTTTGATTGCGGGTGTAGGTACCAATGATACACGTGACTCGATTGAGTTTGTCAAAGAAGTAGCAGAATTTGGTGGTTTTGCTGCTGGTCTTGCTATCGTGCCATACTACAATAAACCTTCTCAAGAAGGAATGTATCAGCACTTTAAGGCAATTGCAGATGCTTCTGACCTACCGATTATCATCTATAACATTCCAGGGCGTGTGGTTGTCGAATTGACTCCAGAAACCATGCTTCGTTTGGCTGACCACCCAAATATCATCGGTGTTAAGGAATGTACTAGCTTGGCTAATATGGCTTACTTGATTGAACACAAGCCAGAAGAGTTCTTGATTTATACAGGTGAAGATGGAGATGCCTTCCATGCCATGAATCTTGGTGCGGATGGGGTTATTTCTGTTGCCTCCCATACAAATGGAGATGAGATGCATGCGATGCTCACTGCCATTGCAGAAAGCGATATGAAGAAAGCAGCAGCTATTCAACGTAAATTTATTCCTAAGGTCAACGCCCTCTTCTCTTATCCAAGTCCTGCTCCGGTTAAGGCTGTTTTGAACTATATGGGATTTGAAGCTGGACCAACTCGATTACCTCTAGTTCCAGCACCAGAAGAAGATGCTAAACGCATTATCAAAGTTGTCGTAGATGGCGACTACGAAGCAACTAAGGCAACTGTAACAGGTGTCCTTAGACCAGATTACTAATAAATACAATAAAATCCATGACCGAATGAACGATCATGGATTTTTCTTATTTTCCTAAACAGAATTGGCTAAAGAGTTGGGTGATGAGCTCATCAGGTGCGGCATCTCCAGTGATTTCTCCGAGAATTTCCCAAGTACGGGTCAAGTCAACTTGAAGCAAATCAACTGGCATCCCCAGTTCCAGCCCTTCATTAACAGCTTGTAGGCTTTCAACTGCTTTTTCAATCAAGGAAATATGACGGGCATTTGACAAGTAAGTAGCATCTTGCTCGACCAAACCAGCATTTTCAAAGAAGAGGTTGTTGATTCTATTCTCAATCTTATCAATGTTTTGATTTTTAAGAACTGAAATACGGATGACATCTTCAGGGAGTTCTGAAGTTTCAATTGCTTCAGGCAGATCAGTTTTATTAAGTAGAATAATGCGGTTGGTATCTTGGCTGATTTCTAAGAGTTGGCGATCTTGGGCGGTCAGTGGTTCACTGGCATTTAATACTAGTAGTACCAAGTCAGCTTCCTTGAGGGCTTTTCTAGAACGTTCGACACCGATTTGTTCCACGATATCATCTGTTTCCCGAATTCCAGCTGTATCAATCAATTTGAGAGGAACCCCGTTAATGTTGACGTATTCTTCGATAACATCTCGTGTCGTACCAGCGATATCTGTTACAATAGCCTTGTCTTCACGAAGGAGATTATTGAGAAGACTGGATTTCCCAACATTGGGACGGCCGATAATGGCAGTTGAAATTCCCTCACGAAGGATTTTACCACGACGAGCTGTTCTAAGGAGATTGGTTAGCAATTGCTCAAACTCCATAGTTTTCTCACGGACGACTGCAGTAGTGGCTTCCTCAACATCATCATACTCAGGATAGTCGATATTGACCTCTACTTGGGCAAGCGTATTGAGGATTTCTTGGCGGGTATTATTGATAAGATCAGAAAGAGAACCGTCCAATTGTTTGACTGCGATATTCATAGCCTTGTCTGTCTTTGCACGGATGATGTCCATCACTGCCTCAGCCTGTGTTAAGTCCACACGACCGTTTAGAAAGGCACGCTTGGTAAATTCACCCGGTTCAGCCAATCGAGCTCCTTCACGGATAGCTAGCTGGAGAATTTCATTGGTTACCGCAATCCCGCCGTGGGTGTTAATCTCGATAATATCCTCACGAGTGAAGGTCTTTGGAGTCTTCATAGCTCCAACCATAACCTCGTCCATGACCTTACCACTTTGAGGGTCAACGATGTGACCGTAATTGAGAGTGTGGCTTGCAACCTTGCTCAAGTCTTTTCCTTTAAAAATCTTTTGCGCAATGGCAAAACTATCTGTTCCGCTCAGGCGGACAATACCAATGGCTCCTTCACCTAGTGGAGTAGAGATAGCAGCGATGGTATCAAATTCACGTGTAATCATACTATTTCCTTTTGTATTTCTTTTCTTAGGATAGGTATCCAAGCATCTCTTCAAATTGTAACAAAATTAGACTATTTCTTCAATGGATGCCACTTGGAGATTGAAAAAGCCTAAGCAATTCTGCTTAAGCTAGTTTATTTGGTGCGCATTTCTCCTTGTGGGAAGTAAGTTCCTTCTGGCATGTCGTTGATGATGACATGAACGGCTGATTGAGGGGCTCCAGTGTTACGGACAACAGCTTCCGTTACTTCCTTAGCAAGAGCTTTCTTTTGCTCGAGCGTGCGTCCTTCAAATAAATCGATGCGTACAAATGGCATAGTAGCTTCCTCCACTAGTTTTTGATTTCTTCTATTTTACCACATTTTGCCGTTTAAAGCTTCAGAAAATTATGATATACTAGAATGTAGCAAAAATTTAGAAATGGACGTGAAATAGAAGCATGGCACAGTTGTATTATCGTTATGGGACCATGAACTCTGGTAAGACGATTGAGATTCTCAAGGTGGCCTATAACTACGAGGAGCAAGGAAAGGGAGTTGTGATTATGACTTCGGCTCTGGATACACGTGACGGTGTTGGCTATGTGTCGAGTCGAATCGGCATGAAACGCCCAGCCATTGCGATTGAGGAAACGACAGATATCTTCGGCTATATCCGAGACTTACCTGTAAAACCTTACTGTGTGTTGGTCGATGAGGCCCAGTTTCTCAAGCGTCACCATGTTTACGACCTAGCTCGTGTTGTTGATGAGTTAGACATACCTGTCATGGCTTTTGGTTTGAAGAATGACTTTCGCAATGAATTATTTGAAGGTTCCAAATATCTCTTGCTTTTAGCTGATAAAATCGATGAGATAAAGACCATCTGTCAGTACTGTAAGAAAAAGGCGACTATGGTGTTGCGAACTCAAGATGGCGTGCCAGTCTATGATGGTGAACAAATTCAAATCGGTGGCAATGAAACCTATATCTCAGTCTGCCGTAAACATTATTTTGCCCCTGAAATCAATAAGGAGAATGAAGAAAAATGAACATCTATGATCAACTACAAGCTGTAGAAGACCGATATGAAGAATTAGGAGAATTGCTGAGTGACCCTGATGTCGTTTCAGACACCAAACGTTTCATGGAGCTTTCAAAAGAAGAGGCTTCAACTCGTGACACAGTAACAGCCTACCGTGAGTACAAACAAGTCCTTCAAAACATCGTCGATGCTGAAGAAATGATTAAGGAATCAGGTGGAGATGCGGACTTGGAAGAAATGGCCAAGCAAGAGCTTAAAGATGCCAAGGCTGAAAAAGAAGAGTATGAAGAAAAATTGAAAATTTTGCTCCTTCCAAAAGATCCTAATGACGACAAGAACATCATCCTTGAAATCCGTGGGGCAGCTGGTGGGGACGAAGCGGCACTTTTCGCCGGAGACCTTCTAACTATGTACCAAAAGTATGCGGAAGCCCAAGGCTGGCGCTTTGAAGTCATGGAAGCCTCTATGAACGGTGTCGGTGGTTTCAAAGAAGTGGTTGCCATGGTTTCGGGTCAATCTGTATACTCTAAGCTTAAGTACGAATCAGGTGCCCACCGTGTGCAACGTGTCCCCGTGACAGAAAGCCAAGGTCGTGTACACACTTCAACTGCGACAGTTCTTGTCATGCCTGAAGTAGAGGAAGTAGAATACGATATCGATCCAAAAGACCTTCGTGTTGATATCTACCACGCATCAGGTGCTGGTGGACAGAACGTCAATAAGGTTGCGACTGCCGTGCGTATCGTTCACTTGCCAACCAATATCAAGGTTGAGATGCAGGAAGAACGTACCCAGCAGAAGAACCGTGAGAAAGCCATGAAAATCATCCGTGCGCGTGTTGCTGACCACTTTGCACAAATTGCCCAGGATGAACAAGATGCTGAGCGTAAGTCAACAATCGGAACTGGTGACCGTTCAGAACGTATCCGTACTTATAATTTCCCTCAAAACCGTGTCACAGACCACCGTATCGGCTTGACCCTCCAAAAACTAGATACGATTTTATCTGGTAAATTGGATGAAGTTGTGGATGCCTTGGTGCTCTATGACCAAACACAAAAATTAGAAGAATTAAACAAATAATGAAATTAGCTCAATTATTTTCAGATTTTGAAGAAGAGTTGATGAGACAAGGAGAGGAAGCAGAAAGCCTCTCTTTTGTCTATCGTAGCCTGAAAAATCTCTCTTTTACGGACTTTGTCTTTGCTCTTCAGCAGGAAGTGACAAAAGAGGAAGAAAATTTTGTAGAAGAAATTTACCAGCAGTTAGCATTTCACAAACCGGCGCAGTACATCATTGGTCACGCAGATTTTTTTGGAATGCAGTTAAAAGTGGATGAGCGGGTTTTGATTCCTCGTCCAGAGACAGAAGAGTTGGTGGAACTCATCCTCGCAGAAAATCTTGAGGAAAATCTTAAGGTCCTAGATATCGGGACTGGAAGTGGTGCCATAGCCCTTGGATTAGCTAAAAACAGACCAGATTGGTCAGTGACAGCAGCAGATATTTCCCAAGACGCCTTAGAGCTTGCATCAGAGAATGCTAGCAATCAAAATCTTAATATATTTTTTAAAAAATCTGATTGTTTTGCAGAAATTTCTGAAAAATATGATATAATTGTATCCAATCCACCCTATATCTCTCGTGAAGACGAGTCGGAGGTTGGTTTGAATGTTTTGCATTCGGAACCTCATCTAGCTCTCTTTGCAGATGAGGATGGCCTAGCTATTTACCGCAAAATTGCGGAAGATGCAAAAGACTATCTCACAGATGGTGGTAAAATTTACCTTGAAATTGGATACAAGCAAGGTCAAAGTGTTCCTGCGCTTTTTAGGAAATATCTTCCTGAAAAACGAGTACGAACACTCAAGGACCAATTTGGTCAAGATAGGATGGTTGTAGTTGATGATGGACAGGATTAGACAAGAGTTGGAAAAGGGCGGAGCTGTTGTTCTACCAACCGAGACAGTTTATGGTCTTTTTGCTAAGGCCTTAGACGAAAAAGCTGTCGATCATGTTTACCAACTCAAACGTCGTCCTAGAGATAAGGCGCTCAATCTTAATGTCGCTTCTCTAGAGGACATCTTGCACTTTTCAAAGAATCAGCCGACTTATCTAGAAAAAATTGTAGAGAACTTTTTACCAGGTCCCTTGACCATTATCCTCGAAGCCAATGACCGAGTTCCCTATTGGGTCAATTCTAGTCTTGCAACGGTGGGATTTCGGATGCCGAGTCACCCCATTACACTTGATTTGATCCGAGAGACAGGTCCCTTGATTGGGCCATCTGCCAATATTTCAGGTCAGGAAAGTGGAGTAACCTTTGCTCAAATTCTAGAGGATTTTGACCAAGTGGTTCTGGGTCTGGAGGACGACGCTTTTCTAACTGGACAGGATTCGACTATTTTGGATTTGTCTGGAGACAAGGTGAAAATTTTACGCCAAGGGGCGATTAAGCGAGAAGACATTTTTGCTCGGTTGCCAGAGATTTCTTTTGAGGAGGAATGAGATGCTAAGATATTTGCAAGAAACAGATGTGAATTCTATATGTGAGATTAACCAAGAGGCTTTGGGCTATTCTTTTAGTCCAGAGGACACAGCTAGTCAACTAGCTAGACTGTCTCAGGATTCTCATCATTTCCTACTTGGCTATGAGGATACAGCTAGTCATGTCTTACTTGGCTATGTCCATGCTGAAGTTTATGAATCCCTCTATTCCAAAGCAGGCTTTAATATCTTAGGCTTAGCAGTTTCGCCTCAAGCACAAGGACGAGGTATCGGTAAAAGCTTACTGCAAGGGTTGGATCAAGAAGCAAAAAGACGGGGTTATGAGTTTATCCGCTTAAACTCTGCTGATCATCGTCTGGGTGCTCATGCATTTTATGAAAAAGTTGGTTATACTTGTGATAAAGTGCAGAAACGGTTTATTCGCATCTTTTAGTTTCTTTTCTTATTGGAATTGGAAAAACAAACTAAAGGACCAGTCACACTATAAAGGAGAAGACCTATGATTTTTGACAAAGACGATTTTAAAGCATACGATGCTGATCTCTGGAATGCTATTGCCAAAGAAGAAGAACGCCAACAAAACAATATCGAGTTGATTGCTTCGGAAAACGTGGTTTCCAAGGCTGTTATGGCAGCTCAAGGGTCTATCTTGACAAACAAATATGCCGAGGGTTACCCAGGACGCCGTTATTATGGTGGAACTGATGTAGTAGACGTGGTAGAAACTTTAGCTATTGAACGTGCAAAAGAAATTTTCGGTGCTAAATTCGCCAATGTCCAACCTCACTCAGGAAGCCAAGCCAACTGTGCGGCTTACATGGCCTTGATTGAGCCTGGTGACACTGTAATGGGAATGGATTTGGCAGCAGGTGGACACTTGACCCACGGAGCTCCAGTTAGCTTCTCTGGTCAAACCTACAACTTTGTTTCTTACAGTGTTGATCCTGAAACGGAACTCTTGGACTTTGATGCTATCTTGAAACAAGCCCAAGAAGTAAAACCAAAACTAATCGTAGCAGGTGCTTCAGCCTATTCTCAAATTATTGACTTCTCAAAATTCCGTGAAATCGCAGACGCTGTTGGGGCTAAGCTTATGGTCGATATGGCCCATATCGCTGGTTTGGTGGCAGCCGGACTTCACCCAAGCCCAGTGCCATACGCTCATATCACTACAACAACGACCCACAAAACTCTTCGTGGACCGCGTGGTGGTTTGATTTTGACAAATGATGAGGACCTAGCTAAGAAAATCAACTCTGCTATTTTCCCAGGTATTCAGGGTGGTCCTTTGGAGCATGTTGTGGCGGCTAAGGCGGTTTCCTTCAAAGAAGTTTTGGATCCAGCTTTTAAAGAATATGCAGCTAATGTCATCAAAAACAGCAAGGCTATGGTTGAAGTCTTCTTGCAAGACCCTGATTTCCGTATCATCTCAGGTGGTACTGAAAATCACCTCTTCCTAGTGGATGTGACTAAGGTTGTAGAAAACGGAAAAGTTGCTCAAAACTTGCTGGATGAAGTTAATATTACCCTAAATAAAAACTCAATTCCATACGAAACCTTGTCACCATTCAAGACAAGTGGAATTCGTATCGGAGCAGCAGCCATCACTGCACGTGGATTTGGTGAAGAAGAAAGCCGTAAAGTGGCTGAACTCATCATTAAAACCCTTAAGAATGCAGAAAATGAAGCTGTCTTAGAAGAAGTGAGAAGTGAAGTCAAAGCGTTGACAGATGCCTTCCCACTATACGAGGACTAATACTTTTATGGACATTTATATTAAGAAAGCTATTATCCATCAGTTCAGCCCAGATGATACCGAGCTGTTTCTAGCGGATAAATTTCTCAATATCACTCCAAAAATCGAAGAATACCTGCGCAAAAAAATTGAACGTGTGTATTCAGATGAAGCTAAGACTGGGATTTTCGAGGAAGAAAATCCCTTCTTCAATCACATCACAGACGATTTGTTGGAGACATCAGTAACCCTGGCTAATCTCTGGAAAGAGGAGTTCAGCATTTCTGAAAATCTCAAGACCAATGACTTGATTTTTGTACAATTTTCTAAAGAAGGTGTAGAGCATTTCGCTTTCTTACGAATTGCCCTGCGGGAAACCTTGACCCACCTCGGTGGAGAAGTTGATAATCCAATTAAGCTAACTCAGAATAACCTACCTGGATTTGGAACGGGAGCTGACGAGGCTTTGGTGGTTAATCTACAGAGTCGCAAGTACCATCTCATCGAAAAACGAATCAAGTACAATGGGACTTTTTTGAACTACTTTTCAGAAAATCTCCTAGCTGTTGCACCTAAGATTTCGCCAAAAAAATCCATCAAGGAACTGGAAAAAACGGCTCAGAGAATTGCTGAATCTTTTAACACAGATGATTTTCAATTTCAATCCAAGGTCAAATCAGCGATTTTCAACAATCTGGAAGAAAGTAATGAACTGTCACCTGAAAAATTGGCTAATGACCTTTTTGACAACAATCTGACAGCTCGTTTAAGCTTTATTGACCAAGTCAAGGAAGCCGTACCAGATCCAGTCCAGTTTGATGAAATTGATGCCAGTCGCCAATTAAAGAAATTTGAAAATCAAAAACTTTCCTTGTCAAATGGAATTGAACTCATCGTTCCCAATAACGTCTATCAAGACGCGGAGTCTGTTGAGTTTATCCAAAATGACAATGGAACCTATTCTATCTTAATCAAAAATATCGAGGATATTCAAAGTAAATAATGTTTAAATTTATAAGAAGAGTGCTTGTGCTAGCAGTCTTCCTTTTCGCAGGATACAAAGCCTATCATATCCACCAGGATGTTAAACAAGTCATGACCTACCAACCCATGGTGCGAGAAATCTTGAGCGAAAGAGATACTCCAGCCAATGAAGAGTTGGTGCTCGCCATGATTTATACCGAAACGAAGGGAAAAGAGCGGGATGTCATGCAGTCTAGTGAGTCTGCTAGTGGCGCTACCAATACCATCAAAGACGATGCCTCTAGTATTCGCCAAGGGATACAGACACTAACAGACAACCTCTATTTGGCACAGAGCAAAGGAGTAGATGTCTGGACCGCCGTTCAAGCCTATAATTTTGGACCTGCCTATATCGACTTTATTGCTCAGAATGGTAAGGAAAATACTTTGGCCCTAGCCAAGCGTTACTCCCGAGAAACGGTCGCTCCAATCCTAGGTAATACTACAGGAAAGACCTACACCTACATCAACCCTATTTCTATCTTTCACGGAGCCGAACTCTATGAAAATGGTGGAAATTATTACTACTCGAGACAGGTTCGCTTTAATCTCTATATCATGAAATTCTTTAATTTCTTCTAAACATCTGGTTTGACCAGGTGTTTTTCACTATAAGCTTTCTTTAAGATTGTTTTATTACCCTAGAAAGGTAAAGGAGGGAATATCCCATGAGAAAGAAATTCTTTCTAACAAGTGCCGCAGTATTGTGGGCCGCAACAGCTATGACAAACGTCGACGCAGCAACAGATGTTCAAAAAGTAATCGATGAAACCTATGTACAACCTGAATATGTTCTAGGTTCTTCTCTATCTGAAGACCAAAAAAATCAAACTCTTAGCAAACTTGGCTATGACGCATCAAAAGACACCAAAGATATCAAAACTATGACACCTGATATCTATTCGAAAATTATGAATGTGGCTAATGATGCTAGTTTACAGCTCTATTCATCAGCCAAGATTCAAAAGCTGGGGGATAAGTCGCCTTTAGAGGTCAAGATTGAAACGCCTGAAAATATCACCAAGGTGACACAGGATATGTACCGTAATGCAGCGGTGACGCTGGGAGTGGAGCATGCCAAAATCACGGTTGCAGCCCCTATTCCAGTTACAGGAGAGAGTGCCCTAGCAGGGATTTACTACTCGTTAGAGGCCAATGGTGCCAAAGTACCGCAAGCCAATAAAGACCTGGCCCAAGAGGAGCTAAAAGCCTTATCCGATATTAATGCTGAAAACAAGGACAAGTCAGGCTACGATGCCAATAAACTCAATGTTGCTTTGGCAGATATCAAGGCAGGAATTGCAAAAGCAAAAGAAGCCAAAGGTAATCTGACAGAAGAAGATGTCCGCAAAATCGTTGAAGACACGCTAAAAAACTACAAACTCGACCAGGTTATAACAGGAAACCAGGTCAATATCATCATCAATTTTGCACTTAATCTCTCAAAGAGTGACATTTTGAACAATGCTGATTTCACCAAAACCTTAAATGACCTCAAGGAAAGCATTGTATCCCAAGCTGGAGATAGTTTTAAAAATATCAATCTCAACTTTGATGCCAATAAAGCGCTAGAAGACGGGGGCAACTTCTTTAGCTCCCTTTGGCAAGCCATTGTCAACTTCTTCAAGAGTTTTGGTGCTTAGGTCATTTCATGATATAATAGATGGTAACAGAAATGTTGCCGTCTTTTTTTGTCGGCCGATAGAAAGTGAAAAATATGCTAAAGAAAAATGATATTGTAGAAGTTGAAATTGTTGATTTGACCCATGAAGGTGCTGGGGTTGCTAAGGTAGATGGTTTGGTTTTCTTTGTAGAAAATGCTCTACCAACTGAGAAAATCCTCATGCGAGTCCTTAAGGTCAATAAAAAGATTGGCTATGGAAAAGTTGAAGAATACCTTACATATTCTCCGCATCGTAACCAAGACCTTGACATAGCTTATCTACGCTCAGGTATCGCTGATTTGGGGCATCTTGCCTATCCAGAGCAGCTCAAGTTTAAAACCAAGCAAGTCAAAGATAGTCTCTACAAGATTGCTGGCATTACAGATGCAGAGGTCTCTGAAACGCTCGGCATGGGGCACCCAGTCCAGTATCGCAATAAGGCGCAGGTGCCCGTTCGTCGAGTGAATGGTGTCTTGGAAACTGGTTTTTTCCGTAAGAATTCGCACGACCTCATGCCTCTTGAAGATTTCTTTATCCAGGATCCTGTTATTGACCAAGTTGTGGTAGTTCTTCGAGATTTACTTCGTCGTTTTGATTTGAAACCTTATGACGAAAAGGAACAGTCTGGCTTGATTCGTAATCTTGTGGTGCGTCGTGGTCACTACTCAGGACAAATCATGGTTATCTTAGTGACTACACGTCCTAAAGTTTTCCGAGTGGAGCAGTTGATTGAACAACTTATCAAGCAGTTCCCAGGGATTGTATCTGTCATGCTAAACATCAATGACCAGAATACCAATGCGATTTTTGGTAAGGAGTGGAAGATTCTTTATGGTCAAGACTATATTACGGACCAGATGTTGGGAAATGACTTCCAAATCGCTGGCCCAGCCTTTTACCAGGTCAATACAGAAATGGCAGAGAAACTTTATCAAACGGCCATTGACTTTGCGGAGTTAAAAGCAGATGATGTGGTGATCGATGCTTATTCGGGTATTGGAACGATTGGATTATCCGTTGCCAAGCATGTCAAAGAAGTCTACGGTGTTGAAGTGATTCCAGAAGCAGTGGAGAATAGCCAGAAGAATGCTACCTTGAATAATATTACTAATGCACACTATATCTGTGACACAGCTGAAAATGCCATGAAGAGCTGGCTCAAGGAAGGTATTCAACCAACCGCTATATTGGTTGATCCTCCACGCAAAGGCTTGACCGAAAGCTTTATCAAAGCAAGCGCCCAAACAGGAGCAGACCGCATCGCTTATATTTCATGTAATGTCGCAACCATGGCGCGTGATATCAAACTCTATCAAGAATTGGGTTATGAATTGAAGAAAGTCCAGCCAGTGGATCTTTTTCCTCAAACGCATCATGTTGAGTGTGTGAGTTTGTTAGTAAAACGCAGTTAATCCTCAAAAGGTTCACCCAAACCTTTTGAGTCCCACAGACGCATCACGTCGAGGCGGTATCACTGCTTGTACGAGCTGAGGCATCAGCGAAGTAGGAGTAGATGCTCCGCCCATGGGATAGGACTCGTAGAATGAGGAGGAAAACCGACGAAATGATACGGTAAGTCCGAACCGCTGAGTGTGTGAGTTTCTTATATAAAGTTAGAGAAACGTATCTTTTTACATTTTAAGGAGATTTTTGAACTCCTTGCTCCTTTTGCTTGTCTTACGAGGAATAAATCGGAAAATAAATAACAAAATCTTTAGTTAGAGTTGCTATAACTAATTTTTGAAAATATCAGTTAATATACAGTGTTATATTACGAAAAAATAAATACTTTAATTAGGAGAATTATATTGTGGATATTCTTTTATCAATTGGAATGTTTGTTTTTGGCTTTTTTGCAGAAAAACTACTAGATTTTATTTTTAATGTTTTTAAAATTAAACTAAAAAATATAAAGAAAAGAGAAAAAATAAATAATTTTTATAAAACTGAACATGAAAATATAATAATAACAGCAACAGGTGTTCCATATTTTTATCCGAAACAAATTCAAGAGAATATTAGTAAATCATCAAATTTTTTGTTAGCGAAACCAGCTAATTTAAATTGTAATGATGCATCTTCATTTTCAGAAGTAGATTGTGTTAGTGAAGACTTTAAAAAATATATAATAAATAATTGTTTGCAGGATAAACTTGAAGAAATAAGAGAGGAGATATTCAGGTCTTTTAATGAAGCAAGTAATGGGAATTATTTTAATGGTTCTGTATTAGGAATTAATAAAATTAATGGTTTTAAAAGAACAGCTGATGTAAAGGAATTACCAATACTTTCTATTGAATTTTACAAAACTGATTATTTTACTCATAAAATAATTGAACGATTGATAAAAAATACATTATTTAGTGAACAAATGATTAATAGTACAACAGATTTTTCTTGGTCTCGCACTTCTTTTGGCATTAGTGTTATACTTATTATTCCAAAGCAGAATGAAATTATATTAACTAAAAGATCTAAAAATACTGCATATGCTGATGATTTGGAATGGATTTATGTTTCAGTTACAGAAACATTATCTGATACTGATATTAATGAGGAAACAGGGGAGCCTGATTTAAGAAAATGTGTTTTACGTGGGATCAAAGAAGAGCTAGGTATTTCAGAAAGAGATTTAAAAATAGATACACTTTATTTTTATGATTCATTTTACGAAACACACTTTCATCAAGATAATATAATTGCATCCATTGAAATATCGAATGAATTATCATTCTCAGATATATATTCTTTAATTTCAAAAGATAAATTTATGGAAGTGTCTGATATTATTACAATTTCAAATAATAAACAGAGTATTACTCAATTTATTATAGATAATAAAAATGAAATGAGAGCTCAAACGGTCTTTGCTTTAAATAGCTATATTGCTCGTATGGAGTGAATTAATAGGCATTCTATAGATTATTGTAAGAATATAGGCAAAAATGGTTTTATTTTTACTTAGAGGAAAACTAAAGGTCTGCAGTGTAACAACCGGTATCGGGTGACTGGTGTCATGGGTTGTAGCAACTGCCACATTGATGAGAAGATGTTACAAAAGGCTTTTATGAAAGCCGTCAGCATACTTCAAGCCCATAGAACTGATGTCCTTGATAAGCTAAAAAGACTGAGAAAGGGAGACAATCTTCTGCATAAGAAATTATAGCAAGTTCATGAAACAGCTTCTTGAACTAGACCATTTTGACAGAATTATCATGTGCCAAGTTCTTGACAACATCACCATATCAGTTAGTGAGCAGATTACTCTAACTTTTCTTGAAGGAACAGAGGTTGAATTGTAGTAATTAAGAAAGGCTGTAACCATAAAGAAAAATAATTATGGTTACAGCTTAGTTTCGTATTTGTGGTATAATCATTTAAGAATAATAGATGAGGGCGTGGGTGAAAATGATAGATCAAAGAGAAGTTGTTTTTCAGACTACTGGTCACGGTGCTAGAGACTTCAAGAAAAATAATGTAACTAGTAAAGAAATTGAGAAGATTATTTCTTTTTGCATACAAAAATCAGTTGCTAATTCTTTAAGGAATATTAGTAAAAAATTTCCAGAGTTGATTAAAGAATAACTTGATAGTTGAGACGTTAAGAGTAAAGTGATTTCACAAGTTTACAAGTTAGCAAGTAAATTTATTAAGTGATAATTATCAGCTAAAAAGTTGAAAAATGGTAACTATAAAATATTTTCATTCTAAAGTTTAAGTTTAAACATCAACTATATCCCTTTCGTTCTATAATATAGGAGTATACTAGCACCACATGTGGAGGCAGTATCACTGCTTGTACGAGCTGATTAAACATGGGTGTAGCTAGTGAAAGTTCTACAGTAAGGAGTTTAAACATGAAATTCCATGAATTTGGTGATAGGAATTTGCCTCCTATTTTACTGATACATGGTGGTGGAAGTTCTTGGTGGAATTATCTTCGTCAAGCACGAATCTTGTCAGAAGAATACCGTATTATTCTACCCACTTTGAATGGCCACGGCGAGGAATATCAAGTTGATTATGTTTCTATTGAAGATTCTGCTTTGGAGATTCTAGACTATATCAAAGAAAACTGTGGTGGGAAATTGTTTGCAATCGGTGGTGTTTCACTTGGTGGTCAAATTGCCATGGAGCTTTTGTCTTTAGACAGTGAAATTGCTGAGAAGGCCATCATAGATGGAAGCCTCTGCATTCCTCAACCAAGGTTAGCTAAAATCAGCATCTTTCTAGTGTCTCTATTTGGTAAACTGATGCTCAATAAATTCTCTTGCAAACTTCAGTTAAGCATGATGAACAAACTCTATCCTAAACTGGCTTATCCAGAGGAAATAAAAGCTTATTATTTGGAGGATTTGCCAAGGACGCCTATCAAAACATTGGTGACCATTTACAAAAACTATATGGGATGTTACAAGCTGAAAGATATGATTTCTGCTAGCAAGGCTCAGGTTCTGTATATCTATGGTGAAAAAGAATTGAACTGTGTGAAAGAATCAGCGAAATTATTTCATCAGCTACATTCAAATACAATTTTGTATGAAGCAAAGGGCTATAACCACGGCTATTTATCAGCCTACCTGCCTTATGAGTGGATTGATTTGGTGGTGCCATTTTTAAAGAGTGACTCATTAGAAATGTGTAACGAATCTGATATGTCATAAGGAGGAAACGGATGCTAGGAGCAATTGTTGGAGTCATTGTAGGTTCAGTTTACGGATGGAACAATATCAAAACGAAGGATTTTCCTTTATTTTGTGAGGATTGTTTTTTCACGGATGATACGGTAAGTTCGAACCGCTGAGTGTGTGAGTTTGTTAGTGAAACATTGTTAATCCTCAAAATAAAGAAACTAAAACTCCATTATTTTGAGATGAAAACCTAAACTGTTTTTAAGGAGGTGAAATATTGATAGAAAGCAGACCTATGTTTGAAAAAATCTCATCCTTTGATGAATTTAATAAATATTACTGGTATCGTGATGAACTTTCACAGATATGCAGGTCATTAAGACTTGAATATAGAGGTACAAAACAGGAACTCAATGATATTATTGAGCAGTACTTCAAGGGGAATTTGATTAAAAAATCATCAGTAAAAATGAAAAAGAAACGAGTAGAAGTCGTTACTTTAGATACGCCCTTACTTGAATGTGGATTCTCCTTTAATGCAAACTTTAGAGAATATTTCTCAACTTTAACAGGTGTTTCGCCCTTTAAATTTACTGCTAATATGGCCACTGCTTGGAGAAAAGTAAAAAAAGAAAATGATTTGAATTTCACAATCCAAGATATGCTAAAAGTCTATTATGGAGATTCAGATTATGCCAAGTATGACCATTCGGTTTGTCAATGGAATCAATTTTTAAAGGATTTCTGTGCAGACGAAAATAGTGGCAACTACTCGAATAAACTAAAAGTAGCTTCTATTCTTTGGAAAGAAGTTAGAAATTCAAGTAATGAAAAAATTTATTCAAAAAAACTTTTGACTGAATATGCTGATAGAATAAAAGAGTATGGCAAGGTAGTTCAATAGAAGTGCCTTTGTTTTAAAAATCTGAATTTTTAACTAGCTATTATACATGTCTTGTTTTATAACTAAGAGGATTTAAAACCTTTTGATTTGTTTGCTGTTGACTTAGCTGAATTAAAGCAGTATCTAAGTTTAAAATAAGCGACAATCATTTTAAGCAATTTTGAGCAAGTCGAGGATATTTTTTCTGAAGACGGAGTAAATAGTGAGCTAGTGTAGATTTACACACATCTATTTGTCTTTTTAAACGGATTTATATAATTAAAAAATATGGAGGATATTTTATGATACATGTAAATGAGTTTATTAATAAAGTAGATATTAAAGATAGTGATAATGTCAATTGTGAATTTGAAGTACTTAAAAAGGCAATGGATTTTTATAAGAAGTATCCTTTTTATGAGGAAGATGATTGGGAGATTATTAAGTTTCAAAACTCAGTTAATCAATATAATACTTTAATGGATGCCCAAAAATATAATGAGATTGAATCATACAAAGAAAAATCAAAATCAGGATATAAGGGAGCTCATTTGCTTGTCAATAAATCGAAAGGTATTGCACTTACGGGTGACATCCTTACTTCAATCACTGTTCCATATAAAAAAATTACCAATGTTGAACCTAGCTTGAAAGGTGGTAAAGAAATAAAAGATTGGATATTAAAAGATGATTTAGAAATACCACATGACTTAGAACATTATTTTAAAGCTTTTGCTATTGTTTACTATTGGTGTGGAAATATGATACCTACTGTTGGGAATTTTAGACCAGGACGATATGGAGGAGATAACTGGCTTCTAAAAATGGATACAATAATTAATTGTCTTAAAGCTGGGCCACATCAAAACTGGAGAGATTGGATTAAAGAAAACTGGGGTGAAAATCTAAACAAATTCATCACTGATTTCTTTTTTGAAGATTGTTTTGACAAGGATAGTTTAATCATAAAAAATATTATTTCATATCCTAATGGTGATAACATTTATTCATTGAAAAAAAGTAATTTAGATATTCTTCAAGCAAATGAACATAAATTAGCAAAAGAATTTTTAATCAATCATGCAAAAGTGATTATTCAAAGAAGCTACCGAATCGAGAATGAATTTCATGGGGATTGGAAGAAAGAAGAGGAGGACGAGGTAAAAGAAATTTTTAAAGATATTTTCTCCCGAGCTGGATTTAATGGTGGACAGATTAATAAAATGATTTCTTTATTTTAGATAAGTAACTGACAGTATTTTGGAGCTATTCGTCTGATATTATCTGCTAATCTTTATTTAACCTATGTTTTATATGCTTAAATTTCTTAGTAAACTCTTTGTCTATGTTGTTATAAATCAATCTCCGGTACGTCTGATTTCTATTTTTTGAGGTTTCATTATATAATAGCATTATATGTAATGACTGATGTAGTTACACTAACATTTCTATTTAAAAATTAAGGAGTATTATCAATGAAAAAAGCAATGTTAATTATTAACCCTACCTCTGGTGGGGAAAAGGCTTTGGATTATAAGGTCAAGCTGGAGAATAAAGCCAAAGATTATTTTGAGCATGTGGAAACCAAAATTACCGAAAAAGCACTGGATGCAACACACTTTGCTGAAGAAGCTTCTCGTGAGCAGTACGATGCAGTGGTTGTTTTCGGTGGAGACGGGACTGTCAATGAAGTCATTTCGGGTATTGCCGAGAGAGAATACGTTCCTAAGTTGGGTATTATCCCAGGCGGTACGGGCAACCTCATTACAAAACTGTTGGAAATCAATCAAGACATCGATGGCGCGATAGATGAACTCGATTTTAATTTAACCAATAAGATTGATATTGGTAAAGCAAATGACAACTATTTTGGTTATATCTTTAGTATCGGTTCTCTGCCTGAGGCGATTCACAATGTGGAGATCGAAGACAAGACAAAATTCGGTATTTTAGCCTATGCTGTAAATACCATGAAGTCTGTCATGACGGATCAGGTCTTTAACATTAAGGTTGAGACAGAAAATGGAAATTATGATGGTGAAGCGAGTCATGTTTTGGTTCTCTTGACAAATTACTTCGCTGACAAGAAAATCTTTGAAGAAAATAAGGACGGCTATGCTAATATTTTGATTCTAAAAGATGCTTCAATATTCTCTAAATTATCTGTCATTCCTGATTTACTAAAAGGGGATGTTGTCGGAAATGATAATATTGAGTATATCAGAGCGCGTACTATTAAAATCTCTTCAGATAGTGAATTGGAGTCAGATGTTGACGGCGATAAGTCGGATAATTTACCTGTAGAGATTAAGGTGCTAGGCCAGCATATTGAAGTCTTTTCACAACCGAAAGAGTAGAAGATAGAAACAAGTTTGTCTTTCACTGAGAAATAAAGTTTTATATCAAAGATTGGAGGAGGGATGAATTCTCTATTTGATGAATTTCGAACAATTTGTTCTCATTTAAACCAAGTCGGAATCACTCCGACGCTCATGGGCTCTTTGGGGTTTGAATACCGTTCAAATGTAGAATGGCAGCCGTCTGACATTGACATTCATGTTCCTGGAGATCCTAGAGGATGGGAAGCACCTGATCATCTCAGAATTTATGACTGGGACAAGATAATGAAAGTGATGAAAGACTTAGGCTACGCCTTAACAGATATTCATGAGCATGAATTCCAAAAGGATGGTGTGAGTGTTGAATTCGGAAGTATCGATTCCTTACCTGATTTTGCAGGAGTTTCGGAATCAGATATAGAGCTTATTCATCGCGAGGACATCACTTTTCGTGTTCCAAGTTTAGAACAGTATTTCAGTATATACAAGGCTTCTTCCCAAGATTCCTATCGAAATGACCACAATAACAATAAGGATTTTAAAAAGATAGAGTGGCTGGAAAGACATTTGTAAATCATCAATCAGAAAGTAGTGGGTATTAATACTTACTGCTTTTTTATATTCTCGAAAACAATCCACTCAAAACTACGGATTAGTCTTGAAAATAAAATTTTAAAGTAGTATACTAGAATCAAAACCATGAAAACGTTTGCGTTGTAAAGAGATTCAAAGTAAACTAGGAGACAGAACAATGGAATTAACAGCCATTTACCACAGACCAGAGTCGGAGTATGCTTATCTTTATAAAGACAAGACAATGCACATTCGCATTCGAACGAAAAGAGGAGATATCGCAAGTATCAACTTGCATTATGGAGATCCTTTTATTTTTATAGAGGACCGTTATGAAGAGAGTAAGGAGATGAGTAAAGTAACTTCCGATGCCTTGTTTGATTACTGGCAAGCGGAAGTTGGGGTTGGCTATGCGAGACTCCAGTATCTCTTTGAACTCAAGGATAAGCAAGGTCAGGGTATTTTGTACGGCGATAAGGGATGTGTTGAAAACACGCTAGAGAATCTTCATTACGAAGGAAATGGCTTTAAAATTCCGTATATCCATGAGATTGATGCTTGTCATGTTCCTGACTGGGTAGCAAAGACGGTATGGTACCAGATTTTCCCAGAACGCTTTGCTAATGGCAATTCTGAGATTTCTCCAGAAGGGGCTCTGGCTTGGGATTCATCTATCAAACCAAAAACGAGTGATTTCTTTGGTGGTGATTTACAAGGTATTATTGACCATCTGGATTACTTGCAAGACTTAGGGGTCACAGGTCTTTATCTCTGTCCGATTTTTGAATCCCCAAGCAATCACAAGTATAATACGACGGATTATTTCGAAATAGACCATCATTTTGGAGATAAGAAAACTTTTCGTAAACTGGTGGAGGAGGCCCATCAGAGAGGGATGAAAATCATGCTGGACGCTGTTTTCAATCATATCGGGGATCAGTCTCCACAGTGGCAGGATGTTCTCAAATATGGTGAAGATTCCGTTTACAAAGATTGGTTCCATGTTCAAGAATTTCCCGTGACCAAGGATAAGCTGGGAAACCCAAGAAAACTTCCTTATCATACCTTCGCTTTTGCCAGCTATATGCCCAAGCTCAATACGGCCAATCCTCAAGTGAGGAACTATTTGTTAAAGGTTGCGACCTACTGGATTGAAGAGTTTGATATTGATGCTTGGCGCCTGGATGTGGCCAATGAAGTGGATCACCAATTTTGGCGAGATTTCCGTAAGGCTGTCTTGGCTATAAAATCTGACCTTTATATTCTTGGAGAGGTCTGGCACACTTCCCAGCCCTGGCTAAATGGAGATGAATTCCACGCAGTCATGAACTATCCTCTCTCTGACAGTATCAAGGATTATTTCTTGCGAGGGGTTAAGAATCCTTATCAGTTTATCGATGAAATAAATAGCCAGTCTATGTACTATAGACAGCAGATTTCGGAAGTGATGTTCAATCTTCTGGATTCGCATGATACGGAGCGCATTTTGGCTACGGCCAAGGGAGATGTACAACTGGTTAAGTCAGCCCTTGCCTGCCTCTTTTTACAAAGAGGGACACCGTGTTTCTACTATGGAACGGAGTTAGAGTTAGATGGAGGACCAGATCCGGATTGTCGTCGTGTCATGCCTTGGGAACGTGTTTCCGATAGCAATGAGATGTTCAATTTTATGAAGAAATTGATTCAGCTTCGCAAGAGTGTCTCAGATATAATCCAGCACGGGACCTATAGACTGCAAGAAATCAAGCCAGATGTGGTATATCTGGCATGGGATTATGATAAACACAAAGTCCAAGCTATTTTTAACCAATCAAGTGAAAACTATCTTGTAGATAGTGAGTCTGTAGCGCTAGCCAGTCATTGCGAAAAACTAGACCAGCAACTGGTGATATTGCCTAAAGGTTTTATAATCCGATAAAAATCGTACTCAAAAAGACTGTTATGAATAGGTGATTCGTGCAGTCTTTTTTTGACTTATGTAGTATAATAAAGCTAAGTCACGGATTACTGGATGAGGGATTAGTGAAGAGTGTTTAAAAAGTAATAGAGAATGGTACTCTAGAAGGAGAATTGCATGAAACGATCGAGAAAAGCAGTAGCCTTGGGGCTGTGTTTGCCCTTATTTCTTGGCTTGGCTGCTTGTCACCAAAATAATACGAGGACTGAAGCTACAAATCAGACACAGACTAGCTCAGATAAAGTTCCTTGGAAGGCTTCATATACAAATCTTAATAATCAGGTCAGTACCGAAGAGGTCAAATCTCTCTTATCAGCTCACTTGGACCCAAATAGTGTTGAGGCATTTTTCAATCTTGTCACAGACTATAATGCGACAGTCGGCTCTACTGGCTTAAGTGGTGATTTTGTCTCCTTTACGAAGATAGAATACGATGTAGAGAGGATCAGCAATCTTTGGAATCAAGAAAAGGGTGACTTTGTCGGGACCAACTGCCGTATTAATAGCTATGCACTCTTGAAAAATTCGGTCACAATTCCAAAACTTGAAAAGAATGATCAGCTTCTTTTTGTGGATAACGATGCTATCGATAAGGGAAAAGTATTTGATGCGAAAGACAAGGAAGAGTTTGATATTCTATTTTCTAGGGTGGAGACGGAACCAACGACGGATGTAAAAGTTCACGCGCAGAAGATGGAGAAATTCTTCTCCCAGTTTCAATTCAATGACAAAGCTCGAATGTTGTCTGTTGTATTGCATGATAATTTGGATGGAGAGTATCTTTTTATCGGTCACGTTGGTGTTTTAGTGCCAGCTGATGAGGGTTTCTTATTTGTAGAGAAACTGACTTTTGAAGAGCCCTATCAAGCTATCAAGTTTGCGAGCAAGGAAGATTGTTACAAGTATTTAGCTACAAAGTATGCGGATTACACTGGTGACGGATTAGCTAAGCCTTTTATCATGGATAATGAAAAGTGGGTTGAAGGTTATTAAGATAGGCAAAGGAGAAGTAATATGGAGACTGTAATAGCGCTTTTAGTTCTCATTTTTATCGGATTCTGGGCTATAAACATTCTCAAGCCTCGTAAGGCAAATAAAAAGGAAAGATTTATTGGCTATATGCAGCGCTATGATATAGATGGTGAGGGCTATCAGTCAGAAGTCTGGGAAGTGACAGAAGATGAGAATGAGAAATAAGGAGGAGTGTCCAAAAACAGTAGATTTCTTGCCTTTTTCAACAAAGGGAACTAGTAACATTAGTGCTATCCTAAGGAACTTATAGGAGGAAACATTATGGGAATGATTGCTAATTATCAATATCTATCTGACAATGAATTAAGCCAAATAAAGCGGTATTCATGTCAGGAAGAGGATTTACTTGACTTAGTAGAGGATTATCCTGAGGGAGATGATACGTTGATAGATATTGACAAAATGTGGGATGCCTTACTCTTTGTTATGACAGGTTTTAGTAGTTCAGAATTTATGGATGACGATCCCTTGAGAGAAGCTGTCTTGGGAGTAACTCCTTTAGAAAATGTATCAGAGTATGTAGCTTATACTGAACACTCAAAGATAGCTGAGATTGTTCAAGCTTTAGAGAATTTTGACATGGATAGGGCTCTAGCTGATTTTAGCATGGAAGCATGTAAGAAGGCCGATTTGTATCCCGATATTTGGGATTATCTTGATGAAGAGGAAGAAATCAA
Organism: bacterium; assembly: GCA_905221465.1. Classification (GTDB taxonomy): domain Bacteria; phylum Bacillota; class Bacilli; order Lactobacillales; family Streptococcaceae; genus Streptococcus. The sequence goes on along the minus strand of CAJNDG010000001.1, from coordinate 530,398 downwards.
GGATGATATTCGAACCTGTTTTGTAAAAATGAAAAACTTTTATAAGAAAATCTTAACTCTCAAAGGAAATGTCTTAGTGACTATTTGTTAACTACTTTCGCCAACTGTTAGTCAGGTGCGTGATGAATGCACATGTAGAAAATCGTACACCTGATGATTTGTCTGGTGAAGAAAATATTCCACAGTATAGTCGGACGGAATAGATAGAAATTGGTTATAGAATTTGTAAGCATAATAGATTTTAAGCTTTAAGATGGAGGACTAAAGAGATGGGAAGAATTGAATGGGAAAATGCCAAGACACGTTTAGATGCCTTGCTTGTCATTGATGAGTATCGAACAGATCCAAATGAGACCTGGCTTCGATTGATCGTTAAGACTGAGGAAAGCTACGGAATCCGTTACCTTATCGACAACGGTTCTGGTGATTCTCTAGATGTGATCTTTACTGAAAAAATAATCCTTATAAAGGGCTTTGATCATGAAAGCAGTTTGAGTCAATTTGCTGCAGATGAGTGGAATCAAGACATCATAGACGGATTTTATAAAGGACTGGATGAAAAGTATCAAAACCTATACTCAGAAGAGCAAAAAGATGAAACAACCTTCTTTATATGGTATGACGGTCAAGAACATCAAAATACCTATCAAGATCAGGACGGTGGCGAATGGTTGTTATCCTATTTCTTTGACAGTTTTGAGAAATTTCATGAGTTTGTGATGGATTACTATTCAATTACCGTAGATGAGGACTTACTTAGAAAACTTTACAATCAAGGACAGCTTTCAGAAGTAGAATTGGAGCAGTTGATTCATACTTCCTAGCTGGAAATATGTATAAAATCTGATGAAAAGAATTGATTTTCAATATCAAGTCATACTTTAAGATTATTAAAATATCTAATGGTTGTAGTTTCTTTTTTCTTATATCTTTGACGTTTTAAAACGATTTCTTTTTATTGATGAATAATATTTCACGAACAAAAAACGGAATTCTTTAAAAAAGTTTCACAAAATACTTTACAAGCTCTTATAAATATGATATAGTTATAAGGCTTAGAAAATGAGATGATGTTTTCTAGCAAATATAAACCCGAGTAAAAAATGCCTACGGACAGGCAGGGTTGAATGCCGAAGCGTGGTTAAAAAGCCACATTATTGATAGGGTTAAAAGCCTACTTTTATAAGTTGATGTTAGGACGCTTGTCCTAATTCATAAATTTTAGTGTGGTGAAAGCACACGTCATCTTGTGAAACGATCAATAAAGTACGTAATATTTGCTACTAGAGAGTTAGGAAACATCAGGAACAGACATACTCAACAGAAACCAAAATAAACACGTCAGAAGATTGCAGAGCAGGTGAAAACCTGCTCTTTTTTCATAAGTCAACCTTTAGCGCCTTTATCTTCTTGAGGTGCTAAAAATATGGTAAAGGAGTATGTCTTGAAGAAGTTAGATCAAAACCAAGCCCCAATTTATGAGGCCTTGGTCAAGCTACGCAAGAAAAGAATTGTCCCCTTTGATGTGCCAGGTCATAAGCGTGGACGTGGTAACCCAGAATTAGTGGAACTTTTAGGGGAAAAATGCGTTGGCATCGATGTCAATTCGATGAAATCCTTGGATAATCTTGGTCATCCCATTTCGATTATTCGGGATGCGGAGGAGTTGGCAGCGGATGCTTTTGGTGCAGCGCATGCCTTTCTCATGATTGGGGGAACAACCTCATCTGTTCAAACCATGATTCTTTCCACCTGCAAGGCAGGAGATAAGATTATTCTGCCACGAAATGTTCACAAATCTGCTATCAATGCTCTGGTTCTATGTGGTGCCATTCCCATCTATATCGAGATGAGTGTAGATCCCAAAATCGGCATCGCATTAGGACTTGAAAATGACCGTGTTGCGCAGGCAATTAAGGAGCATCCAGATGCTAAAGCTATCCTAATCAACAATCCTACTTACTATGGGATTTGTTCGGATCTGAGAGGATTAACAGAGATGGCTCACGAAGTGGGCATGCTAGTTTTAGTGGATGAAGCTCATGGAGCGCATTTGCATTTTACAGATAAATTGCCACTATCTGCTATGGACGCTGGAGCGGATATGGCGGCGGTCTCTATGCATAAGTCTGGTGGGAGTTTGACTCAGAGCTCCATTTTACTTATCGGGGAGCAGATGAATCCTGAGTACGTTCGTCAGATCATCAACCTGACCCAATCAACATCTGCCTCTTACCTACTTATGTCTAGTTTGGATATTTCTCGACGGAACTTAGCCCTTCGTGGTAAAGAGTCGTTTGAAAAGGTCATTGAGCTGTCTGAGTATGCTCGTCGTGAAATCAATGCTATCGGTGGTTACTATGCCTACTCAAAAGAGCTCATAGACGGTGTTTCGGTCTGTGATTTTGACGTGACCAAGCTGTCAGTTTATACTCAGGGAATTGGGCTAACAGGTATCGAGGTTTATGACCTCCTACGAGACGAATACGATATTCAGATTGAATTCGGGGATATTGGCAATATCTTGGCTTATATTTCCATTGGCGACCGTATCCAAGACATCGAGCGCTTAGTCGGTGCTCTGGCAGACATCAAGAGACTCTACTCAAGAGATGGAAAAGACTTGATTGCTGGAGAATATATCCAGCCCGAGTTGGTGCTGTCTCCACAGGAAGCCTTTTATTCAGAGAGAAGAAGTTTAACATTGGATGAATCCGTTGGACAGGTCTGTGGGGAATTTGTCATGTGCTATCCTCCAGGGATTCCAATCCTAGCACCAGGTGAACGCATTACACGAGAAATTGTAGACTATGTCCAATTTGCCAAAGAACGTGGTTGCTCCCTCCAAGGGACGGAAGATCCAGAGGTCAATCACATCAACGTCATTAAGAGAAAGGAGAACTAGATGGATTTATGGTTTTCTGAAGTTCATACTCCAGATGTGAAATTGTCCTTGAGAACTGCCAAGCAACTCTATGCTGGAAAAAGTGAATGGCAGGATATCGAAGTCTTGGATACGCCAGCTTTTGGGAAAATACTGATTTTAAATGGGCATGTCTTGTTCTCAGATGCGGATGATTTTGTTTACAATGAAATGACGGTCCACGTACCCATGGCTGTGCATCCCAACCCAAAGAAAGTATTGGTTATTGGGGGTGGCGACGGCGGTGTTGCCCAAGTATTAACCCTCTATCCTGAACTGGAGCAAATCGATATTGTGGAACCAGATGAGATGTTGGTTGAGGTCTGTCGAGAGTATTTCCCAGACTTTGCTGCAGGGCTAGATGATCCTCGTGTTACCATTTACTACCAAAATGGGCTTCGCTTTTTGAGAAACTGTGAGGATGATTACGATATTATCATCAACGATGCGACGGATCCATTTGGCCATACGGAAGGTCTCTTTACCAAGGAATTTTACGGGAACAGTTACAGAGCCTTGAAAGAAGACGGCATCATGATCTATCAGCATGGGAGTCCCTTCTTTGACGAGGATGAGTCAGCTTGCCGAAGCATGCACCGCAAGGTCAATCAAGCCTTTCCAATCAGCCGGGTTTATCAGGCCCACATCCCAACCAGTCCTGCTGGCTATTGGTTGTTTGGATTTGCATCGAAAAAATACCACCCCGTCAAAGATTTTGACAAGGAGGGCTGGAAAAAACGCCAGCTTTTCACAGAATACTATACTGCAAACTTACATGTGGGAGCCTTTATGTTGCCTAAGTATGTTGAGGATATTTTAGAAGAAGAGGAAGGAAAAAAATGAGTCGTTTATTAGTTATTGGATGTGGGGGCGTTGCCCAAGTTGCTATTTCAAAGATTTGCCAAGATAGCGAAACCTTTACAGAGATTATGATTGCTAGCCGTACCAAGTCAAAATGTGATGACTTGAAGGCTAAACTGGAAGGTAAAACAAGTACAAAGATTGAGACAGCTGCCCTTGACGCTGACAAGGTAGAAGAGGTTATTGCCTTAATTGATAGCTACAAACCAGAAGCTGTTTTGAACGTAGCTCTGCCTTATCAAGATTTAACCATCATGGATGCATGTTTGGCGACAGGTGTCCACTATATCGACACAGCCAACTACGAAGCTGAGGACACAGAAGATCCAGAATGGCGTGCCATTTATGAGAAACGTTGTGAGGAACTAGGTTTTACAGCCTATTTTGACTACTCATGGCAGTGGGCTTATCAGGAAAAATTCAAAGAAGCAGGCTTGACCGCTCTGCTTGGATCTGGCTTTGACCCAGGTGTAACCAGCGTTTTTTCAGCTTACGCCCTTAAACATTATTTTGATGAAATCCACTATATCGACATTCTAGACTGTAATGGTGGTGACCACGGTTATCCGTTTGCGACAAACTTTAACCCAGAAATCAATCTCCGCGAGGTTTCTGCGCCAGGTTCTTACTGGGAAGATGGAAAATGGGTCGAAGTCGAAGCTATGTCTATCAAGCGTGAGTATGATTTCCCTCAAGTTGGACAAAAAGATATGTATCTCCTTCACCATGAAGAAATTGAGTCATTGGCGAAAAACATTCCAGGTGTTAAACGGATTCGTTTCTTTATGACTTTTGGACAATCTTATCTAACGCATATGAAATGCTTGGAAAACGTTGGTCTTCTTCGTACGGATGCTATTAACTTTAATGGACAAGACATTGTGCCAATCCAATTTTTGAAAGCCTTGCTTCCAGATCCAGCCAGCCTTGGTCCACGCACAGTTGGTAAAACCAATATCGGTTGTATCTTTACAGGTGTCAAAGATGGTGTTGAAAAGACCATCTACATCTACAATGTTTGCGACCATCAGGAATGTTACGCCGAAGTTGGTTCACAAGCGATTTCTTACACAACTGGTGTTCCAGCCATGATTGGGACCAAATTAGTGATGAATGGTACTTGGAAACAACCGGGTGTTTATAATCTTGAAGAATTGGATCCAGATCCATTCATGGAAGCTTTGAATGAGTATGGTTTGCCTTGGGTTGTGGTTGAAAATCCGCAAATGGTGGACTAATGAAGTTAGAACAAGTACCAACACCTTCTTATATCATTGACTTAGGAAAATTAGAAGAGAATTGTCGCATTCTTCAACAAGTTCAGGAAGAAGCAGGTTGCAAGGTTTTGCTAGCCCAGAAGGCATATTCCCTCTACAAAACCTATCCCTTGATTAGCTACTACCTATCTGGTACAACTGCAAGTGGTCTCTATGAAGCGAAGCTGGCTAGAGAAGAATTTCCGGGGGAAGTCCATGTCTTTGCGCCAGCTTTCAAGGATGCGGACTTGGAGGAATTGCTGGAGATAACAGATCATATCGTCTTCAACTCAGAGAGACAGTTGCGTAAACACAGTCCTCGTTGCCGAGAGGCTGGTATCAGTATCGGTTTGCGCCTCAACCCACAGTGTTCAACCCAAGGAGATCACGCGCTCTATGACCCTTGTGCACCTGGCTCCCGTTTTGGAGTTACCCTAGATAAGATACCGAGTGATTTGCTGGACTTAGTAGATGGTCTTCATTTTCACACCCTTTGTGAGCAGGGGGCAGATGATTTAGAGACAACTTTGAAAGCAGTCGAAGCGCAGTTTGGTCCTTATTTACATGAGGTCAAATGGCTCAATATGGGTGGTGGACACCACATCACTAGAGAAGACTATGATGTGGATTTGCTGATTTCTGAAATCAAGCGTATCCGAGAAACTTACAATCTTGAAGTCTATATCGAGCCAGGTGAAGCTATTGCGCTCAATGCGGGTTATCTAGCAACTGAAGTATTGGACATTGTCGAAAACGGTATGGATATCTTGGTTTTAGATGCGTCCGCGACCTGCCATATGCCAGACGTACTTGAGATGCCCTATCGTCCACCTTTGAGAAATGGCTTTGAAGCTCAGGAAAAATCCCATACCTATAGACTTTCTTCCAATACCTGTCTGACGGGTGATGTGATTGGAGATTATAGTTTTGAAAATCCAGTTGAGATTGGAGACAGACTTTACTTTGAAGACATGGCTATTTACTCCTTTGTCAAAAATAATACTTTTAACGGTATTGGCTTACCAAGTCTCTATCTCATGGACGAGCAAGGTGACTGCAGCTTAGTCAAAAGCTTTGGCTACCAAGACTTTAAGGGGAGATTATCATGATAGAAACTCCGAAAAAAGCAGGCTATCGTATGCCAGCAGAGTACGAACCCCATCATGGTACCCTCATGATCTGGCCAACTCGACCAGGTTCATGGCCCTTCCAAGGAAAGGCTGCCAAAAGAGCATTTAGCCAGATTATCAAAACCATAGCAGAAGGGGAAAGAGTCTATCTTTTGGTGGAGCAGGACCATCTATCTGAAGCGCAATCCTATCTTGGAGAAAAGGTTGTTTATCTAGATATTCCTACTAATGATGCTTGGGCGCGTGATACGGGGCCGACCATTCTCATCAATGATAAAAAAGAAAAGTTGGCAGTAGACTGGTCTTTCAATGCCTGGGGTGGCGCTGTCGATGGTCTTTATCAAGATTATGAAGATGATGACCAAGTAGCCAGTCGTTTTGCCGAGGCATTGGAAATGCCTGTTTACGATGCCAAACCTTTTGTACTGGAAGGCGGGGCAATCCATAGCGATGGTCAAGGGACTATTCTTGTGACTGAAAGTTGCTTACTCAGTCCTGGACGCAATCCCCACCTGTCTAAAGAGCAAATTGAAAATACCTTATTAGAGAGCCTTGGCGCTGAAAAAGTTATCTGGCTTCCTTATGGTATTTATCAGGACGAAACCAATGAACACGTTGACAATGTTGCCGCTTTCGTTGGTCCTGCAGAGCTTGTCTTGGCTTGGACAGATGATCAAAATGATCCTCAGTATGCCATGTCTGCAGCTGACCTTGAGCTTTTAGAAAAAGAAACAGATGCAAAAGGTCGTCACTTCACCATTCATAAACTGCCAATTCCAGCTAATCTACAAGTCGTTACTGAAGAAGATTTACCAGGTTATACCTATGAAGATGGGGAAGAGGAGCGTTATGAGGGCGAGCGTCTTGCAGCTTCCTATGTCAATTTTTATATTGCCAACAAGGCTGTCTTAGTGCCCCAGTTTGAGGATGTAAACGACCAAGTGGCCCTATATATTCTCAGCAAGTGTTTCCCAGACCGTAAAGTTGTCGGAATACCAGCAAGAGACATTCTGTTAGGTGGTGGCAATATCCACTGTATCACCCAACAAATCCCAGAATAGGAGAAAAAGATGAGAAATGTAAGAGTTGCAGCGATCCAGATGCAATGTGCTAAGGATGTGGCAACGAATATCCAAACAGCGGAACGTTTAGTTCGCCAAGCTGCAAAACAAGGCGCACAAATTATTCTCTTGCCGGAGTTGTTTGAACGTCCTTATTTTTGTCAGGAACGCCAGTATGACTACTACCAGTATGCCCAGTCGGTGATAGAAAATACAGCTATTCAGCATTTCAAGGAGCTTGCTAAGGAACTAAATGTTGTTCTACCGATTAGTTTCTACGAAAAAGATGGCAATGTCTTGTATAACTCAATCGCCGTCATTGATGCTGATGGAGAAGTGCTGGGCGTCTATCGGAAGACCCATATACCAGATGATCATTATTATCAAGAAAAATTTTACTTTACGCCTGGTAACACTGGTTTCAAGGTCTGGGATACTCGCTATGCTAAGATTGGGATTGGTATCTGTTGGGATCAATGGTTCCCTGAAACAGCCCGTTGTCTTGCATTGAATGGGGCAGAATTGCTTTTTTACCCAACAGCTATTGGTTCAGAGCCAATTTTGGATACAGATAGTTGTGGTCACTGGCAACGTACTATGCAAGGTCACGCAGCAGCTAATATTGTCCCAGTCATTGCAGCCAATCGTTATGGTTTGGAGGAAGTCACTCCTAGTGAGGAAAATGGCGGACAGAGTTCCAGTCTTGACTTCTACGGTTCGTCCTTTATGACGGATGAAACAGGAGCTATTCTAGAGAAAGCTGAAAGACAAGGTGAAGCTGTTCTGTTAGCGACCTATGACCTTGACAAGGGAGCAAGTGAGCGCCTCAACTGGGGACTGTTTCGTGATAGAAGACCCGAAATGTACCAACGAATTACGGACTAGAAGGTAAATTTCATAATAAACATTTAATATTCACGCCTGTCTTACAAAAATGTAAGATAGGCTTTTTAAATGTAAGATAGGTGTACGATTATACGCGGAAATGTATGCTATACTCTATGTAGATCAAAAAGAAAGAGGTTTATTATGAAAAAATGGAATGCGACACAGTTGAAGTATCTGATGGCGGCAGTAATGGTTCTAGACCATATTCCGCATATTACCGGAATCGTTTCTCCTTTGTGGGAAGGTATCTTTCACGCCTTGACCCGTTGTGTGGGAGTTTGGTTTGCCTATATGGCTATGGAAGGTTTTATCTATACTCGAAACTTGAAAAACTACCTCATCCGCCTCTGGTCTTGGGCGCTTATCATGTTTGCTGGAAATAGCCTACTCAACGCCCTATTTGCATCCAAAGGAGTAATGGTCAATAATAACATTTTCCTGACTTTGGCCATCGGTGTCACCATGCTTTGGATTGGTTTTCCCAGAAAAGAGCTGGATAAAAAAGAGAAGTTGTGGCGTCGGATTGGGGTTGCTGGTCTCTTGATTTTCGGTTGTCTTTTTACTGAGGGTGGTATCACCATGCTACCATTTCTCTTGATTAGTTACTCTTGTCGAAATCGCAAGGGCTTGCGAAATCTCCTCTATGCCTTTCTGTGGGCCTTCTTGTTAGTGACTTCCATCCAAATTTACGACACATGGTACCAAACACTGGAAATGATGCTTTACAATTCTGACTGGCTCTTTATCAGCGTATTTCCTTTTATGGCTTTGTATAATGGACAGCGAGGAAAAGAAACTAGTTGGAGTAAATATTTCTTTTATATTTTCTACCCAGCGCATCTATGGATTATAGCCTTGATTGCTTATTTGGTTAAGTAGATTCAATACTCATTAGCTCCTTCTTGCTTAAAATGTGAGAGGAGCTTTTCTGTATCTGGAATTCCCAACAAAACATGTTATAATAGTTTTAGAAAGGACGAGGTTTATGGCGAGCATACTTGTAATTGAAGATAATAATGAAATCCAGGAAATTTTAAGAACCCTTCTTGCAGAGGAACACGAGGTGATTCAAGCATTTTCTGGGACAGAAGGTATAATGCAATTTGACAAAGGTGGCATCGATCTCGTCTTGCTAGATATCATGCTCCCTGGGAAAAATGGCGACCAAGTCTTGCAAGCTATTCGACAAACTAGCCAGACTCCAGTCATTATGCTCACTGCTTTGAGTGATAAAAAGCTCATCAGCCAATATCTCTTAGATGGTGCCAATGATTATGTAGTAAAACCTTTTGATTTGGACGAAGTCTTTGCCAGAGTCACCGTGCAATTACGCCAAAGTGAGGAACATCAGTCAGGAAATCGAAGAGAAATTGATAACTTCGTACAAAACTTTAAAAATATCCAGTTCGATGCGGATAGTTTTGAAATAAGCAATTCTACTGAAATCATCCGCCTTGCAAAGAAAGAGTGTCAGATTCTCCAAATGTTGCTCCAGCATCCTAAAAAGATCTTCACCAAGGAAGAACTCTATGAATTAATTTGGGAAGAAAGTTACCTGCCTGGAGACAATACGCTCAACACACATCTAAGCAATCTTCGTAAGAAACTACATCAACTGGATCCAAATCACGAGTACATCGAAACCATTTGGGGAGTTGGTGTTCGATTAAAAGGAGACAAGCAATGATGTACATTTTGATATCTATATTACTCCTTACTAACATTATTTTGGCGATTTCTTTGATTCGCTATCATATAGCAATTAGAGATTTAAGCAGACAAATTGAAGAAAAGATTCGCTCTGGTAGCATGAAGAGGATCGGTGTAAATTTCTTTTCAAAGACCATTTTGCGTCTACATAACCAAATTGAGAATCTATTTCAGGAAGTGGAGCAAAACCAACTAATCATGAAGCGTGAAAAACGCACCCTAGATATGGCAATCAGTAACATTGCTCATGATATTCGGACACCTTTGACAATCGCTTCAGGATATACTCAGCAACTAATAAAACACCCCGATAATAGTCAGGAAACTTTAAGCAAAATAGCCCATCATCAGGATTTGGTTTCCAAACGGTTGGAGGCCCTCCTTGAATACCGTCATTTGATGGAAGGAGCAGTCAAACCGAAACTGGAAGAACTTGATTTATCAACTTTTATAACGAAAAAGACTTTAGCTTATTACGACGTTTTTCAATCTTCACAGATTGTTCTTGATTTTAACGTTGAACCTGGATTGAAAACGACGACTGATGAGGACTTGCTTGATCGAATTATACAAAACCTCCTTGGAAATGTTCTCAAGCACGGCAAGGAGAAGGCTCGACTTTCTTTGAAAAAGGAAGACAATAGGCTTGTTTTGGAAATTGATAATCTTGTCAAAAAATCTATCAAGAATATAGACAATCTCAGCAATCGTTTTTATTCTGAAAATATGTCAGATACCGAAGAATCCTCTGGTTTAGGTCTCTATATTACTGAGGAATTGGTTCATCTTCTTGGAGCGGAAATGAAGCTAGCCACTGATGGAGAATGGTTTTCAGTCTTTATTTATCTTTAACAGAAGAAACCTCCTCTATATCCTAGAGGAGGCCTTTTTTATAAGCTTTTCTTCTTGAAAATAATCAGTCCACTGAAAGAGAAGAAAAGTATGACTGTTACGCAAACCGTGATGGTATAGAGAATAGCTTGACTATTAGTAGTCATAGCATAGGCAAAATCTAGAATTAAATATCGTAGAATTTCAATGTCTGGGAAAACAAGCATTGGCGTAGAAAGGATGATAGAGGTAACTAGATAGCCAATAAATGCGGCAAGATAAGAATGAGTCACATAGAGAATGAAGGAAACAATCGAAAGCCAAGCAAGGAGACAGAGAAATTGAAGGAAAATCGTTAAGAGGAGGTTTGTAATAAAACCATCAGGCATCGTACCAAGTCCGTTTAGTAGAGTTGAGGGAACAAAAGCAATCACAAGGCTGGCGATGAGCTGTAAGAGAGCGATACTTGCTAGTACAAAGGATTTAGCAAGGAAAAACTCTGTACGAGAAACGCCAACAGTCAAACTATTTTTATAGAGCTTGCCGATTAGATCAACTCCTAGAACTAGACATGCTAGAACAATGCAGAGGAAAACGAGGTTTGAACCATTGCTGGACGCGTTGATTAGAGCTTCTATCCCATTCCAACCATGGGTTGGAGTCTCTGGTGGTGTTGTATTTACTGACATTAAATGTCCTGTAGCCCCGATAGTGGCACCCAGTAACATAAGTACAAAGAGAATGAATTCTGTAATCCAGAATCCTTTGGAGCGGAAAAGACGGTAAAAATCTGCTTGAATGGTATGTATCATGATTTTTCTCCTATTCTACCAATTGGGTGAAGTATTCTTCTAGGTTTTGACGGGCAAAGTAAATCTCATCAATAGCAACATCGGACAAAGTTAGTTGCTTAAGAATCTGTTTGACATCTTGTTCATTACCAAAGATATGGATTTCATTTTCAGGATTGACAACCTTAAACTGGAGCTGGATTTGTTCTTTCAATACCTGACATGCTCTTTCTTTATCGCTTGTTTTAAGCACAATATAATCCTCACTCAGTGTTTCAAATTCAGCTTTACTAATTTCACGGATAATCTTACCTTGATCCAGAATACCAAAGCGATTAGCTAGGAGATAGAGCTCTGACAAGATATGGCTAGAAATGAGGATAGTTATGCCTTTTTCTTGATTGAGTCGCTGGATCATGAGGCGAAATTCTTTGATCCCAATTGGGTCGAGACCGTTAATGGGTTCATCAAGAATCAGGAAGTCAGGTTTGGATAGAAGGGCAATGGCGATACCAAGTCTTTGTTTCATTCCTAGTGAGAAATCTCGAAAGACTTTTTTCCCTGTATCTGACAAGCCAACATAGTCCAAGGTCTCCTGAATCACCTTATCAGCATTTGGAATATGGCGAATCATACAATAATATTTAAGGTTTTGATAAGCTGTTAAGTGATTATGGGCTACAGGTGATTCGATAACAGAACCCACTCGAGATAAAGCCTTGGTCCACTCATTTTGTTCTTTGCTAGAAAAGAGGGAAACTGTACCTTTGTCCGCAAACAATAATTGTGTAATGATTTTAATAAGAGTAGTTTTACCAGCTCCGTTTTTTCCGATTAGTCCATAAATATCTCCCTCTTTTATGGTTAGGCTAAGATCTTGAAGAATAGCTTGTTGGCCGAATTGTTTGGTCAGTCCATGAATTTCGAGTACTGTTTTCATGATTTTCTCCTTTTGATTTATTTTTCTAACTTTAGTATAAGATATAGAAATCAAAGAAACATCAAGTAATTCTAAAGAGTTTCTAAAGTTTTGTGATTCTTAAAAGAAACAAAACCCAGTTGACATAAACTGGGCTTTTTTACTATAAAATATACTTCTCAATGGCGCGTGCAACGCCTTCTTCTTCATTGCTGGCTGTAACGTCATTAGCAAGGGATTTGACATGGTCACTGGCATTTCCCATTGCAATGCCCAGTCCTGCAAACTGAAGCATTTCGATATCGTTATTGGCATCGCCCATGGCCATAATTTCTGAGGGCTCGATCTTCAAAATCGCTGCTAGTCGAGAAAGAGCAGTAGCCTTGGTCGTTCCAAGGGGCATGGCTTCGTAAATGACAGGCTGCGAACGAACGCCGCTAAATCGTTGGCAGAGCTCCTCGGCAAACCGCTGCTCAAAATCGTCTGTTTGTTCTTTTGTGCCTAAAAACATACCTTGGAACATACGATACTTGCCACTAGTCGCATCCTCAAGGGAGATTTCAGTCAGGTCTGAAAAGACTAGCTTGGCATCATTTTGAACAATCTCATTAGGCTTGCCACCGAGGACAAAATAATGTTTCTCATCAAAAAGAGTTAACTGGACGTCGCTTTTTTCTGCTAGATCATAAAGGTATTCAATGTCGGCTGGACTGAGTTCTTGCCAGTCAACTAGACTCCAGTCACTGGTCTGGTGAGTTGAACAACCGTTATTAACAATGACATACTCATTCTGGAGGTCCAGTCCTAGTTTTTTATAGTAGGGAAGGACACCGAAAAGCGGGCGACCTGTACAGAGAACCAGTTTGACACCTTTTTCAATAGCTTGGTGAATGGCAGTGATGTGGGCTTGCGGGATTTCCTTGGCTTCATTGAGGAGGGTTCCGTCCATATCCAAGGCTAGTAGTTTAATCATAAGACTTCCTTTTCTAGGTGTTTTGCTTTTATTATAGCATATAGACTATGAAATGTCTGACAGAATAGTAACATTTGACTTTCCTTTTCTTGAAAAACAAAATAAATTCTTATATAATATGTATACTTAATATTTTAGGAGAACAAATGTCAAAGTATCACTTTAATTCAATTTACAAAAATGATGAAACAGAATCTACAGGTCTTCTTTTCATCAAAGTCTACAACAAGTGGGAAAGCAACTTGAAAAGAGTCTTGAAATTAGTTGGTCTCACTTTGCCTCAATTTATCGTTTTAACCTCGCTCTTGTTTTTGTCCAATAGAGAGGAATATGTAACGCAAGTTGATATTGCTCGGTTCACCGGTATGGATGTCATGACGGTTTCCCAGATTGTTAGGCTACTGGAGAAGAAGGACTACATTAGACGTGATAAACATCCAAAGGATAGTCGGGCAAAACTGGTCTCAGTGACGAAGTCTGGCGCGGAGAAGGTCAATCAAGCTTTACCTTTAGTAGAAGAGGTTGATGAAGAATTTTTTGATAAACTTTCTGAAGATAGAGAAAGTTTTAATCGCATGTTAGTAGAGTTGGAGGATAAAAATGCCTAGATATTGGGTAGGAGTTGTTTCGAAGAACCATGTTTTAAGAGGAGTTGAAGGGAATTTTTGCCAGGTCTGTCATGGAAAGGGCGGTCCCTTAAATCGTATGAAAAAAGGTGACTATCTTTTATACTATAGCCCAAAATACGATATGAATGGTCAAGATAAGTTACAGGCTTTTGTGGTCGTAGGTAAAATTATAGACGACAATGCCTATCAAGTAGAGCAGTTCGAAGGATTCTTTCCCTTTAGACGAAATGTTGAGTATTATCAACCAGTCAAAGATTGTTCCATAGAAATAGCCAGACAACATCCTGAATGGAAAGACTATACTTCTCGACTTCGTTATGGGCATTTTGAAGTTTCCAAAGACTTTTTTCTCTATATCTTTCAGCATATGAAAGTGGATGATGAAGGATGATTGATTTGCAAATTAAATGATTGTCAACTAGAATTTTGGATTTGGACTGTGAAACGAACTTTGCTATAATAGAATAAGAAACTTTGATAAACCAAACGAGGCTGAGATGAAATTACTGTATACTGATATTCGGACTTCTTTGACTGAAACTCTAACCAGAGAGGCAGAAGAGCTAGTTGCTGGGGGCAAGCGGGTCTTCTACATCGCCCCCAACTCTCTTTCATTTGAAAAGGAACGCGCCGTGCTGGAATGCTTGTCCCAGCAGGCTTCTTTTGCGATTACCGTTACGCGTTTTGCTCAAATGGCTCGTTACCTGGTTTTAAATGATTTGCCTGTCAAGACCAGTCTTGATGACATCGGGCTTGGGATGGCTTTTTATAAGTGCCTTGCGGAACTCGATCCCAAGGACTTGCGTGTTTATGGTGCGATTAAACAAGATCCTCAATTTATCCAGCAGTTGGTTGAACTTTATCATGAGATGACGACTGCTCAGATGAGCTTTTTGGACTTGGAAAGTTTGACTGATGAGGATAAGCGAGCAGACTTACTCTTGATTTTTGAGAAAGTAACAGCCTATCTCAATCAAGGTCAGTTGGCTCAGGGGAGTCAGTTGTCTCAATTGATTGAGGCTATTGAGAATGACAAGGTAAGCAGTGATTTCAGTCGGATTGCCTTGGTTATTGATGGATTTACCCGTTTTTCTGCCGAGGAGGAGCGTGTAGTGGATCTGCTTCATCGAAAAGGTGCCGAGATTGTTATTGGGGCTTATGCAAGCAAGAAGGCTTATAGCAGTCCGTTCACTGAAGGGAATCTCTACCAAGCCAGTGTGGAATTTCTTCATCATTTGGGGGCAAAATACCAAACACCTGCTCAGGATCTTTCTCAGACACATGAGAAAATGGATAGTTTTGACAAGGCCTCTCGTTTGCTGGAGTCTTCTTATGACTTTTCAGAACTCGCTTTAGATGTCGATGAGAAGGACCGAGAAAACTTGCAAATCTGGTCTTGCTTGACGCAAAAAGAGGAGTTGGAGCTAGTGGCTCGCGCTATTCGTCAGAAATTACATGACCATCCAGAACTGAGTTACAAGAATTTCCGTATTCTGCTGGGGGATGTGGCTTCTTACCAGTTATCGCTGAAAACCATTTTTGACCAGTACCAGATTCCTTTCTATCTAGGTAGAAGTGAATCCATGGCCCACCACCCTTTGACTCAGTATGTCGAATCTATTTTGCGTTTGAAACGCTACCGTTTTCGTCAGGAGGATTTGATTAATCTCCTCAGAACTGGTCTGTATACTGACCTTAGTCAGGCTGATATTGATGCTTTTGAGCAATATCTCCGCTATCTTGGCATCAATGGCTTGCCAGCTTTTCAGCAGACCTTTACCAAATCCCACCATGGAAAATTTGATTTAGAGCATTTAAATTCTCTTCGTCTGCGAGTTTTGGCGCCACTTGAAACCTTATTTGCCAGTCGGAAGCAAAAGACTGAAAATCTCTTGCAAAAGTGGAATACTTTTCTAAAAAATGCTACCTTAAGCAAGCAGATGCAAGAATTGACAGCTACTATGGAAACTCTAGAACAGGAAAGACAAGCCGAAGTTTGGAAGGCTTTCTGCCATGTTTTAGAACAATTTGCGACGGTTTTTGCTGGTTCACAAGTTAGTCTGGAGGACTTCCTGGCCCTGCTTCATTCTGGGATGAGTTTGTCTCAGTATCGCACCATTCCAGCAACTGTTGATACTGTTCTGGTGCAGAGTTATGATTTGATTGCACCTATGACCGCTTACTTTGTCTACGCCATCGGGCTGACTCAGGATCATTTACCAAAAATTGCGCAAAACACTAGTCTGTTAACAGATGAAGAAAGACAAAGCCTAAACCAAGCAACTGAGGAGGGAGCGCAATTACTGATTGCAAGTAGCGAAAATCTCAAGAAAAATCGCTATACCATGCTTTCTTTAGTCAATGCCGCCCGTAAGCAGTTGGTGTTGTCAGCACCAAGTCTCCTCAATGAAAATGAGAGCAAGGAATCGGCCTATCTTCAAGAACTGGTGAGTTTTGGATTTAGCCGGATAGAGAAGAAGATTCATCAAAAAAGTCTGTCTAAGGATGATATGGGTTCATATCACAGTCTCTTGTCTAGTCTAGTTGCCTATCATCAGCAGAGTGAGACGAGTGATACTGAGCAAGATTTGACTTTTGTCAAGGTTCTGGCGCGTGTGATGGGGAAAAAACTTGATCAGAAAGGTCTTACAAATCCTGCACTCCCAACTAGTCCAAGCAGCAAACCATTAGAGAAAGAGACCTTGCAGGCTCTCTATCCAGCTGACAAGGAGTTTTACCTGTCTACGTCTGGTTTGACGGAGTTTTACCGCAATGAATACTGTTATTTCCTCCGTTATGTCTTAGGTTTGCAGGAAGAATTGCGACTTCGTCCTGATGCTCGAAGTCACGGGAATTTCTTGCATCGTATTTTTGAACGTGCCTTGAAACTCCCTGCTGAAAATCCATTTGACCAACGCTTGGAACAAGCTATTCAAGAAACCAGCCAAGAACGCGAATTTGAAGCCATTTATCAGGAAAGTTTGGAAGCCCAGTTTACCAAGGAAGTTCTGCTTGATGTGGCTCGGACAACTGGTCACATCCTTCGTCATAATCCAGCCATTGAAACCATCCAAGAGGAAGCAACATTTGGTGGTAAAGATCAAGCCTTTATTCAATTGGATAATGGTCGCAGTGTCCATGTGCGAGGCAAGGTTGACCGAATCGACCGTTTGAAAGCTGATGGAGCACTGGGAGTGGTGGACTACAAGTCTAGTTTGACCCAGTTCCAGTTTCCTCATTTCTTCAATGGGCTTAATTCCCAGTTGCCAACCTATCTTGCTGCCTTAAAAAGAGAAGGGGAGCAGAACTTTTTTGGCGCTATGTACTTAGAAATGGCTGAACCCGTCCAATCTCTGTTGACCGTTAAGAGTTTTGCTGGAGCAGTAGCAGAAGCCAGCAAGTCTATGAAATACCAGGGACTCTTTTTAGAGAAAGAAAGCAGTCATTTGGGCGAATTTTACAACAAAAACAAGGCTAATCAGCTGACAGACGAGGAATTCCAGCTCTTATTGGACTACAATGCCCATCTTTACAAGAAGGCAGCTGAGAAGATTTTAGAAGGCCATTTTGCCATTAATCCATACACAGAAAACGGCAGAAGTATTGCCCCGTATGTCCAGCAACACCAAGCCATCACTGGATTTGAAGCCAATTACCACTTAGGGCAAGCCCGTTTCCTAGAGAAGTTGGACTTAGCTGATGGCAAGCGTCTAGTTGGAGAAAAGCTCAAGCAAGCTTGGTTTGAGAAAATGAGAGAGGAGTTGAATCGATGAAGCCCATTCCCTTTTTAACTGAGGAAGAAATTCAAAAACTGCAAGAAGCAGAAGCGAGTTCGAACAAGGAACAAAAGAAAACAGCTGAGCAAATCGAAGCCATTTATACGGCAGGGCAAAATATCCTAGTTTCAGCGTCTGCTGGTTCAGGGAAGACCTTTGTCATGGCAGAGCGTATTCTGGATCAGTTAGCGCGTGGTGTGGAAATCAGCCAACTCTTTATCTCGACTTTTACAGTCAAGGCTGCTACTGAACTCAAAGAGCGCTTGGAGAAAAAAATCAGCCAACAAATCCAAGCAACCGATGATGTCGATCTCAAACAACACTTGGGACGTCAATTGGCAGATCTACCAAACGCTGCCATCGGAACCATGGACTCTTTCACACAAAAATTCCTTGGCAAGCATGGTTATCTGATTGATATCGCACCAAACTTCCGTATTTTGCAAAATGAAAGTGAACAGTTACTCTTAAAAAACGAAGTCTTTCATCAGGTCTTTGAAGATCATTACCAAGGTGAGGATAAAGAGAAATTTAGTCGTTTGGTGAAGAACTTTGCTGGGCGTGGCAAGGATGAAAGAGGTCTGCGCCAACAAGTCTACAAAATCTATGATTTCCTCCAATCCACCAGCAGTCCCAAAAAATGGTTGAACGAGTCTTTTCTCAAAGGGTTTGAAAAAGCTGACTTTACAAATGATAAAGAGAAACTAACTGAGCAAATCAAGCAGGCGCTTTGGGACTTGGAAAGTTTCTTCCGTTATCATCTGGATAACGATGCCAATGAGTTTCCAAAAGCTGCCTATTTAGAAGCTGTTCAACAGGTTTTGGATGAAATTAGCTCCTTAAATCAAGAGTCCGATAGCCAGGCTTATCAAGCAGTTCTTGCGTGTATTGTCGCCATCTCTAAGGAAAAAAATGGTCGAGCTCTGGCTAACTCCAGTCGTAAGGCCGATTTGAAACCACTGGCTGATGCCTATAACGATGAGAGAAAGGTCCAGTTTGCTAAACTAGGACAACTGGCGGACCAGATAACCATTCTCGACTATCAAGAGCGTTATCATGAAGATACCTGGGATCTAGCTAAAACCTTCCAAACCTTCATGAGTGATTTTGTGGAGGCTTATCGTGAACGTAAACGCCAGGAAAATGCCTTTGAATTCGCTGATATCAGTCATTTCACCATTGAAATTTTAGAGAATTTCCCACAAGTCCGCGAGGCTTATCAGGAACGATTCCACGAAGTCATGGTCGATGAGTATCAGGATACCAACCACATTCAAGAACGAATGCTGGAATTGCTGTCGAATGATCATAATCGCTTTATGGTGGGAGATATCAAGCAGTCCATCTACCGTTTCCGTCAGGCAGATCCTCAGATCTTCAATGAAAAATTCCAATGCTATGCGCAAAATCCCCAAGAAGGCAAGTTGATTCTCCTCAAGGAAAATTTCCGTAGTAGTTCAGAAGTGCTGTCAGCAACTAATGATGTTTTTGCACGCCTTATGGACCAAGAAGTCGGCGAAATTAACTACGACAGTATGCACCAGCTTGTTTTTGCCAATACCAAACTAACTCCTAATCCAGACAACAAGGCAGAATTTCTCCTCTACGATAAGGACGATAGTGGGCAAGAAGAGGAAGAGAGTCAGGCAGACACGAAACTCACTGGGGAAATGCGCCTGGTCATCAAGGAAATCCTGAAGCTTCATCAGGGAAAAGGTGTTACCTTTAAGGAAATTGCCCTTTTGACCTCTAGCCGCAGTCGAAATGACCAGATTCTACTTGCCCTGTCTGAGTATGGGATTCCTGTTAAAACAGAC
The DNA here is from genome assembly GCA_905221465.1 of bacterium. Classification (GTDB taxonomy): domain Bacteria; phylum Bacillota; class Bacilli; order Lactobacillales; family Streptococcaceae; genus Streptococcus. The sequence goes on along the minus strand of CAJNDG010000001.1, from coordinate 510,833 downwards.
GGCGAGCAAAACAACTATCTCCAATCCCTAGAAGTACAAGTCATGCTAGATACTCTTCGTGTCATCCACAATCCTCTGCAAGACTATGCCTTGGTTGCCCTTATGAAGTCCCCCATGTTTGATTTTGATGAGGACGAGTTGGCACGCTTGTCCCTTCAGAAAGCAGAAGAAAAAGTCCAAGAAAATCTCTATGAGAAACTGGTCAATGCTCAAAAACTGGCAACAAGTCAGAAAAACTTGATTCATACAGCTCTAGCTGAAAAACTCAATCAATTCATGGATATTTTGGATTCTTGGCGCTTATATGCCAAAACCCACTCTCTCTATGACTTGATTTGGAAGATTTACAACGACCGTTTTTACTATGACTATGTTGGAGCTTTGCCAAACGGACCTGCTAGACAGGCTAATCTCTATGCCCTAGCTCTACGAGCTGACCAGTTTGAAAAGAGTAATTTCAAGGGCTTGTCGCGTTTTATACGTATGATTGATCAGGTTTTGGAAGCTCAGCATGACCTCGCAAGCGTAGCCGTCGCGCCGCCTAAAGATGCCGTAGAACTCATGACCATCCACAAGAGCAAAGGATTGGAGTTTCCTTATGTCTTTATCCTCAATATGGATCAGGACTTCAACAAGCAAGACTCAATGTCAGACGTCATTCTCAGCCGTCAAAATGGGCTTGGTGTCAAATACATTGCCAAGGTGGAAACAGGAGCAGTGGAAGAACACTATCCTAAAACCATCAAACTCTCCATTCCTAGCCTAACTTATACGCAGAATGAAGAAGAATTACAATTGGCTAGCTATTCAGAGCAGATGCGTCTGCTATATGTTGCCATGACGCGAGCCGAGAGAAAGCTTTATCTTGTCGGTAAGGGCTCTCGTGAAAAGCTGGAAGCCAAGGAATACCCGGCAGCAAACAATGGAAAATTAGATGGCAATACCAGACTGCAAGCAAGAAATTTCCAAGATTGGATCTGGGCTATCAGTAAAGTATTTGCCAAGGACAATCTCAACTTTAGCTATCGTTTTATTGGTGAAGACCAGTTGACTAGAGAAGCTATCGGAGAGTTGGAAAACAAGAGTCCTCTACAAGATAGCTCTCAATCAAGCAACCGTCAGTCAGAGACCATCAAAGAAGCTCTGGAAATGCTGAAAGAGGTGGAAGTTTATAATAGTCTTCACCGCGCAGCCATTGAGCTTCCTAGTGTTCAAACCCCAAGCCAAATCAAGAAATTCTACGAACCGGTTATGGATATGGAAGGGGTAGAAATTACTAACCAAACTCAATCATCGGAAAAGAAAATCAGCTTTGATTTACCAGATTTTTCAACTAAAGAAAAGATAACTGGAGCTGAGATTGGTAGTGCAACCCACGAACTCATGCAAAGAATTGACCTTAGTCAGCAACCAACACTTGCTAGCCTGACAGAAACTCTCAAACAAGTTCAGACTAGTCCAGCTGTTAGAGACAAGATCAATCTTTCTAAAATCCTAGCTTTCTTTGACACACCGCTTGGTCAGGAGATTCTTACCAACACTGACCATCTCTACCGCGAGCAACCTTTCTCTATGCTCAAGCGGGACCAAAAGAGTCAGGAAGACTTTGTTGTTCGTGGGATCTTGGACGGCTATCTGCTTTACGAGGACAGAATTATTCTTTTCGACTATAAGACAGACCGTTATGATGAACCAAGTCAACTCATAGACCGCTATCGTGGCCAGTTAGCCCTATACGGTGAGGCCTTATCACGAGCGTATTTGATTGAAAACATAGAAAAATACTTGATTTTACTCGGAAAAGATGAGGTTCAAGTTGTAAAAGTATAATTTATACTCTTCGAAAATCTCTTCAAACCACGTCAGCTTCACCTTACCGTATATAGGTGACTGACTTCGTCAGTCTTATCTACAACCTCAAAGCAGTGCTTTGAGCAACCTGCGGCTAGCTTCCTAGTTTGCTTTTTGATTTTCATTGAGTATTAGAAAGGAGACCTCATGACACTTCCAGTTAGAAAATCCCTGCACGATGCGGTTTTACAGGCTTCAAAAGCCGATATTTGGAATCAAGCAACCAAGGAATGGAATGAAGTTTCCTTGATTTTTAATGGTATTGGCCGTAGTAATTGTGTTTGCGGGAATGCCATAAAATACGCCTACGAACTCTTTAACGGAGTTACAGGTCAACGTCTCTTCCCTATAGGAAGCGACTGTGTTCGCCATTTTCATCGTATTAGCCTCGATCGGCAACTAGAAGAGGAAGAAAAACTACTCAGAAAAGTTGAAAACCTAACCAGAAAGGCTCAGAAAAAGGAAAAAATCAAGGTTAATAAAAGCGATTTTGACGAACGACTTCTAAAATGGTTTTGGGAGAAAGGTGTTTTCAAAGCCAATCGTGGCAATCAATTCGCACCTGAGAAAGATTACCAGCTTTTCCTAGAAGTCTTTCAAGGTGGAAGTTGGACCAAGGCAGATCCAAATAAGAAGGCTCGTATGGAAGAAGTGCTGGAAAAGTGTATCAAACCTTTTCTACTTGGTAAGACCGATGACCAACTCTACCTTGTCAAACTAGGCAAGGAGAAAATCGACTACGAGCAGCATCTACGGATTCAAGCAGAGAAAGAACGCAAGAAGAGAGATAAAATCGCCAAGCAATACGCTGACAACCTCATTCTTGCCATGGGACCTGCAGAACGAGCCTATCAAGATTACTTTGGCTTTACAGAAACCTTGACCCAAGAAGAACGAAAATGGGAGAAAATCCTCTTTGGTAAGAATAGAGACGAACGGGCTATCAAGGCTAAGCAAAACCAGAAGGAGCTGGAAAAGGATCAGCGAATTGCAAACCAAGATCCGATTGAACGAAAGCAGAAGCAGACTTGGCTTCTTAATTCCTATTTTCAGGATTTGCCTGATGAAAAAGCTAGATTTTCTCGGCTTCTATTAGAATATCGAAAAAGTGGAGAAGTACGCTTTTCAGATGAATACTTATCTGAGCATCTCATCGATTTTTTCTACAAGATGAAAGCCTTTGAGTTTGAAATTGCACCAGAACAAGTCCGCGATTTTCTAAAAGAATGCCTTCAGGCAGAACATCTATCATCGGCACAAGAAAGCTGGATTAGAGGTATTTTGACAAACTGCCTTCACCCGTTTTTAAATAGGTTACTCATATAGAAAAAATCCTACCTTGTCTGTGCATGGTAGGATTTAAGTATCACCAAATATGTACTGGTAAAGTTGGACTACTTTCTGAAAACGTTGCGTGTCCATTCTAGTTATTTTTTGAGCATTACGCATCCGAAAATCAAAGGTATACAGTTGAAATGGATTGACAGCGCCATCTACCTTGTCCGACGAGACAGGAACGAGTAAGCCTTTTTCTGCCAAACGACGTTGGCCGTGAGTGATAGGACAGACAGCCACAAATCCAGTTTGCAAGGCATATTCTCTCCTAGAAACTACCAAGGCAGGTCGCCGTTTCTGGATTTCCCGGCCGACGACTGATGGATCAAAGTCCAGCCAAATGATATCCTGCTTTTCAGGAATATAATCAGATTTCGCTATCAAGTGACCTTACCCCTTCAAAATCATTCGTCATTCTCAAATCAGTAATCCCATCAAAAGGATCTTTCAGTTTTGGAGCTAAGACAATGACTCCGTCAATCCCTTTGTAGACAACCATTTCTTGACCTTCTGTCATCCCCAAATTCTTAGGAATGGTCACAGTGAGCGAATTCCCAACCTTCCGAGTCTTTACTGTATTCATTGCTCTACCTCCACTAATTAGTATACACTGAGTATATACCTATTGGCAAAAAAAGTCAAGTGAATGTTGAATTACATAAATTAAGTTATGCGCTACAGTGTGATTTTATTTTAGTCAAAGCCTGTGCAAAAGCACCTAATTTATGATAGAATAGATGGTGAGAAAGAAAACGTTTTATTACGTTTTTTTAGTCGGAAGGGGAAAATATTATGGCTACTATTCAATGGTTTCCGGGCCACATGTCTAAGGCTCGGCGACAAGTTCAGGAGAATCTTAAGTTTGTTGATTTTGTGACGATTTTGGTGGATGCTCGGCTACCTTTATCTAGTCAAAATCCTATGTTAACCAAGATTGTTGGCGATAAACCAAAGCTCTTGATTTTAAATAAGGCAGATCTTGCTGACCCCGCAATGACCAAAGAATGGCGTCAGTATTTTGAATCACAGGGAATCCAAACTCTGGCTATCAACTCCAAAGAGCAAGTAACTGTAAAAGTTGTTACTGATGCTGCTAAAAAGCTCATGGCTGCTAAAATTGCACGCCAGAAAGAACGCGGTATCAAGATCGAAACCTTGCGGACCATGATTATCGGAATTCCAAATGCCGGTAAGTCAACTCTCATGAACCGTTTGGCTGGGAAAAAGATTGCAGTTGTCGGCAATAAACCAGGTGTTACTAAGGGGCAACAGTGGCTCAAAACCAACAAAGACCTTGAAATCCTAGACACACCAGGGATTCTCTGGCCTAAGTTCGAAGACGAAACCGTAGCTTTGAAACTAGCCCTAACAGGAGCCATTAAAGACCAGTTGCTTCCTATGGATGAAGTGACCATTTTTGGTCTCAATTATTTCAAAAAACATTATCCAGAAAAGCTAGCTGAACGCTTCAAACAAATGAAGATAGAAGAAGAAGCACCTGTTATTATCATGGATATGACCCGTGCCCTTGGTTTCCGAGACGACTACGACCGCTTTTACAGCCTCTTCGTCAAGGAAGTCCGTGATGGAAAACTCGGTAACTATACCTTAGATACACTGGACGACATTGATGACAACGATTAAAGAAATCAGAGAAGTTCTGGCTACTGTCAAAGACTTAGACAATCCACTTTTTCTTGAACTGGAAAAGGACCCTCGTTCTGGGGTTCAAAAGGAAATCAACAAGCGTAAAAAAGCCATTCAGGCTGAACTGGATGAAGACCTTCGCCTGGAAACTATGCTTTCTTATGAAAAAGAACTTTATAAGCAAGGATTGACTCTAATTGCAGGTGTTGATGAGGTTGGCCGTGGTCCTCTTGCTGGACCTGTAGTCGCTGCAGCCGTTATCTTGCCAAAAAATTCTAAGATTAGAGGCCTCAATGATAGCAAAAAAATCCCTAAAAAGAAACATCTGGAAATTTATCAAGCTGTTCAAGACCAAGCTTTATCAATCGGGATTGGCATCATGGATAATCAGGTCATCGACCAAGTCAATATCTATGAAGCAACCAAACTAGCCATGAAAGAAGCAATCTCCCAGCTCAGTCCGCAACCTGATCACCTCTTGATAGATGCCATGAAACTGGAGTTACCAATTTCACAAACCTCCATTATCAAAGGAGATGCCAACTCCCTCTCAATCGCAGCTGCATCTATAGTGGCCAAGGTGATACGGGATGAATTGATGAAGGAATATGACAACCAATATCCTGGCTATGATTTCACGGCTAATGCAGGCTATGGAACAGCTAAACATCTAGAAGGACTGGAAAAACTAGGTGTCACCCCAATTCACCGAACCAGTTTTGAACCGATAAAATCACTGGTCGCAGCAAACAAAGAAAGTTAAATTGGAGGAAATGATTATGGAAGAACAGTCAGAAATACTCAGCTCCAAGAAAGAATTTGCCTTTGCCTCAAGCACCATATTATCCCAAGTTGGACGAGGAATTATTGTTGGTCTCGTCGTCGGGCTAATCGTCGGATCCTTTCGTTTCTTAATCGAAAAGGGTTTTCATCTGATACAAGGGCTCTATCAAGATCAAGCGCACCTAGTGCGCAATCTTTTTATCATTGGCCTATTTTATGTAATAGTTTGCTGGCTCAGTGCGAAACTAACTCAGTCAGAAAAAGATATCAAGGGTTCAGGAATTCCTCAAGTCGAAGCCGAACTAAAGGGACTGATGACTCTTAACTGGTGGAGTGTCCTCTGGAAGAAATATGTATTAGGTATTCTTGCTATTGCCAGTGGCCTTATGTTAGGTCGGGAAGGACCAAGTATTCAACTTGGAGCAGTTGGTGGTAAAGGTATAGCCAAGTGGCTCAAATCTAGTCCAGTAGAGGAACGTTCCCTGATTGCCAGTGGAGCTGCTGCAGGTTTAGCCGCTGCCTTTAATGCACCGATTGCAGGCCTCCTCTTTGTTGTAGAAGAAGTCTATCACCATTTTTCACGCTTTTTCTGGGTCTCAACTCTAGCAGCCAGTCTCGTAGCAAACTTTGTCTCACTACTCATATTCGGCCTAACACCCGTACTAGATATGCCAGACAACATTCCTCTCATGACCCTAGACCAGTATTGGATATACCTCCTTATGGGAGTTTTTCTCGGGCTTTCTGGTTTTCTCTATGAGAAAGCTGTACTCAATGTTGGTCGAGTTTATGATTGGGTTGGTCAAACAATCCATTTAGATAGAGCTTATTATCCAATCATAGCCTTTATCCTTATCATACCAGTCGGGATTTTCTTGCCACAAATCCTTGGTGGTGGAAATCAGGTCGTTCTTTCCTTGACTGAGCAAAATTTTAGTTTTCAAGTTCTATTAGCTTACTTTTTGATTCGCTTTGTTTGGAGCATGATTAGCTATGGAAGTGGCCTCCCAGGAGGAATTTTCCTACCCATTTTGGCGCTTGGTTCCTTACTTGGTGCCCTAGTTGCTGTCATTTGTGTCAACCTTGGGCTTGTCAGTCAGGAGCAATTCCCTATATTTGTCATTCTGGGAATGAGTGGCTACTTTGGGGCAATTTCCAAGGCACCCTTAACTGCCATGATCCTCGTAACTGAGATGGTTGGGGATATTCGCAACCTCATGCCACTGGGCTTAGTGACCTTAGTCGCCTACATCGTCATGGATCTGCTCAAGGGAGCACCAGTCTATGAGGCCATGCTAGAAAAAATGCTACCAGAAGAAGCGACAGACGAAGGAGAAGTCACCCTCATAGAAATCCCTGTGTCTGACAAAATCGCTGGAAAACAGGTTCACGAACTAAACTTGCCACATAACGTACTCATCACCACCCAAATACATAATGGCAAAAGCCAAACAGTTCACGGCTCAACTAGAATGTATCTGGGTGATATGATTCACCTGGTGATTCCAAAAAGTGAAATTGGAAAAGTCAAAGATTTGTTGTTGTAAGTTTTTTACATAATTTATATTATGTAAAAATTTATTTTAATACATCAGAAAACCGATTCTCAGAAATGAGATCGGTTATTTTTTGCAGATAAAATATTTTACATACAAATAATTGAACTTGGGTAAAAATAAGACTATAATTAAGTTAGAAATGATAAAGCATAAAGCTAGAAAGGAGTTTACTGTATTAAATCTGTACAGTAAGATTAAAATCATGAAAAAGAAAACAATAGCAATTATACAATGTATTTTGTATCTCATAGCTCCTTATATAGCTCTTCAGTTATGTAGAATGAACAGAAGTATCGTTACTGATAATCTCTTTTTTATTTTCCTTATTCTGCTGACTATTTCATTCTGGTTTAGTATTTGGAAACTAGAAAAAGCACTAGATAATGATTAACAATGAAACTCCAAAGATTGAGATCTGTTTGACACAAAAACTGGAAATTTTTGTACTTTTCCTTATGTACACCATATAATTGAAATGTACTTTATTTTAAGGCAAGATAAAGTACATTTTTTGATCCAGTAGCTTAGATGTGTAATGTACAAAAATCCCACCTTTTATCCTATTTTTGTTCCAAAAAAATTTTTTAGTTATTTTTTGCACTTTAAAAAAACTCATGCAATATCTTTCCGAAAAACTATAATTTTCTTGAAAAATATATGAGTCTATGCTATACTACTAGTAGACTTAATTATGGAGAAAATACATGAAACGTGAGATTTTACTGGAACGAATCGACAAACTAAAACAAATCATGCCCTGGTATGTCTTGGAATACTACCAATCAAAGCTTGCTGTGCCCTATAGTTTTACAACTTTGTACGAATACCTCAAGGAATACGATCGATTTTTTAGCTGGGTTTTGGAGTCTGGTATTTCAAATGTTGATAAAATGTCTGACATTCCTTTATCAGTCTTGGAAAATATGTCTAAGAAAGATATGGAATCCTTTATCCTGTATCTACGTGAACGACCTTTGCTGAATGCTAATACAACCAAGCAAGGTGTCTCTCAGACGACAATCAATCGGACCTTGTCAGCACTTTCCAGTCTTTACAAGTATCTGACCGAGGAGGTTGAAAACGACCAGGGAGAACCCTATTTCTATCGTAATGTAATGAAGAAAGTTTCAACCAAGAAAAAGAAAGAAACACTTGCTTCCAGAGCTGAAAACATCAAGCAAAAACTCTTTCTAGGTGATGAAACAGAAGGTTTTCTGACTTATATCGACCAAGAGTACCCACAACAACTCTCAAATCGCGCTCTCTCGTCATTTAATAAGAATAAAGAACGTGATTTGGCCATTATTGCCCTTCTCTTGGCATCTGGTGTTCGCTTATCTGAAGCTGTTAACCTGGACCTAAGAGACCTTAATCTCAAAATGATGGTTATCGATGTTACTCGAAAAGGGGGAAAACGTGATTCTGTCAATGTCGCTGCTTTTGCTAAGCCTTATCTAGAGAATTATCTCGCCATTCGAAATCAACGCTATAAGACGGAAAAGACAGATACAGCGCTTTTTCTGACACTTTATCGAGGTGTTCCTAATCGTATTGATGCTTCTAGTGTTGAAAAGATGGTTGCTAAGTACTCTGAGGACTTCAAAGTCCGTGTAACTCCCCACAAACTACGTCATACCCTTGCAACTAGGCTCTATGATGCAACTAAATCGCAAGTTTTGGTCAGCCATCAGCTAGGACATGCTAGTACACAAGTCACTGACCTCTATACCCATATTGTCAATGATGAACAAAAGAATGCTTTGGATAGCTTATAAAATACATAAAATTATTTATGTAAAATACCACTCATAAAAAGAAGCTGCTAAAACAAGCAACTTCTTTTTGATTTATTCTACTACTGCTTCAGCGATTTCTTCACGACTAATACCAGCAAAGTAGCGTGTGATGTCAATAGTTTCTAAAGCTTTAAGGACATCTTCACGTTCGTACTTAACGCCACGAAGGACATCTTCTACAGCTGCAACGTCTTCGATACCAAAGAAGTCACCATAAATCTTGATATCTTGGATTTTTGATTCAATGACGTTGGCAAAAACTTCAACCTTACCACTAGTGAATTTTGTGCCCCGACGAACGTTAAATTCAGGTGATTTACCGTAGTTCCAGTCCCAAGTACCGAACTTTGTATCCTTGATGCGATTGATTTCCGCCATTTCTTCTTCTGAAAAGACGTATTCAGTCATCTCTGGGTACTCTTTTTTCATGTATTCCAATAGCAAATCACGGAATTCTTCAACTGTGATTTTTTCTGGTAATTCATTGACAATATTGGTTACACGGGCACGGACGGATTTCACACCTTTCGATTCAAATTTATCTTTTGAAACCTTGAGGGCGTTAGCAAGGACTGACAAATCAACGTCAAAGAGCAAGCAACCATGGTGCATGATACGCCCATTGATATAGGCTTGGGCATTACCACAGAATTTTTTGCCATCAATCTCAAGGTCATTACGGCCTGTGAACTCAGCTTTAACACCTAGTTGAGCTAAGGTATTGATAACTGGAGTTGAGAAGCTCTTGAAGTCAAAGGCCTTGTTTTCATCTTCTTTTGAAATGATGGTGTAGTTGAGGTTGTTTAAATCGTGATAAACAGCTCCACCACCACTGATACGGCGGACTACCTCAATGCCATTTTCTCGAACATAATCACGATTGATTTCTTCGATAGTATTCTGGTGACGACCAACAATGATAGAAGGTTTGTTAATCCAAAGTAGGAAGATCTGATCCTCATCCAAAAGGTGTTTAAAGGCATATTCTTCCAGGGCGATATTAAAAGCAGTGTCGTTTGAATGATTGATAATATATTTCATAGTATTTCCAAAAATTTAGTTTTTAAATTCTGTTCATAGCAATCCAATTTTCTAAAGTGGTAAAAAGAAATGTAACGTGTTATTGTTACATTTCTCGGAAAAATTGAGACAAGAGGCTCAATTTTTAGGCATGGAACTCTAATAGAGGTCGCTGCCGTCCGTACTACTTTAAGAAAATTTAGTTGAAAAACTTATTTATTTTTTCTTAGGTGAATGGATGGCCATTCCTAGAACATCCGCAAACGCTTCGTACATAACTTCAGAGTAGGTTGGGTGTCCGTGGATAGTCTTCAGCATTTCTTCAACAGTGATTTCCATTTCGATAATGCTTGATGCTTCGTTGATCAATTCTGCGGCTGCAGGACCAATGATGTGCACACCAAGGATTTCTCCGTATTTCTTATCAGCAATAACTTTAACGAAACCTTGAGCCGCATCTGATGCAATGGCACGACCGTTGGCAGCAAAGTTGAATTTACCGATGGCTACATCGTATTTCTCACGTGCTTGTTCTTCAGTCAAACCTACTGCTGCTACTTCAGGAAGAGTATAGATGGCTGCAGGAGTCAAGTTGAGTTTCGCAACAGCATGATTTCCTTTGAGGGCATTTTCAGCGGCAACTTCACCCATACGGAAGGCTGCGTGCGCCAACATCTTAGTACCGTTGATGTCACCTGGTGCGTAGATCCCTGGAACAGAAGTTTCCATGTATTCGTTGACCTTGATGCGTCCACGATCCAATTCAAACTCAACATCGCCAATTCCTTCAAGATCTGGTACACGACCGATTGAAAGGAGAGCCTTGCTTGCGATAATATCGTCTTTTCCTTCAACCTTGATACGAAGTTGACCATTTTCTTCGATGATTTCTTGGAGTTTAGTGTCGGTTAAGATGGTCATACCTTTGCGCTCAAGGATCAAACGAAGATTCTTAGAAACTTCCGCATCCATAGCTGGAACGATACGGTCCATCATTTCGATAACAGTTACTTTTGACCCAAATGTCATGAAGGCCTGACCGAGTTCAATACCGACAACGCCACCACCGATGATTACGAGGCTTTCTGGAACTTCATTCATTTCAAGAATATCATCACTGGTCATGACAAGTGGTGATTCCATACCAGGGACGTTAATCTTGCTGACTTTTGAACCACCAGCAAGGATAATTTTCTTGGTTTCAAGCAATTCTGAACCATTTACCAAGACATTCTTATCTTTAGTGATAGTACCAACACCCTTATGAACTGTAACTCCGTAGCTGCGAAGAAGACCCGCAACGCCACCAACCAAGGTATTGACAACTTTAGATTTAGTTTCTAAAAGTTTATCCATATCTACAGTGAAGTTTGGATTTTCAATGACAATACCACGGTTTACTGCATGACCGATATTTTCGATGATTTCAGCATTGTGAAGGTAGGTCTTCGTTGGGATACAGCCACGGTTCAAACACGTTCCACCGAGTTCAGATTTCTCAACAAGGGCAACCTTCCCACCGAGTTGGGCAGCTTTAATGGCCGCTACATATCCAGCAGGACCTCCACCAATCACAACGATATCAAAGGCATCATCGCTCTTGCCATCGTCGTTTGAGGCACTAACTGCAGGCGCTGGGCTAGCTTCTGGAGCAGCCGCTCCAGCTGTTGGGATGTTTTCCCCTTCTTCACCAAGGTAACCGATAACTTCCGTTACAGGGACAGTTTCACCATCTCCTTTGAGGATGGCAATCAAGTATCCATCTTCTTCGGCTTCCAATTCCATGCTGACTTTGTCAGTCATGATTTCCAAAAGGATTTCTCCTTCTTTTACAAATTCTCCGACTTTTTTATTCCATTGGACGATTTGTCCTTCTGTCATATCCACGCCGGCTTTTGGCATAATTACTTCTAAGGCCATGTCTTACTTCCTTTATCTATATCTCTAAAAATAAATACTGTATTTTTAAACCAACATTGAGATTGGGTTCTCAATTAAGGTTTTCAAGTCTTTCATAAACTTAGCACCAGCCATACCATCTACAACACGGTGGTCAATGGTTAATCCAAGGCTCATGATAGGGCGAATGACAATCTCACCATTGACAACTACAGGTTTTTCAACTGTTGAGCTAACCCCGAGGATAGCTGAGTTTGGTTGGTTAATAATCGGACCAAAGGACTGAACGCCAAACATTCCCAAGTTACTAATTGTGAAGGTTGAATTTTGCAGTTCGCTTGGAGCCAATTTACCATCCAAGGTACGACCAATTACATCCTTAAAGGCAACAACCAACTCTGACAAACTCATTTTTTCAGCATTATAGACAACAGGTGTCATCAATCCGTTATCCATCCCAACCGCCATCGCAAGGTTGACATAGTTATGAGTGATAATGGTCTTGCCGTCTTCGGTCAATGAAGCGTTGATGTATGGGTGTTTCATCAATGTTTTCACAACAGCGAGTGAAAGAAGGTCTGTTACAGTAGTCTTCTTACCAGTCGCTTCCATAATTGGCTCAAGAACCTTCTTACGAAGGGCCAGCATTTCAGTCATATCAACTTCATAGTTGAGTGTGAAAGTTGGCGCAGTTAGGTAAGATTCAACCATACGTTGCGCGATAACCTTACGCATTGGTGTCATTGGAATACGCTCAATCTCACCATAAGGAGTGATATTGTCTGGAACTTCTTCCACTTTTTCGATTTGAGCAGGAGACTTGATGGTGTCGTTTTCGATATTTTCAGGAAGCAAGGCCAAAACGTCCTTCTTCATGATCTTACCACGATGACCCGTTCCTTGGATTTCCTGCCAAGCAATGTTATGTTCGAGGGCAATTCGTTTTGCAAGTGGCGAAATGCGAACCACATTTGTGTCTTTATAAGTTTCCACGTCTTCTTTGTGGACACGACCGTTTGCACCTGAGCCAGAAACGTCGTAGAGGTTGATCCCTAGATCATCCGCTAACTTTCTAGCCGCAGGAGTCGCTCTTAGCTTGTCATCAGCCATGACCTCTCCAATTCTATTTATGATATAAAGGGCGTCAAAAGCGACTGAAAAATAGGAAATCAATGCTGGCTTCGATGAAGCCAAGGAGATTTATCTTTTTTCCGAGCTTTTAGCCCGTGTTCAACTCTACAAGTAACTTGGACACGGAACGTATCTCAAGTTACTACGGTTGCCGCTATCTGGCGGCCAACCTAGTAGACTTACTAAGTTTTTTGTCGAATATTATCGATTCGTCAAAAAATTGTCGCAACTTTACATACAACTTGGATACAAAATATAACTCAAGTTAGTAAGTCAGAAATTCTTATAATTTACATAACTTATATTATGTATTATTCTTTGTTATAAGTCTTACGGATTGCATCTTTGATGCTTTCAACTGTTGGAATCATTGCATTTTCAAGGTTTTGCGCGTAAGGCATTGGCACATCTTCTCCGGCGCAACGGCGGATTGGTGCGTCTAGATAATCAAATGCTTCTGATTCTGAAATAATAGCTGAAATCTCTCCGATATAGCCACTTGTTTTGTGGGCGTCGTTGACCAGAACGACCTTACCAGTCTTCTTCACTGAGTTAATGATGATATCCTTATCAAGTGGAACGAGGGTACGAGGGTCCACAATTTCAACTGAAATTCCCTCTTCTGCTAATTCTTCAGCAGCTTGAACCACACGGCGAAGCATTTTTCCATAAGTAACGACTGTTACATCTGTACCTTCGCGTTTGATTTCCCCAACCCCAAGTGGGATTGTGTAGTCTGGATCAACTGGCACTTCCCCTTTTTGGTTAAATTCTGACTTGTATTCAAGGATGATAACTGGGTTGTTATCACGGATAGAAGACTTGAGCAGTCCTTTCATGTCCGCAGGCGTACCTGGAGCTACAACCTTGAGACCAGGGATGTGTGTAAACCAAGACTCTAGAGATTGCGAGTGCTGGGCCGCAGAACCAACTCCGTTACCAGCTGCACAACGTACAGTCATTGGAACCTGACCTTTACCACCAAACATATAACGTGTTTTAGCAGCTTGGTTGACGATATTATCCATGGCAATAACCGAGAAGTCCATGAAGGTCATATCGACAATTGGACGAAGTCCTGTCATGGCTGCTCCTGCTGCTGCTCCCGAGATGGCAGCTTCAGAAATCGGACAGTCACGGACACGTTCTGGACCAAATTCTTCGAGCATTCCAACAGAAGTTCCGAAGTCTCCTCCGAAGACACCGACGTCTTCTCCCATCAAGAATACATTTTCATCGCGACGCATTTCCTCAGACATAGCAAGGATAATGGTGTCACGGAACGACATTGTTTTTGTTTCCATTTTTATCTCTTTCTCCTTAGTCTGCGTAAATATCTTCAAATGCTGATTCTAGTGGTGGGAATGGGCTTTCTTCTGCAAATTTAACAGAAGCTTCTACTGCTTCCTTGACTTGTGCTTGAATTTCTTCCAATTCTTCTGCACTCGCAATATTATTTTCAATGAGGTATTTGCGAAGGTTTTCGATTGGGTCTTTTTGTTTCCACAATTCCACTTCTTCACGAGTACGATATTTACCAGGGTCAGATGATGAGTGACCAAGCCAGCGATAAGTGATACTTTCGATCAAAACTGGTCCATTGCCACCACGAACATGATCTACGGCTTTCTTAAATCCTTCATAAACATCGATGACATTGTTTCCATCTTCAATAAACATTCCAGGAATTCCATATGCCGCACTACGTTGATGGATATGCTCCACATTGGTCATTTTCTTGATATCCGCAGAGATACCGTAACCGTTGTTAATACAATAGAAAATGACAGGAAGGTTCCAGATGGAAGCCATGTTCACTGCTTCGTGGAAGACACCTTCGTTGGTCGCGCCATCTCCAAAGAAGCAGACGACGATTTTTCCAGTGTTTTGCATTTGCTGACTGAGGGCTGCGCCAACAGCGATTCCCATACCACCACCTACGATACCATTGGCACCGAGGTTCCCAGCATCCAGGTCAGCGATGTGCATAGAACCACCTTTTCCTTTACAGGTTCCAGTGTATTTTCCAAGGATTTCAGCCATCATTCCGTTAAGGTCAATCCCTTTGGCGATAGCTTGCCCGTGTCCACGGTGATTTGAGGTAATCAGATCATCTGGGTTGAGAGCCAACATCGCTCCAACGTTAGCAGCTTCCTCTCCGACAGAAAAGTGAGTCATACCGGGAACTTTTCCCTTTTTCACTAACTGAGCGATTTTTAAGTCCATGCGACGGATTTCTTCCATCTTACGGAACATCTCTAGCAAAAGATTCTTATCTAAAGTTGACATAATCTTGCCTTTCTAACTTTGTACTTACCTTACTATTTTACCTTTTTTAGTATACACTGTCAAAGTATATGGCTAATAAAATTTCACAATATAAAAAAATAAATCCCTGTTAAAACAGGGATTCTCTCTAGTTAGAGCATTATTTCACAAAGTCGTTTATCAGGATATTTTCTTAAAATTAGCTCAATCTTTTCATTACGGTTTTCAAACGCCATTGATACAAACAACCAGAAACAATCAAGCTGGCAATTAACCCAATCCAGTAGGCAAATGCCCCCAAGTCAGTTACTCGATCTAGTAAATATCCTAGAGGTATCGCTACTCCCCAGTATCCGATTAGACCAAGATAGAAAGGAACGATAGTGTCCTTATACCCTCTTAAAATTCCTTGGAGCGGAGCCGCAAAAGTATCAGCTAGCTGGAAAAAGAGACTGTAGGTTAGAAATACAGCAGTTGTTTCAATGAACTGAGAGTCATTCCCATATAGACTTGCTACACGATCTCTAAAAATGTAGAGAAAAGATAGGGTAAGACCTGCAAAAATAAGGGCGGTTATTCTCCCCAGACGAGCATAGATTTTTGCATCCTCAAAACGTTTGGCCCCAACCTCGTAAGACACAACAATCGCCATAGCAGAGGAAATACTCATGGGAAAAGCGTACATAAGACTCGAAAAGTTCATAGCTGACTGGTGGCTAGCGATGATGAGCGATGAAAACTTAGCCATGATTAGTCCCACCACGGAGAAAATAGCCACTTCCGCAAAGACGGTTCCCCCGATTGGTAGACCTAATCGAACACCTTCCTTGATTTTATCTACATTGAGTGGAATCCGTTTTTCAAGATGTAACGCTTTTAACCTTTCTTGTTTGAATAAAACAAGAAGAGAAATGCCCAATAAAACCCAATAGGCTAGCGAAGTTCCTAGCCCTGCTCCTGCGCCACCAAGCTCAGGAAAACCAAGGACTCCATAAATCAAAAGATAGTTAAAACCACTATTGAGCGGAAGTAATAGGAGCATGAGATACATAGATAGTTTGGTCAAACCAAGAGAATCCAACAAAGAGCGAATGACACTAAAAAGCAACAAGGGAATAATCCCGATAGAAAGGTACCAAAGATAAGAAACTGCAACTGCCGCTACTTGAGCTTCTAGTCCGATATGATTTAAGACAGGCGGTGCTAGGAATACTACCATGCCAAGCAAGACCAAAGACAGTCCGAAAGCCAAGTAGATAAATTGGTAAAAATCAGATGCTACTTCTTCCTTTTTACCCCGTCCCAGATGATGACCTATGATGGGAACCATGGCCGAAACAATCCCTGTTAAAAAAGTAAAGAAAGGATTCCATAGACTCGTTGCAGTTGATACTCCTGCCAAGTCCATGGTATTGTACTGCCCCGTCATGGTTGTATCAACAAATGAGGCAGAATAATTGGCAAACTGATAAATCAGGATAGGAAAAAATATCTTAAGAAATAAGACAAACTTATCTTTAAATTGATGGGTTGGATACATATACGCTCTCTATTCTTATCATTTTCAGAGCAGAATCCCATCTAGTTTTGATAGACGATTTGTCCCTTACAGATGGTATATTTAACCTGCCCTTTTAAAGTTTCACCGATAAATGGTGAATTAGCTGCTTTTGAAGCAAAGTGTGAGTCCACAAGGCGGTCAGCCTTAGCATCAAAGATAGTGATATCTGCTGGACCATTCTCAGCCAAGTAACCAGCTTCAAAGTTGTAAAGTTTGGCTGGATTGACAGTCATTTTTTCAAGCAAATCCATCAAGCTTAGCTCACCAGCTTCCACCAAATAAGTCAAACCAAGAGAAAGAGAGGTTTCCAAACCTGTCATACCAGATGGTGCTTTGGTGATATCTTCTACATTTTTCTCATCTGCATGGTGAGGCGCGTGGTCAGTCGCGATAACTGTGATAACACCTGACTTGAGACCTTCGATAACGGCACGACGGTCTGACTCCAAACGAAGTGGAGGATTCATTTTAGCATTGCTTCCTTGAGTTAAAAGAAGAGCTTCTGTCTTAGAGAAATGCTGTGGCGCTACTTCTGCTGTGACCTGCGCACCCAAACCTTGAGCGAATTCCACTACCTTGACACTTTCTTCCTTAGACAAATGCTGGATGTGAACATGGGCTTTGGTTGCATAGGCAATCATAACATCACGCGCAATCATAGCATACTCAGCCACCCCAGTCGCTCCACAGATATGAAAATGTTCCTTAGCGATGTTTTCGTTAAATCCAAGAATCCCGTTCAAACCTGGATCTTCCTCATGAAGACTAATAAAAGTATTAAGTTTTTTAGCTTCTTCCATGGCTTCTTTGAGAACCTTGCTACTTTCAAGTGGAATACCGTCATCTGAGAAACCAACTGCTCCAGCTTCCAAAAGCGCCTTAAAGTCTGTCAAGTCTTGGCCATTAAAGTTCTTGGTAATAGTTGCAACCGTTTTGACGTTAATCTTTTCCTTGGCAGCAGACTGGAGAACTTCTTTCAAAGTCTCTACGTCCGAAATGGTTGGACTAGTATTAGCCATCATGACAACCGTTGTAAAACCACCTGCAGCAGCCGCTAGTGCCCCAGTATGGATGTCCTCCTTGTGGGTTTGACCAGGTTCACGGAAATGAACATGAATATCCACTAGTCCAGGCGCAACTACAAGACCAGTAGCATCAATTAGCTCTGCTCCTTCTTCCTTGATTTCGGCAGCTATTTTGACAATTTTCCTATCTTGCACTAAAACATCACACACTTGATCCAAACCAGACTTGGGATCCATTACACGACCATTTTTGATTAGTAGCATTTGCTTTCTCCTTTATTCATAGAAATCAACTTGGGTATCCAACAATTTATCCCCATCATAAACAAACTTAGCTGAAAAGAAGGGTCTATCCTCTAAAAGCCACTCAACAAAGGTGTGATCACCTTCCCAAGTCGGCTTGCTTAAGACTTCATCATAGGGAACCCATTCTAAAGTTCCTTCATTGCAGTCAATCAAGTCCCCCTCAAACTCCGTCACCTTAAAAACATAGGTGTACCAGTCTAAATCTGGTGTGAATTCTGGAAAAGTGATGACACCTTTTAGAACTGGCTTGGCTTTGAGGCCGGTCTCTTCGAGGATTTCACGCGCTGCACATTCCTGTGGAGTCTCACCTCGCTCTAGCTTTCCACCCACACCAATCCATTTGCCTTCATGGACATCGTTGGGCTTCTTATTGCGATGGAGCATGAGCAGTTCTTTTCCGTTATCAATGTAGCAAATCGTCGCTAACTGAGGCATATTCTCTCCTTATCTAAGCCAATCGATTGGCTCTTGTCCTGTCTCTTTTAAGAATGCATTGGCCTTGGAAAAAGGCTTGGAACCCCAAAATCCTCTATAAACCGATAACGGACTAGGATGGGCTGATTCGATGATTAAGTGGTGAGGATTGGTAACCAAGACCTTCTTCTTACGTGCATAAGCGCCCCAGAGCACAAAGACTATCGGTCTGTCTAGATTATTGACAATCCGAATCACGGCATCAGTAAAAGGCTCCCATATCTGCCCAGCATGACCATTGGCCTGCCCAGCAGGGACCGTCAAGCAAGCATTGAGAAGTAAGACTCCCTGCTCAGCCCAAGACGTCAAATCATGTGATTTCTTAACACCGATATCATCTGACAATTCTTTTAAAATGTTTTGCAAGGACGGCGGAGCTGGGATTGAGTCAGGTACAGAAAAACTCAAACCCTGCGCCTGACCTGGCCCGTGATAGGGATCTTGCCCTAGAATCAGCACCTTCACTTCCTCAAGCGGTGTAGTCAAGAGAGCCTGAAAAACTTTTTCTTTAGGTGGATAGACAGTTCCCTGAGCATAGACCTGTTCCATAAATTGATTGATTTTCCCAAAATAACCCTCAGGTAATTGCTTCTTAATCAAAGCATGCCAAGATGAGTGTTGCATCGCCAACTCCTTCGTTTTTACTGCCTCTATTATAGCAAAAAGTGGCTATCTAAACCACTTTTTACAGTTCTTATATATACTGTTATTAACCCTATTATTTGACATTAGTATTCACAGTATCAATCAGCCATTAAAAACTTTTCGATTGTATCAATAGCATAGGAAAGTTGATTATTTACAGACATCATCCGTTCAAGATTAGCGTCCATATAGTAGAGTTCAGATAAACCACCCCTAGGGAGAAAGAGTGAATAGTGGATATTCATCTTCTCTCGAGTACTTAACTCTATATGATTGCTTATGATATACTTTAACTCTTTTAACGAATTTACTTGAGCAACCACACCTTTTAACTGATACTGCTCGATGAGGTTTAGTAAATTGTCAATCTCTTCAATGACTTTAGTTTCCATATCATCCCCTCTTAGGAAAAGCACTACATAGCATCCAAACAATCTAGTAAGTCTTGGTAAGAATAGACTTCATAAGTTGGTTGGGCTTGTGTGTGATTTTCGAGGTGATAGGGATTGTACCAGATAGTATCAATTCCAGCATTATTGCCACCTTGAATGTCGGCAGTTAAGGAATCTCCAATCATCAGCGTCTTTTCTTTATCAAATCCTGCAATCTGCTGACCGATTTTTTCATAGAATAGTGCATCAGGTTTTTGCGTTTGCAACTGCTCAGAGATAAAGACTTGGTTGAAATAGGGAGCAAGACCTGATTCAGCCAAACGACCTGTCTGAATAGCAGTAATGCCATTTGTCGCAGCGTACAGCTCATAATCACGCTCAATGAGACAGTCCAAAAGTTCATGAGCTCCCGAAAGGGTTTGTCCTTGCTTGGCTAGAAAAAACTGGTAACGCTGAGCAAGTAAAGTACCGTCTTTCTCCAGTCCAAAATGAGCAAATAAACGAGAAAAGCGCGTGTTAACCAGTTCTTGTTTACTGATTTTCTTTTGCTCCAAGTCCTTCCAGAGAGCCTTGTTCATAGGAACGTAATAGTCTTTATAGGCTTGGATATCCGCAACTCCTTCTTCTTTTAGAAGTTGTGTCAAAGCCACATCCTCAGCAGCATCAAAATCAAGCAAGGTGTGGTCAAGGTCGAAAAGTAGAAATGTGTAGGGCATTGAGTTTCCTTTCTGAAAATTCATTAAGAACATTATAGCATAAATGAAAATATCTAAACATAAAACTCTCTAAGAAATTCATCCTCGAGAGTTTGTGATGTTCCTATCACAACTGAAGGTAGCTGTTCAATATAGAGCAACTAAATATTGAGAGCCTAAAAATCGATTACTCTATTCAGAAAAACTTAGTGGCACAATCTCTACATCCCCAAGATTGTCAACTGAGTAACGTTGACTACCATTTTTAAACCAGCGTTCTAGAACGACATCGTAGAGCATGAAGTGGGATTTTTCTTTAATCCAATCTTCATCAATTCCATGAGGTTTTAAATACTCTAACACTTCGTTGGGATTTGTTAGGTAAAAATTGGGTTTGTCCACAGTGCCTGATCTCTTAAAATACGACTCCAAATTTATCTCCCCACTATCCTTATTTCTTATATTATATCCAGCTAAGTAGTATGCCAGTGAACTTTTAGAATCTGAAATTTCGATAGTTTGGTTAAGATTTTTATTCTTATAATTGTATCTAATAAATAGATATCTCCCATCAGATAATAGTTGCTGGTATTCAATAATAAAAGTTTCTTCAAAACCTACAATCACTTCTAAACTTTCATTTTCAGACAAGCCTGCATCAAGTCCTATGGGAATTATCCAGTCTGGATCTCTAAACGACTGACTCCCGTCAACGGCTTTACTAAAATCAGCGAGTTCAGGTAAGATACCACTATTTATCTCTGCATAGTTCATCTCTAGAAAAACATTACTTAAAGATTCATACACTCCCTTATAATAATTCTTTTGATATACACGATATAGACCAAACAAAGTTAGAAAAACCAATACAGTTATGACTAGGATTTTTAAAATTTTTTTCATCTACCTTTTTCTCCTCTAAATACTTATATAAAACTTTTCTGCTATATTTGAAATCAAAACAATGATACACTCCCCTACCCCAACTCCTTGGCTATTTTGCTTTTTTCAAGTTTTCCCTTAGTAATTCGTTTCCATAAAACAAGCGGGTTCAAACTATAAGATAGGCGTACAATGTAGTAATTAACCCATTCGATAAAGGCAAAAAGCTCTATCAATGTGGCTAAGATAGTCCCTAGGATACTCTGGGTATTCCAGACAATAAAAGGAAAGCCTGAAATAAATAAAACAAGGTCTAGTATTCTGAAACAACCATATAGTTTGGGAACAGTTCCACTTCCGAACTGAGGTTTCGACAGCCTTCTAATCAAAATTGCCCAATAGATTGAACCTTGAAGCAAAATAAATGTCAGTAAAGACAAAGGATAAAGAATAGAGATCAAACCATTCCAATCACCAAGCCTATTTTTCAAAAGGAAAAAACACAACCAAAAGGATAGAACGGCTGCAAGCTCTCCCAAGCAGAGGGACACCAACTCTTTTCTAACTTTCTCTTTTTGTATGTTCATCATTTCCCCCATCTATCTATCATCCTATATCAGAAAAAAGCCATTCGAACCAGTTTATAGTCAAAATTTCACAGAATAAAGGCGTTCTATGCATCGAACAGCTCAATCCCTTTAATATCAGTGTGATTCTAAACTTAGAATTGCATTGATATAAATGTTTTAGTGCTATTCTAAGTTTATGATAACCCTAAATTTTAATTTTAGAAGGATTCTAAAGCTAGAATAGCTCTAAAATTACGAGCACCAAGCTATTCGAAACTTAGAAGAACCTTTTCTAAACTTCATGAGCACTTCAATTAACGTTTCTTACAATTTTTCTGATGAGCTTTAAGTTTTTTGATAGCCCAATCATAGTGACTGGAAGTGGCACTCACAAAGTAGGAACCTAGACTTGTCCCTCCTGTCCACTTATAGATACCTTTGGTAAAGAGTTGGTCATTGCTGAAGCCTTCCATCAACTCTAAAACCTCTTCATGCGATTGCTCTAGTAGTTTAGTCGCTTCTTCTAAAGATGTTTTCTGGTGCTTCTTCCAAATAGCGACATTCATTTCTCCATAAGTTTTCCAATTATAAGGTTCGGGGAGAAAAGGTCTTTCATGACCCTTTTGATTAGAATCTACCCAATTCAAAAGTAACTGATGCCATTCATAGAGATGGATCAGGACATCCCGTAGATTTTTATCTCTATTCCAGTGAGCTTCTTTTTTCTTTTGGTCTTTTGAAAAATCAAAAGGAGTCTGTAGCTCCTCTTCACTTAATTTAGATATAAAGTGATTGAGCTTTTCATAGTTTTCCTTAGAGGCTAGCACCAACTCCTCTTTTGTTCTTGGTCTAGGCATAGGAGTTCTCCCTTCATTTTCTAGTAGGTTAAGGTGTTTTCTTACTTCATTATACCATAATCAAAAAGCAGTTCTTCATTTTACGAAAAACTGCTTTTACGAACTATTTTTTATGCTTATAGTCACTACTTTACATATAAATCTTTAAAGAGACCGTCCAATTCTGCAATCTGATAGAGCAAGTGGGACAGTTCTTGGTAATCTTCTTTTAAACATGAAAGGTGGGCTTGGCCAAATAGAGTAGCCAATTCCTCTTTTAATCTTGCCCCTTCTGGATTATGAACTTTTAAGAACTTACTGAGATAGAGATTTCGAACAGTAGCAAGTTTAAAGCTGAAATACTGATGCAATTGCTTTTGCTCCATATTTAAGCCGTTTTCAGCAACTGCTTTTGCATAGCATTCCAAAACACCACTTTGGCCATTCAAATATCGGTTTTTCATAATCCTTGCTGTTTCCTGATAGATTTCAGTCTGACTAGGACTCTTGACCTTCTTAAAATTTCCCCACATGGAGTATGCTCCGCGCTTATAGTCAATAGCCTCTGCCTTCCATGCTTCTAGTATGTCATTAAAAGCAACCTTCATACAGGCAAAACCAGCTGGATCATGCAAATAGAGATACCAATCATCAATGTCATACACGGTTACGAAGTGATCCACACCATAAAGGATTGTGTGATTGGGATTGTAGGTCAGATGCCCCATATCAAGAGGCCCCAGTACGACAGGTCCATTGGACAGAAAGGTTTCCAACTTTCTTCTAATCTCTTCCAAATCTACTTCCGCTCCATCTTTTAGATAGAAATCCTCATAGTCAAACCCTAGTATTTTTAAGGAATGAGAGATTGAAAGATCTGGCATTCCATTATCAAAGAATACTAGAGGGTGTCGTTCATCTTCCTTTACGATACTAGCGCCATTGCCCATCACCATAATTGCCTCTAAAAACTCTGCTTTAAAATCATAACCATAGGCATCCAGTGCCATTGCCAATGAATAGCTATAGCAAAGTGACACATCTCCAAAATACATCTGCATATTCCTGCCTCCTTATCTTCTATGGGACTATTATACCGAGAAAACTATTCACATGCCCCATAAAATCCAAACAAAAAATATGGTCTGTTTGTTTACAGACATGAATGTCAACAATTAAAAACTCTGTAGAGATTCTTTCTACAGAGTTCGATTTGCATCTTTATAAAAAATCAGAAAATGATCTAGTCCCTGATGACTGGTATCCAGAGTTCCATTTTGTAGTCTGGGGACGACATATCTCCTTTGAAATAAACTTCAAAGTCTGGGGCTCCTGAATGGCGATAACCAGTTTCCGGGAAAAAGACTTCCAAGACGTATTTCCAAGCATGGTGGATGCTAGCTGGTATAGCCCCCTTGACTGATACGATAGCATATTCAGCTACTGGTATGTCTTTGATGGACAGACCTAGTTCTTCTGCTTTAGTTTTATCCGTCACATCATAAGCAGCCATATAGTTGATGATTTCGCCTTCTTTGACATCCGAGCAGACACCGAAGGATTGGCCACTGCCTAGATTCTCTAGGCTTTCCAAGCTGTGATTGTTATAGAGATTCTCCCAAGCAGACGGGCATTTGCTATTGTCAATAGCTTCCAATAGGACGCCTGCCACAGTAAAAGCGGCTTTCTTTTGAATCTTGATATCCATGTTCTTTCCTCCTGTAATCTTTAAGGATAATTGAAGTCTAGGAAAGACCCGATAAGGTTTTCCATTTCGAACTTCTGAGGGGGTTGCACCATGGAATTTCTTAAAAGCTGCGCTGAAGGAATCCGCAGATTCGTAGCCGTACTTCATTGCTATGTCAATGATTTTGTCAGAGCTTTCCCGCAAGTCTGTCACAGCTTCTGATAGCCTGCGATTGCGCAAGTATTCTGCTAATGTCATATCAGCCATGATGGAAAAGATTCTGCTAAAAAGAGGATAAGAATAACCTGATAGCTGCTGAAATCTTTTCATATCCACTTCTCCAGTCAGCTGCTGCTCCAAATAATCCATGGTTTGGTTGAATTGATGCATCATATTCGTTTCTTCTTACCTCCACAAGATACAAAAGTCCTTAAAAGCAAAGTGAAAACAGAAAAATTGACGCTGCAGCTTCTAGTCCTAGAAATTTTCTCTTTTTCGAACAGCTTTTAGGCCGTGTTCAATTCTATCTATAGTCTATCAGATATCATATACTTCAGCCCTAGAATCTTTGTACAAGATATAAAGGTGTAAATTCTATAACTTATCTTTTAATTTCTCAACAAAGAGATAAGCTGCAGGACAGGTCAAGGTGTTCTTAATTGTCAAATGGTTGATTTGATGGATCTTCTTACGATCTGTATGAGGAAATTCACGACAGGCCTTGGGACGAACATCATAGATAGAACAGAGATTATCCCCTCCTAGGAAGGGGCAGGGCATGGATTTGAAAACCTTATCCCCATCTTCGTCTACCTGCAGAAACTCTGCTTCAAAGGCTGGTAACTTCATCTTAAAATACTTGGCAATACGAGTAATATCGGCTTCTTTAAAGTCGGGTCCCAAGGTCTTACAACAGTTAGCACAGGCAGTACAATCAATCTCAGCAAAGACTTCTTGGTGGATCTGCTGCGCAATCTTATCTAAGTTTTTAGGAGGTTTTTTCTTTAGATTAGCTAAGACTTTGCGGTGCTCCTTCTGCTTTTGCAAGGCTAGCTGATGGTAGTACTCAATATCAATCTCTTTAGACATAATTTCTTCCTAATACAAGTGTTTTTGTCTATTATACCATAAACACTGTCCCCTTTTTGCCCCCTGAACAGAAAAAAGCCCTTCGGATAAAATCCGAGGGGCTAAAAACGTTGTTAAATCAACGGCCGAACTTTTGAATTTCAAGGTTCGGGATAAAATAGTTCACTGAACTATTTTATTTTTTCAAGTTGTAGAATGATTTCAATCCACGGTATTCAGCTACTTCACCAAGTTGGTCTTCGATACGAAGCAATTGGTTGTATTTAGCGATACGGTCTGTACGTGAAAGTGAACCAGTCTTGATTTGTCCTGCGTTAGTTGCAACTGCGATGTCAGCAATTGTTGAATCTTCAGTTTCACCTGAACGGTGTGATACAACGGCAGTGTAACCAGCTTCTTTCGCCATTTCGATAGCGTCGAATGTTTCAGTAAGAGTACCGATTTGGTTAACTTTGATAAGGATTGAGTTAGCAGCACCTTCTGCAATACCTTTTTCAAGGTAAGAAGTGTTTGTTACGAAGAAGTCGTCACCAACCAATTGAACTTTACCACCAAGACGTTCAGTAAGAGCTTTCCAACCGTCCCAGTCGTTTTCATCCATACCATCTTCGATAGTGATGATTGGGTATTTGTTTACCAATTCTTCAAGGTAGTCGATTTGTTCTGCAGCAGTACGTACAGCAGCTCCTTCACCTTCGAATTTAGTGTAGTCGTAAACTTTACGTTCTTTATCGTAGAATTCTGATGAAGCACAGTCAAATCCGATAAATACGTCTTTACCAGGAACATATCCAGCAGCTTCGATCGCAGCAAGGATAGTTTCAACACCGTCTTCAGTTCCTTCGAAACGAGGAGCGAATCCACCTTCGTCACCTACGGCTGTTTCTAAACCACGAGATTTAAGGATTTTCTTAAGAGCGTGGAAGATTTCAGCACCCCAACGAAGAGCTTCTTTGAATGATGGTGCACCAGCAGGTACGATCATGAATTCTTGGAAAGCGATTGGAGCGTCAGAGTGAGAACCACCGTTGATGATGTTCATCATTGGAGTTGGAAGAACTTTAGTGTTGAATCCACCAAGGTAGCTGTAAAGTGGGATTTCAAGGTAGTCAGCAGCAGCACGAGCTACAGCGATAGACACACCAAGAATTGCGTTTGCACCCAATTTACCTTTGTTAGGAGTACCGTCAAGTGCGATCATAGCACGGTCGATAGCTTGTTGGTCACGTACATCGTAGCCGATGATAGCTTCAGCGATGATGTTGTTTACGTTGTCAACAGCTTTTTGTGTACCAAGACCACCGTAACGAGATTTGTCACCGTCGCGAAGTTCAACTGCTTCGTGTTCACCAGTAGAAGCTCCTGATGGAACCATACCACGTCCGAAAGCACCTGATTCAGTATAAACTTCTACTTCAAGTGTTGGGTTACCGCGTGAGTCTAGGACTTCGCGAGCGTAAACATCAGTAATAATTGACATTTTTTACTCTCCTTTGAGTTAAATTTTTTACACCTCTATGATACCTTAAAAATAAGCGTTTTTCAAGAAAAAACGTTATCTTTGTGCAAATTTTCCTTAACTTTATAAAGTAATCGCTTTCACAATTTCCTGTTTATCCACTTAAAATTATCAACTTGTTTGAATATGAAATCGTTATAACCTTTATTAATATTAATCAAAATAATAATTCATTTATGTCGATTAAACAAGTTCTACCTTTAATTTTACAAGTAATTTAAAATATATGTCACAAGTGTTAGTATTTTACAATTCCATATCAAATACTTTATTCACTTTAAAAATTGAGTTAAATTTGATACTATACTATAAGAAAAATATTAAGGAGACTAATAATGAAGAAGAAATTCTTATTAATTGCTTTATTTATATCAGTTATTTTACTTACTGCCTGTGCTAACAATAATAGTAAGGTTGTAGAGAAGAACAGTGATGGTACTTCAACTATTACTTATACTGATGGTAGTGTAATTGGAACAAACGGTAAAGATTTTACATTTTTACAAGAAGACGGTTCATCAATTATTTATCTTGACAACGACAAGACCTATCAGTACCATGGTACTGACGGTAGTTTTGTCTCAAAAGATAGTGGTGGCTCTTATACCATTCAACTTCCTTCTGATGACAATGTCATCCTCTATGCAAATGGTTCATATTTAATTAATAACTCCGATGGGAGTTCTGAAACAGGTTCAAGCAAAGAAGAACTTAATAAATACTTGATTTCTAAAAATTTCACTGTATTTTCTGATCTTGATAAAAAAGTTGCAGACATTGTAGATTACGTAAAGAAAAATAACTAGATCATCTTATCTCTTTCATATTTTGAAGGAGATTTTATTTTGGAATTCAACTTGAATTATGGTAAAATCAAACTATGACAGATTTATCAAAACAACTACTAGAAAAAGCTCATGGTGGGCCGAAAATAAACCCTGACGAACAACGCCGCTATCTCGGCACTTTCGAGGAAAGAGTTCTTGGCTACGCGGATATCAGTACTGCCAATAGTTCTGAATTAGAACATGGATTTTTCTCTATTTTAGAAAGTTTTCAAGAAAAGGTAGAGGAACTTTTTGTGAAAATCTCACCAAGTATCGAGTTTGACAAACAGGTCTTTTACTTAAGACAAGCAAAGGAAAGCAACTGCCAGGCGACTATTGTTTCAGACGATCATATCACCTCTCCTTTCGGTCTTGTCATTCATACAAATGAACCTGTTCAAGTAGAAGAAAAGGACCTTAGACTTGCATTTTCAAGTCTTTGGGAGGAGAAAAAGGCAGAGCCACCTAAAAAATCCATCTGGAAAAAGTGGTTCAGCTAATCCTTCCTCAACTTTAGTAAACGACCAATATTAGTAGCTGTGTGCTCCAAATAGAGACTTGCATTTTTCAAACTGTCTTCCAAAGGTTCACTTTTCTCTAAAATGGAAAAGGCTGCTTGTATATTTTCGAATGGTAGGGAAGGTAAATTCTCGGAAAGACTACCACAAATAGCGATAACTGGAACTCCTTCAGGAGTTCTTTTTGCTACACCGATAGGAGCTTTTCCAACAAAGCTTTGACTATCCAGTCTACCTTCTCCAACGATAACTAAGTCAGCACCTGCAACCTTCCTGTCAAATCCAATCAAATCCAAGCAAGTATCAATCCCAGATACGATAGTGGCCTCAGCAAAGGCACAGAGCCCAGCCGCAATCCCACCGCCGGCTCCTGCTCCTTTAAGAGAGAGGGTTGATGGTGAAAATTTTTCATAGAACCGCTGTATAGCCAAATCTACTGTCTCAAACAAAGCTAGATCCAAGCCCTTTTGTTTTCCAAATGTATAGGTTGCCCCTTGATGACCACATAGAGGGCTAACAACATCTGCTAAAATGCGAATTTTTACATCTTCAGGAATCCTATACAACTCGCTGTCTGAAACTGACTCGAACTCAAGCAAAGTCTGACCACAAGCTGGCAATTCTTTTCCCTTCTTATCATAAAAACGATAACCTAAAGCAGCAGCAATGCCTATTCCACCGTCATTACTAGCCGTACCACCAACTCCGATATAGATTTCTTTCATCCCTTGATCAATGAGATGGCGAATCAACTCTCCAATACCTTGAGTTTGGATGTGGAGGGGATTTCGTTTCTCCTGATGAATCTTCCCAAGACCAACCAAGTCAGCAACTTCAAAGAGCGCTATTTGACCTTTTTGAAAGTAGCGCATTGATTCTTTTAGGCCAAAAGGTCCTGTCACTTGGAACCATTTTTCTTCTAGTTCAAGAGAATGTCGGATAGCGTCTACAGTTCCTTCCCCACCATCACCAACAGGACAGAGCAGACATTCTACATCCGATATTGACTGTTCGAATCCTCTTTTCATAGCTTGAGCGACCTCTTCTGCCGTCAGACTTTCTTTAAAAGAATCGGGTGCAATTACAATTTTCATAGTTCCCTCTCATTCTAAGAAATCAATTAAAGGTAGAACTTCTAAAAGATCCCTCGTATCTACATGACAAGCTATCTCTGTTTTTACAACCTCTTTGGCACAAAATGCAATACCACGTTCTGCTGACTTTAACATCAAGAGGTCATTGGCACCATCACCGATAGCAATCGTTCTTTCTTTGGGAAGTCCTAATTCCTTTCTCCAAATCTCAAGCGTAGCTTTTTTTACTTGACCTGTCACAATTTCACCAACTAGTCGACCTGTTAAAAAACCGTCTTTGACTTCTAACTGGTTGGCAGAGAAATAGGAGATACCAAGGGATTTTGCTAATCTCTCAACTATTGGTGCAAATCCACCAGACACTAGACCGACTAGAATGCTCTTCTTTTGAAGTATGGAGATAAATTCTTGAGCATTCTTAGACAGATGAATGGATTTGAAGACAGTATCAAAAACCGAGACCGGAAGACCTTTTACCAAAGCTACCCTCGCTCGTAAGCTTGTTTCAAAGTCCAGTTCGCCTCGCATTGCCTGGCTTGTAATCTGCGATATTTCTTCTTCGCAACCTGCTTCTTTTCCTAAAAGATCAATCACCTCTTCTGCTATCAAGGTGCCGTCAACGTCCATGACACACAAGCCTTTTACTTGAGACATAAACTTTCCTTTCTAAACAGCCCAAAAATCGTATGAAAGAATCATACGATTTTATCTATTAGTTGACTAAACTATGGTACAAGTCCAGGTAAGATTTGCAGGCTGTATCCCATGAGAAATCACATTCCATAGCTTGTTTTTGTAGATTTCTCCAAACTTCCGGCTGGTAATTATAAACATCCAAGGCTGTTTGGAAACTCCAGTTAAGCCAGTATGGTGTTAAATTGTCAAAGCTAAATCCAGTTCCAGTTCCTTCGATTGGATTGAAGGATTGAACCGTATCACGCAATCCACCAACCTCATGAACCAATGGTAGAGTTCCATAGCGCATCGCCATCATTTGAGACAAACCACATGGTTCAAAACGACTTGGCATGAGGAAGAGATCACAAGCTGCGTAGATTTCTTGAGCAAGTTTGACATCAAAAGTGATATTTGCTGATAGCTTGTCAGGATAGACTTGATCAAACCAAGAGAAGGAATGTTCAAAAGCCGGGTCACCTGTTCCTAAAAGGACTATTTGAACGTCCTCCTGTAAGAAACGATGCAAGCTTTCTACAACGACATCAAAACCTTTTTGGCGGGTCAAACGAGAGACAATCCCAACTAGCGGAACATCTGCTCTCACAGGCAACCCAACTCTCTCTTGTAATTTTGCTTTGTTTTGAGCTTTTCCAGACAAATCTTCCTTATCAAAATGATAGTCTAAAAGCGGGTCTGTTTGAGGATTATAAAGATCTGCGTCAATACCATTGACAATACCTGAAACCTTACCTGACTCCATGCGAAGAATCTGGTCCAAACCGCAACCGAACTGACTGGTCATAATCTCATGCGCATAGCTAGGGGAAACGGTTGTGACACGATCTGCGTAGAGAATCCCCGCTTTCATCCAGTTGAGACAATCATTCCAGCGAAGGGTACCATCAGCATAGCGTTCAAACCCAACACCGAACAAATCCCACAGCATTCCTTCAGAAAATTGACCTTGGAATTCCAAATTGTGAATGGTTAAAACGGTTCTGATTCCTTGATATGCCTGAATCCAATGGTATTTTTCTTTTAACAAGAAGGGAATCATGGCTGTGTGGTAATCATGAACATGGAGAAGGTCAGGGATAAAGCCGATGCGTTCCATGGCTTCAAGAGTAGCCAGTTGGAAAAAGGCAAAGCGTTCACCGTCGTCAAAATCACCATACACATGGCCACGGAAGAAATAATATTGATTATCAATGAAGTAGAAAGTAACCCCATTCAAGACTGTTTTCTTAATACCACAGTACTGTCTACGCCATCCTACACTAACTTCAAAGTGGAGAACATTCTCGATCTGGTCGCCGAACTTAGCTTCTACCATATCATAATAAGGCAAGAAAACTGCAACTTCGTGCCCCGCTTTTACAAGTGATTTGGGAAGTGCGCCAATGACATCGCCCAAACCACCTGTTTTTGAAAAGGGTGCTCCTTCTGCCGCTACAAATAAAATTTTCATGAATAAATGTCCTCTGTTACTGTTTCACCCTTCTTAACTACAACTGGATGTTCTGCTGTGCCTCGAATGACAACACCGTCCGCAACCTCAACTCCCTTATCCAAGATAGCATATTCAATCTGGGCACCTTGACCAATCACAACTCGAGGGAATAAAATGCTGTCCTTCACTACACTATCTTTGTGAACATAAATGTTACGAGATAGGACTGACTGAACTACTTCACCCTCAATGATACTACCAGAAGCAAACTGAGAAGTACTTACTTTTGAAGTATTCGCATAGTAGGTTGGTTCTTCATTCTTAACTTTGGTATAAATCTTTTGATTTGGTGAGAAAAGTGAGTAGAACTTTTTAGATTCAAGCATATCAATATTTGCTTGATAATAGGACTGAACAGAATGAATGTTTGCTAAGTATCCTGTGTATTCATAAGCAAAAGCCCCTTCTTTTACAGCCAAATCGCGAAGGACATAGCGCAACTTTTCAGGATATTCTTTCTGAGCCTCTTCTTCAAGTCGTTCAATCAACCAAGGAGTATCCACAACAAAGATATCTGTAGACATGTTGAAGAGTTCATCCGTAGATTTATTATCAAAGAGTTTGTGCGAACGAACATGGTCAGTTTCATCAATTTCCAAGATAGCATTCACATCTGAAATGTCTTTCTTCGGAAGTTTCTTATATACAACTGTGATAGGACCTTTCGTTGTATTGTGTAGGTGGAAGACTTGATTCAAGTCAATATTCACCAGCACATCGCAGTTAATCGAAACGGTCTGGTTTGAACCTGAACGTCTCAAGTAGGTAAGAAGTTGTTGGTAATACTCTTTTCCAACTGTACTGCTTTCAACACGAGTATTGTAAATTCCTAGATAGTAGTGACTTAGAAGGGTGGACAAGCCCCACTCACGACCTGAACGGATATGGTCGAATACTGAGCTGATATTATCTTGTTGGAAAATACCAAAGATACTACGAACACCTGCATTTGCCAGGCTAGAAAGAGGGAAGTCAATCAAACGGTATTTCCCACCGAAAGGCAAGCTAGCTACCGGACGGTGTTCTGTTAACGTTGACATATCATGAAAACCAACTGTGTTTCCTAAAATGGCTGAATATTTATCAATCTTCATCTGTTGCTACCCCCACTACTTCATTGTATCCTACTACTTGTACTTCGTCAGTTCCGTCAATCTCTACACCGTCTGCAATAATGGCACCCTCACCAATAATAGCACGAGTAATCTTTGCTCCATGGCCAATAATAGCCCCACTCATAATAACAGAATCAACGACCTCAGCACCTTCACGTACTTGTGCTTCTGTTGAAAGAATCGAACGTTTAACAGTTCCATCTACAAAACAGCCATCCACGACCAATGAATCTTCAACGTGTGCATGCGCACCAAAGTAGTTTGGTGGTGAAATCAAGTTTCTAGAGTAAATTTTCCACTGACGATTGCGACTATCCAAGGCGTTTTCTGGCGAAATATACTCCATATTGGCTTCCCAAAGTGACTCAATCGTACCAACGTCTTTCCAATAGCCATTAAATTCATAAGCATAGACACTTTCACCAGACTCGAGATAGTTAGGGATAACGTTCTTACCAAAGTCTGACATATCCACATTGCTCTTTTCAGCAGCAACAAGCATATTGCGAAGTCGTTTCCAGTCAAAAATATAAATCCCCATAGAAGCCTTTGTAGACTTAGGTTGCGCAGGTTTTTCTTCGAATTCAACGATACGGTTATTGGCATCTGTATTCATGATACCGAAACGGCTAGCTTCTTTGAGAGGTACGTCTAGGACAGCTACTGTCAAACTGGCATTGTTATCCTTATGGGACTGAAGCATATCATCGTAGTCCATCTTGTAGATGTGGTCACCAGAAAGAATCAAAACATACTCAGGATTAACACTGTCGATGTAGTCAATGTTTTGGTAGATAGCGTGACTAGTCCCTTCAAACCAACGGTTTCCTTCGCTGGCTGAATAAGGTTGTAAAATAGAGACACCTGAATTGATACCATCCAATCCCCAGCTAGAACCATTTCCGATATGGTTATTCAAAGCAAGAGGTTGGTATTGCGTAATCACACCAACATTATGGATTCCAGAGTTTGCACAGTTGGAAAGAGCAAAGTCAATGATACGGTAGCGCCCACCGAATTGCACTGCCGGTTTGGCAATGCTTTGAGTGAGTTTTCCGAGACGTGTTCCTTGCCCACCCGCAAGGATCAAAGCTAGCATTTCATTCTTCATTTTCTACTCCTTTATAAAGACATGTGAACGTTAAAATCGAAAGAAGGTCGGAAGTCAAACTTTTTTATAAAAATAATAGGAAATCCATTTCTCTTGTGTTTCAAGTCCAATATAAGTACATCATTTTTTAAAATCTAAAAAATATCATCAACAGCCCATTATTCTTTTTTCTTAGCTGGTTTCAAACGACGCTTGATCTTCCAGATGCTTGCTCCCATGGCAGGCAAGGTAAAGGTCAAAGTCTGCTCATAATCTTTCCATAAGCCTTCTTGAGTCTGAACTGTTTGATTGTGCTCTTTCCACACACCTCCCCATTCTTCTAATTCTGTATTCCAAACTTCTTCGTAAATACCTGCAACAGGTAAACCAATCGTAAAGTCCTTACGTTCAACTGGTGCCATGTTAAAGACACAGACTAACATTTCGTCCTTCTTGCCCTTACGAATAAAGGAAAGGACACTCTGATCTCTATTATCAGCATCGATAATCTCTATACCATCATAACTAGTATCAATTTCCCAAAGACAGCGATGGTCTTTATAGAATTGATTCAGTTGTGAAGTAAAATGCTTCATCTTGGCATTCATCGGATCTTCTAGATTAGACCATTCCAACTGCTCCTCAGACTTCCACTCTAGGAATTGCCCGTACTCACTACCCATGAACAAGAGTTTCTTACCTGGATGACAAATTTGATAGGTGTAGAGATTGCGCAACCCTGCGAACTGATTGTAGCGATCGCCCCACATCTTGTGCATCATACTCTTCTTGCCATGAACCACTTCATCATGTGAGAAAGGTAAGAGATAGTTTTCATTGAAAACATACATAAAGCTGAAAGTCACAAGATTAAAGTCATACTTGCGATAAATCGGATCTTCCTCGTAGAAACGGAGAATATCGTTCATCCAGCCCATATTCCATTTATAGTCAAACCCAAGGCCGCCCATTTCTTTCATGCCAGTAATCTTTGTTGCTGATGAACTTTCTTCTGCAATCATCATGATATCTGGATGAGCAAGCTTGATAACGGTGTTCAAACGTTGAAGGAAATAATAACCCTCGTAGTTAAGGTTTCCACCGTCTTTGTTTGGAGTCCAAGGAGCATTATCATAATCTAGATACAGCATATTGCTCACAGCATCGACCCGAATACCATCTAAGTGATAAAAATCAATCCAGAATTTAATACTTGAAATCAAGAAAGACTGGACCTCATTTTTTCCGAGGTCAAAATTCAGAGCACCCCAACCATAGTTATGAGCCTTGTTGTGGTCTTGGTATTCAAAAGTTGGTGTACCGTCATAATATGCCAAGGCATCATCATTAATGGTGAAATGACCTGGAACCCAGTCTACGATAACACCGATATTATTTATATGACACTCTTCAACGAAATCTTGGAACTCCTCAGGTGTACCATAGGAATGTTCGAATGCAAAGTAACCCATAAGCTGATAGCCCCAGCTCAATCCAAGTGGGTGAGCCATTAAAGGCATGAACTCAATATGTGTATAGTTCATCTCAACTAAGTATGGAATCAACTCGTCTTTCAGTTGCGAAAAAGTATAGGGACTACCATCTGGATTTCTCTTCCAAGATCCTGCATGGGCTTCATATATATTAACTGGTCTCTCGAAAAATCCCAGACGTTTGCGACGTGCTAACCAAAGGCCATCTTTCCATTTCTTTTCACGGATATTGGTCAAAACAGCTCCTGTACCCGGTCTAGCTTCAAAATAAACTGCCAATGGATCGATCTTCATAATCTGGTGACCATTTGCACGCGTGATATGATATTTATAAATCTGACCCTCCTGGGCTTGACTTGTAAAGACTTCCCAAACACCTGCTTCATTACGAACCATGGGAATCTGATTCTCAACCCAATCGGTAAAATCACCAACTAGATGAACTGCTTGAGCATTTGGTGCCCAAACTCTAAATGTATACCCTAATTCACCGTTAAGCTCCTCTCTATGCGCTCCTAAATAATGCTGGAGGTGAAAGTTCTCACCTGTAGTAAAGGTTCTTAATGCTTCTTGATTATTCATTCAATCCCCTTTCTTATGTAAGCGTTTTCTATATTCCTATTATACACTCTTTTAAGATAACTTTCAAGTAATTTACGAAGGAAATCATATTTTTTTATGAAAGCCTTCAAAAAATTACCTAGCATTTTAAAAAAGATATCCAGAAAATAGAACACGAAACAATTTCCATATATTTTTTTATTATAATACCAGAATATTCGTTTTTTATCAATTTTCTACTGTATTTTTTTGAAAAAAATAAAACCAGGAAGTTATTTTCCTGATTTTATAAATTATCTCACATCAAAAACAACGGATTTAACATTTGTCATCGCTTCGATACTATATTTAATTCCTTGAACTCCTGCACCAGAACCTTTTACACCAAGGAATGGGAAATTATCTGGTCCACGTTGTGTTTTATTATTAATATGAACGGTACCAACTTCAAGTTTTTCAGCGATTTCAAATGCCTTCTTAAAGTCATTTGTAAAGACAGAAGATTGAAGACCGAATTCTGATTCATTAGCAATTTCAAGTGCTTCATTGGCATCTGCAACTCGAATAATTGGGAGAACAGGTCCAAATGGTTCTTCCCAGGCTAATTTCATATCTCTTGTGACATAATCAAAAAGTCCTGGCCAAATGAGATTATTCTCACGTTTGATTGGGCTGAGCACTTTAGCTCCTTTTTCCTGAGCATCTTCAATCAATCCCCAGATGAAATCAGCTGAAGCATTATCAATAACTGGCGTGATATCTGCATTGTCAAATGGATCACCGACTGTTAGCTTAGCAACTTCAGCTTGGAGTAATTCAGCCAATCTGTCTGCTACGCTTTCCACAACCAAAACACGTTTGATAGCAGTACAACGCTGACCAGAGTAGCTAAAGGCTCCACCTACGATTTGCTTAGCTGCATTTTCTAAATCTGCATCTTCTAAGACAATTGCTGCATCTTTCCCGCCAAGTTCTAGCATAATTGGGCGCATACCAGCTAAACGACCAATACGCTCCCCAATCGGTGTTGAACCTGTAAAGTTAATGAAGTTCACTTCCTTGTGTTCGATGATGTAGTCTCCGATCTCAGAACCACGTCCAGTGATGGTGTTAAAAACACCTGCTGGGATTCCTGCTTCGTCAAATGCTTTAGCCAACAAAAGACCAGAAATAGATCCTTGTGTTGGTGGTTTAAACATAACGACATTTCCTGCAATCAAAGCCGGAGCAATCTTAGATCCAGAAAGGTTGACTGGGTAGTTAAATGGCGCGATAGCTAAGACGACTCCAACTGGCTCACGACGAACAACAGCTAGTTTATTTTTACTTGCAGCTTCAAAACCGCCACCTTCCATTGTTTGTCCAGTGATACGGAGACCTTCCTCAGCAGCAAAACGAATCAATTCTGCTGTACGTACTACTTCTCCAATGGCTGCTTTAATCCCTTTTGCAACCTCTTTAGCAAGAATTGTACCAATTTTTTCTTTATCACGTTCCAAAATGTCTGCTGTCTTATGCAAATAAGCTGCACGCTCAACGGGTGCTAAATCACGCCATGCTGGGAGAGCTGCACGCGCTGCTTTCATAGCCTCATCTACTTCAACCTGACTCATAGCAGGTACTGTACCCAGCTTTTCTTGATTGATGGGAGAATAGATGGCAATTTCATTCTCTGATGATTTCCATTTTCCATTCACTAAATTCTGATAATTTGTCAAATTCTCTTCCTCCTGAAAATGATTAAAACTTATTTTATCAAATTTTCAGAAAATTACAACCCATTTTTGGAAAATATTGATATTTTTTTCACAAACTTGATTCTTCAAATTATTTGAAATTTATTCCTATTAGATATTGGTTTTTCAATAAAAATCAAAAAAGGTCTAGTTTTAACTAAACCTTTTTGTAGCATTTACTATGAAAGTACCTTCAAGACAGCAACGCTGATATCATCAATCACATTAGACTCTTTAGAACAACTATTGGACACCAGCATTTCAAGATTTCCTGCATTTTCAAAATAGAAGGAAGTACCTTTAGCATTGAATACCACCAATAAGTGCTCTGCTCCACCGTGAATTTCGTAAACAATCCACCCACTATTTTCAGCAGCTGTATGGACAAAGACATGACGATAAACTTCTTCGTATGTAGGATAAGAGAAAGCGCGCGTTTGTGTTTTTAGGCGAATAATCTGGCGAATAAAGTCAATGCTCTCTTGTCTCTCATTGATTAAATCCCAGTTGACCTGGTTGACACTATCTGGAGCATTGTAGCTGTTCATGGCCCGTTCTCTATCTGCCGCAGTCAGCTCGCCATTTTCTCCAGTAGCAAGGAGTTTGGTGCGTCCAAATTCTTGACCCAGCTCTATAAAGGACATCCCTTGCATAAGAATGCTCATCGCTGTTGCTGTCTCAACCTGTCGCATAATCTTATCTGAACTGTGATTTGGATGAAGGGTTACTAACAAATCATGCAAGTTGTAATTATCATGGGCTTCCACATAGTTAAGAACTTGGTTTGGACTAAGATATGAACCCAACTCTCGGCTACCAAGAATAGCTTTGGCTACAATCGGTTCTGTAGCTGCACCACTAACAAATCCTGCCTTGATTGAGCCATAAACTTCTCCTCCTTTGATGGCATCACGCTGATCATCATTGAAGAATCCAATATTTGGCATCTGGTAGGCATTGTCCTTCTTGGCCTTGTCATAAGGTGCAAGACCGGTCCCCATATCCCAACCTTCTCCATAAGTGATAATACGAGGATCAACTTCATCAAGTGCCCAACGAATCGCCTGCATGGTTTTGACATCGTGAATTCCCATCAAGTCAAAACGGAAACCGTCAATATTGTATTCTTTCACCCAATAAAGGAGTGAGTCAATCATGTACTTACGGTACATTTCGTGTTCGCTTGCGGTTTCATTTCCAACACCTGTTCCGTTTTGGAAGGTTCCATCTGGATTCATACGATAGTAATAATCAGGAACAGTTGTTTGGAAAGGTGCATCGACCGTTGAGAAGGTATGGTTATAAACGACATCCATAATGACACCGATTCCTGCATCGTGATATGCCTGAATCATGGTCTTGAGGTCTCGAATAACCTGTCCAGGATCATCTGGGTTACTAGAGAAACTTGGTTCTGGGGCATTGTAGTTTTGAGGGTCATAACCCCAGTTATAGGTTACATTCCCGTCCTCGTCGTATTCCTTATGACGATCAAAGATTGGTTGGAGCTGAACATAATTACAGCCGAGTTCTTTGATATAGTCAAAGCCTGTTGCTTGACCATACTGGTTAACCGTTCCAGTCTGGGCAGCCCCAAGGAAGGTTCCTCGAAGATTTTCTGGAACTCCAGATGTCGGCGATTTTGTAAAATCACGAATGTGCATCTCACAGATAACGGCTTTACATGGATTTTCCAAACGCCAAGGAGCGTCTGTCCCATGTTTGACTTTAAATCCTTCTACCTGTCTATCTTGCTGAGAGAGAATTACGGAACGTTTTCCATCAGGACTTGTAGCGATAGTGTATGGGTCTCGTGTCAAGGTCTGGTGGTGCGGAAACTCAATCTGATACTGATAAGCTTTACCTGCAAGATTTTCATCCAGGTCTACACTCCAAACACCAATGGTATTGTACTTATGACTGTATGAATAGCTATTCCCTCGCTTTAGATTAAAGGTTTTCCAAATCGGCGC
This sequence comes from bacterium, assembly GCA_905221465.1. Lineage (GTDB taxonomy): Bacteria > Bacillota > Bacilli > Lactobacillales > Streptococcaceae > Streptococcus. Next base: position 471,269 of record CAJNDG010000001.1, on the reverse strand, counting down.
GTCGTTACTTGTATTTTCATAAACGACCGCTTGGACTGCTGTAGCTGTTGGAGCCCAGAGTTTAAAGCTTGTCTGGTAGTCTGAGATACTATAACCCAACTCTCCTTGGTATCCCCAATGATGATCAAAACTTTCACTGTGAAAAGCTTTATCAAAAGCAAACGGGTTTCGATCTTTATAGCAAGGACTTGCAATGGCTGGATTTTCAGAATAATAAACCGTCTCATCACCATCCAAAATCCAAACCTCAGTCAACAGCGGATAATAGTTAAACCGTAGGAGATAATCTTTTGTCTTTCCATCTATTTCGACAGAAAAGGTCAAAGTATCGAGCCTCTCTTCACTTGTGACTGTAAAGGAGAATTTTGCTCCAAAATAGTCATTTTCATAATACAAATTTTCTTTAATATCTGCCTGTTTTCTACTGAATGAACAAGCATCATAATCCCCATTTTTTCGGTGAAAATGGATGACTACTGGGTATCTATACATTTCTTTTCCTAATTCCTAATTTCAATTTTAATTTTTAAGTCATGCTGAAGAATTTAACGGGAATTTCAGCACTATAGAGAATAGTTTTAATAGATATAAAAACACATCAGGAGAGATAGTTCCAGGCTATCTAACATCTATTTTTCAACTATTCTTTACAAACTTTCTAGCCAGGCCTCATCTCGAACTTCGATACCAAGTTCTTGTGCTTTTTGGAGCTTGCTTCCTGCATCTGCTCCTGCTACGACAAGATTCGTTTTCTTAGATACACTGCCTGTGACCTTGGCACCGAGGCTTTCGAGTTTACTTTTGGCTTCAGAACGTGTGAGACGTTCCAATTTCCCCGTTAACACAACGGTCAAACCTGACAAGGCCGCATCTGCCACTACTGTCTGTCCTTTGTAGTCCAGATTGACTCCAGTTTCTTTCAACTCGTCTAATAGAATCTTCGATCCTTCTGTAGCAAAATAAGTCTGAAGACTTTGAGCAATTACACTACCCAAGCTCTCGATACTTGCTACTTCCTCTGGATCTGCTTGGGCTAGATTTTCAATAGAGTGGAAATGTTGGAGCAAGAGTTGGCTAGCCTTGCTTCCGACATGGCGAATTCCCAGACCAAACAAGAGCTTTTCAGCAGAGTTCTCCTTGGATGCTTGAATAGCCTGATACAGTTTAGAAGCAGACTTTTCCTTGACACCCTCTAAAAGGAGGAAATCATCTTCTTTCAAACGGTAAATATCTGCCACATCCTTAACCAGATTAGCAGCAAAAAGTTTTTCAACAATAGATGGACCAAGTCCTGTAATATTCATGGCGTCTCGAGAAGCAAAGTGAATCAAACCTTCCATGATTTGGGCAGGACAGCGTGGATTGATACAACGAAGAGCCACTTCATCTTCAAAATGAAGCAACTGACTGTCACAACTTGGACAGTTAGTCGGAATATCTAGTTTTTCTTCAGAAACACGCTTGGACTCTACCACACGCAAAACAGCAGGAATGATATCTCCAGCCTTATAAACGACAACCGTATCATCTTTGCGGATATCCTTTTCAGCAATATAATCTACATTGTGCAGTGTTGCACGGCTAACAGTTGTCCCAGCAAGCTGAACAGGTGTAAGATTGGCAGTCGGGGTCACAACACCCGTACGACCTACTGTCCAGTCAACTGAAAGGAGTTGAGCTTCTTTTTCTTCAGCAGGAAATTTATAGGCCACTGCCCACTTAGGCGCTTTAACTGTAAAACCGAGTTCTTCTTGACCTGCTAAGTCATTGACCTTGATTACCACCCCATCAATGTCATAAGGTAAATTATCCCGTTCTTGTCCTACTTCTTGGATGAAATCCCATATCTCATCTATACTTTTAGCCAATATTCGTTTAGGATTAACTACAAAACCAAGCTGTTCAAGATGCTCCAAGACTTTTTCTTGACTATCACGAGTAGAAGGGCTGGCTTCTTGATAGAGGAAAGTCGCAAGATTACGCTTGGCCACTACTGCTGTATCCAACTGACGGAGGGTTCCTGCAGCTGCGTTACGAGGATTGGCAAATTCAGGCTCTCCATTTTCTTGGCGAGCTTGGTTGACCTGATCAAAGGAAGCGCGTGGCATGTAACACTCTCCACGAACAGTAATATCAAGTTCTTCTGGCAAGGTCAAAGGAATGTCCTTGACGCGCTTGAGATTTTCGGTGATATTTTCACCAACAGAACCATCCCCACGTGTCGCACCGACTACCAAAATTCCCTTTTCATACGTAAGCGAGATAGACAAACCATCGATTTTCAGCTCACAAATATAGGTTGGCTGGGGTAATTCCTTTCGAACACGCGCATCAAAAGCTTCTAACTCTTCACGTGAAAAAGCATCCTGCAAACTATAAAGAGGATACTGATGACTGTATTTTTCAAAACCATCTAAAACCTTACCACCAACACGATGAGTTGGACTGTCCGCTAAAACTTGATCCGGATAGGCGGCTTCCAATTCGACCAACTCTCGGTAGAGGCGATCATACTCACTATCTGAAACCGAGGGATTGTCACTCGTATAGTACTCGGTCGCATAGCGGTTAAGTAAGGCAACTAACTCATTCATTCTTTCATTCATAATCCCATTTTACCACAAAGCAAGCCCTCCTCACAATAGAGAAGGACTGAAAAATGGTTTGTAGTGTAATATTTTCTTAAAAAAAGAAATTATAACTCTTTTTTAAAATGACTTCGCACATAAACGAGGGATAAACAAGACAAGATGATGACACCGCTTCCAATTATCAGAAAAGAAGAGAGATGGACACTTGGTAGCACCGTCATAAGGCCTTTTGCAATCGGCATAAATAGGATGGCTAAGGTAAAAATGGTGCTTAGGACTCTTCCCAAGTATTCCCCCTCAACCTTGGTTTGCACCTGAGTAAAAAAGTGAATATTAAATATCGTCATAAACAGTTCACAAACTAAATTTCCAGAAAAGGAAAGAAAAGCTGGTAGTGGTAATCCCATCATAAAAACTCCAACTCCAGTCAAGGCCAATAGAATCAAAAGATTATAAACACCTGCCTTTATTTTGCTAGCTAGAAGTGCTCCGATAATCGAACCAATAGCGCCCATAGTCAAAATAGTTGCATAAGCTCCTTCTACCCCGTATAGTTGATTTGAAAAAGGGAGGAGAAATTCAAAAGCTGCAAAAAAGAAATTAACACTGGAAGCTACTACCAAAAGGAAAAAGATCTCTTGCTGGCGCCAAATATAGCGAATCCCTTCTTTCATATCAGCAAAAATATTTTTCCAGCTGAAAGTCTTTTTCTCTTGTAACTGAGTCTCTTTTTGGGGAAGTAAAGCTACTAATGTAAATGCAATGAAAAAACTAATGGCATCTAAAACGAGTGTCATATGGAGACTGGCAAATTGTAAAACGAGGAAAGAAAGTACAGGGGAGCTAACACCTACAACCTGCAAAACGAGCTCTAAACGAGCATTATAGGTCACAATCTCGTCTTTCTCTACAACCTCAGTTATAATGGCTTTGTTGGCTGTACGAGAAAATGCAAAGGCAACCGCCTGAACAATATTTGCGAAGATCAGAGCAGCAATCATCAAGCTATCATTTCTGATGAAAGAAATAGCTAAACAGAGAATACCACAAATCAAGTCCGTCGTCATCAAAATTTTGCGACGCGAAAAGCGGTCTGAAATCACTCCTCCAAAGGGATTGACCAGAATCGATGTGACGAGTTCAGAAATTTGATAAATCCCAAGAACAGTCTGCCCTATCGTTCCCATTGATGCCAACCAAACACTGTTTCCATAATCATAGAGCATATTCCCTATTTTATTAATAGCACCACGACTAATCAACTGGATTGCATGTCGATTCATATAAAAAGCTCCTCTCAAATTTTGAAACTATTGTATCAAAACTGAAAGGAGTCTCTTTATTTTTCCCTTATTTGGGAAATTTAAGCATTTACAAATTTTTCATAATGTTCCTGATAGTAAGCCACTTGCTCTGGAAGTCCAAGCACATCAAAAATATGCATAGCCTCCTGCATCTGACTACAACCCTCTTCTTTACAGTCTCTCTGGTAGAGGGCGAAACCTTTGAGATAATGGAAGATATTGCGCTCATAAAGCTTGATACCATTTCCAATCAACTTCTCCACATAGCCCTCAAAATAGTCCGCATCCGCAAAGGAACGGTTTTCCAAACAATGCTGGTAACAGTTAAGAGCTAAAATCAAAACAAGTTTACGATGCCGACCAATTTCTTTGTAGTAGTCTTCTCGCTCCATAACTTCTCTGCCAATCCGAGCTACATAGTCCACATTGTAGAAAGTATAGAGATTACCAAAAAGAATCAACTCATACATGGTCCATTCTTCTGTTTGAAAAAGATAATCTGCCACCTTTTCCAAATCACTCTGCCTCATCGCGTAACGAGAATCTCTTTGACAAATCAAACCCTGTAGCAGAATCCAATTCAGCTCAAAATAGAGGGGAGTTGTCGATCTCTTAGACTTTTCAAGTTGTTCTCTTTGAAGCTTTTGAAAACCTGCAATATCATTTGAGTAGTAAAGCGGAATAATCTGTGCCATCAAGGCAACATGTTCATGATTTTGAAAATCCCTAGCCTTGTCCATGAAATTCTCAACAGTCACATGAATATTGTCCAAAATCTCAAAGAAACGAGAAACTGCTAGATCAGACTCCCCAAGCTCGAAGCGAGATAATTGAGAGGTTGAACACGATTCACCTGCCGCCTCTTTTAAGGAGTACTTCCCACTTGTTCGAAATTCACGAAATACCTTTCCAAGATGTTCCATTTCTTACACCTGCTCTGATAATTCTTCCCACTCAAGCATAGCTTTTTCCTGACGATGGCTGATTTTGTCCAGTTCAGTCTGCAATTCCATGAGTTTTTCAGCATCGTTGGTTTCCAGCATTTTTTCAGAAATGGCTTGGCTTTGAGTTTCTAACTCTTCGATTTCAGCCTCCAAGTTCTCGATTTGACGCATGAGCTTGCGGGCTTCTTTCTGACTTTCTTTCTGGGCCTGATAGTCATTAGCTGGACTTGCTTCTTTTGCTTGATTACTAGTTGAAGCTTCCTCAGTCTGAGTCATTTCTACTTCTGCCTTCTTCTCAACATAGTAGTCATAATCTCCAAGATAGAGAGTCGAACCACTCTCAGACAATTCCAGTACATGAGTGGCTACACGATTGATAAAGTAACGGTCGTGGCTGACAAAAAGAAGGGTTCCGTCAAAGTCAATCAGGGCATTTTCTAACACTTCCTTGCTATCAATATCCAAGTGGTTGGTTGGCTCGTCCAAAATCAAGAAGTTATTGTTTTCCATTGAAAGTTTGGCAAGAAGCAAACGAGCTTTCTCGCCACCAGACAACATGCCTACTGATTTTTTGACATCATCTCCTGAAAAAAGGAAGGCGCCAAGACGGTTACGGATTTCAACTTCTGGTGTCAGTTTAAAATCATTCCAAAGTTCATCCAGAACAGTATTACTTGCTGTTAGCTTACTTTGAGTCTGATCATAGTATCCAACCTCAACATTGGCACCAAAACGCTTCTCTCCCTTGATGAAAGGAATCTGGTCTACTATTGACTTGATAAAGGTTGACTTCCCAATGCCGTTTGGTCCGACAATCGCAACAGCATTCATCTTACGAAGATCTAGGTTGATAGGTTCTGACAGTATTTCCCCATCATAGCCAATAGCCGCATTTTCAACAGTTAAAACGACATTTCCAGACGTTTTTTCAGACTGGAAGGTCATATTGGCTGATTTCTTCCCAGATTCAGGCTTATCCAAGCGCTCCATTTTTTCCAGTTGTTTGCGGCGAGATTGGGCACGTTTGGTCGTTGAAGCTCGGACTAGATTGCGATTGACAAAGTCTTCTAGAGCAGCGATTTCCTTTTGTTGCTTTTCATAGTTTTTTGCCTCAGTAGCTAGCTTTTGCTCCTTCAACTCAACAAAACGAGAATAATTGCCCACATAACGATCCAAGGAATGCTTGGTCAAATCCAGTGTAACCGTCGCAACCTTATCCAAAAAGTAACGGTCGTGACTGACAATAATGAGGGCGCCACTATAGTTCACCAAGTAATTCTCTAGCCAGGCAATCGTTTCAATATCCAAGTGGTTGGTTGGCTCGTCCAAGACTAAGAGATTGGGCTTTTCAAGGAGCATTTTAGCCAGTGCCAGACGGGTATTTTGACCACCTGAAAGCTCAGCAATTTTCGTCTGCCACATAGATTCATCAAACTTGAAACCATTTAAGATAGCGCGGATATCAGCTTCGTAGGTAAAGCCACCAGCCTGACGGAAATTCTCTGATAAACGATCATAATCCGCCATCAGTTTATCTAGATCTTCACCAGACTTTTCACCCATCTCCAACTCCATCTGACGCAGTTGTTTCTCCGTACGGCGTAGATCATCAAAGACATGGAGCATTTCATCATAAATGGTATTTTCAGACTCAAAACGGCTATCTTGGGCTAGGTAAGACAGAGAAATATCTTTTTTCTTATTGATTTCTCCACTAGTTGGCTCCTCTTCCCCAACCAAAATCTTTAAAAGAGTAGACTTACCTGCACCATTTTTCCCAACAAGAGCAATTCGGTCTCGTTCATCTACTTGCAGGTTGATATGTTCAAAGAGAACCTCACCAGCAAAAGATCGTTCAATTTTATTAGCTTGTAAAATAATCATATCTCTATTTTACTATCTTTTTCTCTTTTGCACAATTGCAATGAAAAAAGTTCGAGTGGTATACCCGAACCTTTCATCTTAGTATCCAATGCCTCCACGGAATGTGCGAGCCATATCTTTTAAGTCATAGTTTTTAGAAGAGGTATCGACGGTCCATTTACCATCTTTCTTAGTCATTTTAATTTCATAACCCTCTTTTTTCATGTTATCGCTTGTATCTAGAGGAGTTGAATCAAATTGACTTGGTGCATTTTCTAAAATGTACTTCTCACCAGCTTTCATAGCTTCTGAGTAGTTGCTATATTTACCTTTGTTTTCTTCATAGAATTTACGGCTCAATTCATGAACATTCAAATTATCCAAGTCGATTGTTTCTGGTCTAACATAAACAACAGCATAGTCTGGCAAATATGTCTTCACTTTATAATCAACTTTTGCTCTCTTAGCATTTGCTTTGATGTAGGCATCTGCAAATGTTCTAAGTTCTGAATCAGATGGTTTGTAGTTATAAAAGCCTTTTCCGAACGACTCTGTAAATTTCTTGATAAACTCTTCTTTATCAGCTTTCGCATCGTTTGTGAATTCAGCACTGTTATCAGAAGATTTCTTATCATCAGCAAGCGCAACAACTTGCGACTTATTATCAGTAGCACTTAGGTTCGTTCCACCACCAGAACTTTCCCCATTAAGGTAAACAGCATCGACATATTTTTTCATTACATCTTTCGCTTCATCAATATGATCTTCATACTGACTTGGATCAACCTTGATTGCTACATCATTATTCTTTTTGGAATTTTCTTTGATGTCATCGTAAAAGCTAGGCGCGAAGTGGAGTTCATACTTAGCGTTCTTGTCGACTTCATACACTACATAACCAGCAACGCTCTTTCCTTTAGAAAGACTGTCTCCATATGACATAAACTTGGTTTTACTATCGCTTTCATAGATTTGAATTGGTTGTAATTTCTCATCTTTTTCATTATACAGCGTAATATCTTGGCTAGTAAAACTAAACTGTTTATCACGATTGTTCTTGATTTCGACTTGAAGTGCAAGGTAGCTTGAAGATGAATCTTCATCTTTAGGCAATACAAACATACCATCTTTTACAGAAACTTCAAAGTTTGAGTTCGAGGCAGTACCATTGTCGCTTGCTTTTTTTTGAGCTCCACAGGCAACAAGTGCTAAAGCTGACAAAAGCAAAGCAGAATGCTTAAGAATTTTTTTCATAATGGATTCTCCTTTAATGATTTACTATATTTTACCATACGCAGAATAAAAATCAAAACAGAAACCAGATATTTTCAAAATATCTTAAATTTATAGAGTTTTACATTAAATTTTTCTATATGTTCGTTTGAGACATTAAAGGATTCTTTATAAAAAGAATAGAATATAACAATATTTTTGATTTTTTTCTTCAACAAACCTACAAAATGAATTATAAACTTTCATGTTATAAAGTATCTAATAATTAATTTTCATCCCTAACTTAGTATAAGTAAGCACAGTCCCCACCATTTAACCGCAAAAAATCAAAAGTAAATTTCCTACATTTTAAGTTATGCTAACGTTTTACTAAAATGTCAAATCGTGATATAATGAAAGCGATTAAAGCAAATAAACAAAGGAGACACTCTATGACTTACCAAGAAAATTATCAAAAATGGGTCGATTTTGCTGACCTTCCAGACTACCTTCGTCAAGATTTGGAAAATATGGACGAAAAAACTAAGGAAGATGCCTTTTATACCAATCTTGAATTTGGTACTGCTGGTATGCGTGGTTTGATCGGTGCTGGTACAAACCGCATCAACATCTACGTTGTTCGTCAAGCTACCGAAGGTTTGGCTCGTTTGATTGAATCAAAAGGTGGAAATGAAAAAGAACGTGGTGTGGCAATTGCCTACGATAGCCGTCACTTCTCACCTGAGTTTGCCTTTGAATCTGCTGCAGTTCTTGCTAAACACGGTATCAAATCTTACGTATTTGAAAGCCTTCGTCCAACTCCAGAACTGTCATTTGCAGTTCGTCACCTCAACTGTTTTGCAGGTATCATGATTACTGCTAGCCATAACCCTGCTCCATTTAACGGTTACAAGGTTTATGGTGAAGACGGTGGACAAATGCCTCCACACGATGCAGATGCTTTGACTACTTATATTCGTGCTATCGAAAATCCATTCGCTGTGGAAGTTGCTGATGTCGAAGCTGAAAAAGCCTCTGGCTTGATTGAAGTCATTGGCGAAGCTGTTGATGTTGAATATCTTAAAGAAGTTAAGGACGTAAACATCAACCCAACATTGATTGAAGAATTCGGTAAAGACATGAAGATTGTCTACACACCACTTCATGGTACGGGTGAAATGTTGGCTCGTCGTGCTCTTGCTCAAGCAGGATTTGACTCTGTTCAGGTTGTTGAAGCACAAGCAACTGCAGACCCAGACTTCTCAACTGTAAAATCTCCAAACCCAGAAAGCCAAGCAGCCTTCGCCCTTGCTGAAGAACTTGGTCGTCAAGTTGGTGCAGACGTTCTTGTTGCAACTGACCCTGACGCTGACCGTGTTGGTGTTGAAGTTCTTCAAAAAGACGGTAGCTACCTCAACCTTTCAGGTAACCAAATCGGTGCTATCATGGCTAAATACATCTTGGAAGCCCACAAAAATGCTGGAACTCTTCCTGAAAATGCAGCCCTTTGCAAATCAATTGTATCAACTGACTTGGTAACGAAGATTGCTGAAAGCTACGGGGCAACCATGTTCAACGTTTTGACAGGTTTCAAATTTATCGCTGAAAAAATCCAAGAATTTGAAGAAAAACACAATCACACTTACATGATGGGATTTGAAGAAAGCTTCGGTTACTTGATTAAACCATTCGTACGTGATAAAGATGCTATTCAAGCTGTTCTTGTCGTTGCTGAACTTGCTGCCTACTACCGTTCACGTGGTTTGACACTTGCTGACGGTATCGAAGAAATCTACAAAGAATACGGCTACTACGCTGAAAAGACCATCTCTGTTACCCTTTCTGGTGTTGATGGTGCTGAACAAATCAAAGCCATTATGGCTAAGTTCCGTAACAATGCTCCAAAAGAATGGAACGCAACAGCTATCACTATCGTAGAAGACTTCAAGGCTCAAACTGCTACTGCTGCTGATGGTACTGTTACGAACTTGACAACTCCTCCAAGTGATGTGTTGAAATACACACTTGCTGACGGTTCATGGATTGCAGTTCGCCCTTCTGGTACTGAACCAAAAATCAAATTCTACATTGCCGTTGTGGGTGAAAGTAATGAAGATTCACAAGCTAAGATTGCCAACATCGAAGCAGAAATCAATGCTTTTGTTAAATAAGAAATTATAAAAGATGAGACCAACCAATCTCATCTTTTTTTCGTATCAAATCTAAGCATTTTTAGAAACTTTATGGCATACTAGACTTATCAATGAAAGCGAGGTAATCTCATGGAACAATTTTTAGAAAACATCAAAGACCTTGAAGTCACTACAGTTGCGCGTGCACAAGAAGCACTCGATAATAAAGAAACAGCAACCTTCTTTATTGGCCGTAAAACTTGCCCTTACTGCCGTAAATTTGCTGGCACATTGGCAGGTGTCGTAGCTGAAACTAAAGCCCACATCTACTTCATCAACAGTGAAGAACCAAGCCAACTCAATGAATTGCAAGAATTCCGCTCACGTTATGGAATTCCAACCGTACCAGGATTTGTTCACATTGCAGATGGCCAAATCAATGTCCGTTGCGACTCTTCCATGTCAGCTCAAGAAATCAAGGAATTTGCTGGATTGTAAAAAAGCCACTCGTCGAGTGGTTTTTGTATTGTCTAAATTACTTTTTTTCAAGCAAGTCTTGTATCATTCTATGCAGTTCTTCTATCTTCTCAGATTGTTTCTCTAGTAATATTCTTTGAGTTATTAATTCGTCTTGGAGTTTATCAAACTTTATCTGATCATCTGGATTATCCTTTACAAAAAAGTTTGTCAAGGCACTCGTTAACATCCCTATTGTGCCAATACCAACAAGCATTAGTAAAACAGCTAACCATTTCCCAAAAATCGACGCAGGAACAATATCTCCATAACCAACAGTCGTTACAGTCACAAGCGCCCACCAAAGACTATCTGAGAATGATTTTTCTTCAACAACAGATAAAATTGAACTACCTACCAGTACAATAAAGGAATTGAGATATAAAATATAAAGTAAGCCATTTGTTCGTAAGAGTTTTCCAACCTTCTTTTCCAACTTGCCAGTCAAGCCAACGACTCTTAAAAGACGAGTTAGTTTCAGTAATTTTGTCAGCCTTGTTAGGCGGAAGATTCGCCCTAATCGAAATACTGTAAAAATAGCATTCAAAGGAAGAATAGCTAGCAAGTCGAAGATATTTTCAAGTACAAATCTCCATTTTTCTTTACTTGAGACGAAGCGCCAACCATAATCTACCACAAAAACAAACCAAAGTAGCAAGTCAATAATACTGTAGGGTGGACTATCCAAATCAATCATCTCAGCAAATCCAAGCAAGACAAGGACAACGGATATCAATGCAAGTATTATAATCGTTGTGTCATAGTAATCCTTTAATAACCATTTTCTCTTCACACTGCTACTCCTTTAGTTTTTTTAATCATTATACCACACTAAATCCCTAATAAAATACAAAACAAAAGAAGGCACTCGCCTTCTTTTTTATATATCTGTTAATGGAGTTGCGGTATCTGGTGAGGTATCATAAACCTTAAAGTCTACTCCGACTCCCAGATCAGCCTGGGCTAACTGATTGACCATAGTCATATGAGCCAGCTCCTTGATATTGTTCTCTTTCGATAAATGCCCAAGATAGATTTTCTTAGTCCGATTTCCCATTGCACGAATCATGGCTTCAGCACCGTCCTCGTTGGAAAGGTGACCGAGATCCGATAGGATTCGTTGTTTGAGTCGCCAAGCATAAGATCCTGCTCGCAAGATTTCTACGTCGTGGTTGGACTCAATGAGATAACCGTCAGCATTTTCGACAATCCCAGCCATACGGTCACTGACATAACCTGTATCGGTCAACATGACGAAGCTCTTGTCGTCTTTCATAAATCGGTAAAACTGGGGTGCTACTGCATCATGGCTAACACCAAAACTCTCAATGTCGATATCGCCAAAGGTTTTGGTTTTGCCCATTTCAAAGATATGCTTTTGTGAAGAATCAACCTTGCCGAGGTACTTACTATTTTCCATAGCCCGCCAAGTCTTTTCATTGGCGTAAAGATCCATACCATATTTGCGAGCCAAGACACCGACTCCGTGGATATGGTCTGAATGCTCATGCGTAATCAAGATTGCATCCAGATCTTCAGGTTTGCGATTGATTTCAGCTAGTAGGCTGGCAATCTTCTTACCAGACAGGCCTGCATCCACTAGGATTTTCTTTTTTGGGGTTTCCAGATAAAAGGAATTTCCACTGGAACCTGATGCTAAAATACTGTATTTAAAGCCTATTTCACTCATTCTAGTCTTCTATTTCGTCCTCCCATATTTCTTCTTTTACGGCATCCTTATCATAAGGGAGCACTATGGTAAAGGTTGAGCCCTTACCGTATTCACTTTTAGCCCATATAAAGCCATTGTGTTGTTTGATGATTTCTTTTGCAATAGCCAGACCTAGACCAGTTCCACCTTGAGCCCGGCTTCTTGCACGATCCACACGGTAGAAGCGGTCAAAAATCTTAGGCAAATCTTGCTTTGGAATACCTAGACCTTGGTCTTTGATGGATAAAATCATCTGGTCATCAGTAGTTTTCATGCTGACAGTGATTTTCCCACCATCTGGTGAGTACTTGATGGCATTGTTAAGAATATTATCAATCACCTGAGTCATCTTATCGGTATCAATCTCGATCCAAACTGAATTAATTGGATAATCTCTAACAAGTTCATATTTTTTCTCTTCATCCTGACTTCTCATCTTATCAAATCGGTTGAGAATAAAGGTGATGAATGCAGTAAAATTAATCAATTCCACATCTAGCTGACTTGTCGCATTATCAATACGAGAGAGATGCAAGAGATCTGTCACCATCCGCATCATACGGTTGGTTTCATCGAGTGAAACCTTGATAAAATCAGGGGCAACAGGATCATAAAGAGCTCCCTCGTCCAAGGCTTCAAGATAAGATTTTACACTGGTCAAAGGAGTCCGCAACTCGTGACTCACGTTCGAAACAAAGAGTCTTCGCTCACGCTCTTCCTTCTCCTGCTCGGTCGTATCATGTAAAACGGCAACCAAACCAGAGATGAAACCTGACTCACGGCGAACCAGAGCAAAACGTACACGAAGGCTTAGATATTCACCATTCACATCCTGGGAGTCAATCGTCAACTCAGGAATCTGTGTAATCAGGTCACGCAGCTCATACTCATCTTCTATCTTAAGCAATTCGAGGATGCTTTTATTCAGAACATCTTCTTTCTGCACACCGAGCTGTTTCTTTGCCATATCGTTAATCATAATAATCTGACCACGGCGATTGGTCGCAAGAACGCCATCTGTCATGTAAGAAAGAATACTGTTCAATCGTTTACTCTCTTGTTCCAGATTTTCTTGGGTCAAACGAATAACTTCTGACAAATCATTTAGATTATTGGTGATATTGGTGATTTCTGTACTTCCTTGCAAGTCCAAAACTTGAGAATAATCACCTGCAATCAAGTCCTTAACCTTTTGATTTATCTCCTTTAGACGAATATTATCCCGACGATTTTCCAGTAACAGCAAGGTCACCACCAGGATAAAACCAAGTAAAATCAGGATAAAGATAAAATCGCTGGTCAGAATAGTTTGTCTAATATCTTCAATCATTATTTCTCATATAGTAGCCAACACCACGACGGGTGAGGATATACTCTGGACGACTTGGAGTATCTTCAATTTTTTCACGCAAACGTCTAATGGTCACGTCCACTGTACGAACATCACCAAAATAATCATAACCCCAAACAGTCTCAAGTAAGTGTTCACGCGTAATCACTTGTCCAATATGGGAAGCCAAGTGATATAAGAGTTCAAACTCTCGGTGGGTCAAATCTAACTCCTCACCATATTTCTTAGCCACGTAAGCATCTGGAACGATTTCCAAATCACCAATTTGTAAAGGTTGCGTCTTCTTCTCATCAGACTCTTGGCTATCCACAGAAACCAGGTCTGTACGACGAAGCAGAGCCTTAACACGTGCCTGCAACTCACGGTTTGAGAAAGGTTTTGTAACATAATCGTCTGCACCTAACTCTAAACCAATAACCTTGTCAAATTCGCTATCCTTAGCTGATAGCATGATAATCGGCACGCTACTAGTCTTACGAATAGCTTTAGCAACTTCTAAACCATCAATTTCAGGTAGCATCAAGTCGAGGATAATAATATCTGGTTGCTCTGCTTCAAATAGCTCGATTGCCTCACGACCATTGAAGGCTGTTACAACTTCATAACCTTCCTTGGCCATATTAAACTTAATAATATCTGAGATTGGTTTCTCATCATCTACAATTAATATTTTTTTCATTTTATCACCTTTTCTCTATCTATTATAACAAAAAAATGCAAAGAAGGCACAAATGGCTACTGTAGGCCTTTATCTTCAAAAGTTGTTTTATAAGCCTGCCAAACTTTTTGTTGAGGTTTCGCAAGTGGATAGTCAGAAAACTCCTGAGGAGAAAGCCAGCGAATTTCTCTGTCCGAAAACTGTTTTGTTTCTGTCACCTGACCAGCTAGGATTTGAATGTGCCATTTCCGATGACTAAATACATGCTTGACCTGGTCAAATACTTGATGGGACCAATTCACTTCTAAATCATAATCCTGCTCAAAGTTTTCTTGAGGACTTGGCCCAAATACTCTGCTTTCCTCTTTGACTTGAGAAAAGAGATCTAGTTGATTATCATCGCTAGAGAAATCATCGACTTCAATCAGTGGGAAATGCCAAAAACCTGCTAGTAGTTTCTCACTTTCATTTTTCTCAAGTAGATATTGACCATGGTCATTGCGTACAACCAAAGCCTTGAGATAAATTGGGAGAGGCTTTTTCTTGGGTTCTTTAATCGGATATACATCCATAGTCCCATTCTGATACGCTGCGCTAAAGTCCTTAACAGGGCTTTCTTCTGGTCGAGGGTTAACTGGAGCCTCTATATCCGACCCTAAATCCATCAGAGCTTGGTTAAAGTCACCTGGTCGTTTCGGGTCAATCAAGATTTCCATCATTGCTTGGAAAATCTTTCGATTGCTGGGAACTCCGATATCATAATTAACCTCAAACAAGCGTGCCAAAACTCGCATGACATTGCCATCGACCGCTGGCTCAGGCAGGTTAAAAGCGATACTAGAAATAGCTCCCGCAGTGTAAGGGCCAATCCCTTTCAGGCAAGATATTCCTTCATAGGTATTTGGAAATTGCCCCCCAAAGTCAGTCATAATCTGCTGGGCTGCAGTCTGCATATTGCGTACGCGGGAATAATAGCCCAACCCCTCCCAAGTTTTCAGTAAACGCTCCTCAGGCGCATTTGCCAAACTTTCAACAGTTGGAAACCAGTCCAAAAATCGTTCATAGTAGGGAATAACCGTATCTACCCTAGTCTGCTGAAGCATGATTTCAGAAACCCAGATGTGATAAGGATTTTTACTTCTTCGCCAGGGTAAATCCCGTTTGTTTTCATCGTACCAGTTGAGGAGTTTCTCACGGAAAGAGGAAATCTTCTCCTCCGGCCACATGACGATACCGTATTCTTTCAAATCTAACATATATCTAGTATAACATAGAAGCTTCTAACTGTCCTTTTCTCAGTACTAAAAAGCCTCTTCCCATGGGAAAGAGGACTAAATCTTATTGATGAACTGCTTGAGCTGCTGTGATAAGGGTCAACTTGTACACATCATCTGCATTACATCCACGAGAAAGGTCATTAACTGGTTTGTTCAATCCTTGCAAAACAGGTCCGACAGCCGCAAAACCACCGAGACGTTCTGCCATCTTGTAACCAATATTTCCTGCTTCGATACCTGGGAAGATAAAGACATTTGCTTGACCAGCTACCGTACTTCCTGGAGCTTTTAGAGCTGCAGTTTCAGGAACAAAGGCTGCATCAAATTGCAACTCACCATCAATCTCAAGGTCAGGACGCAAGTCGTGAGCAATTTTAGTAGCCTCCACTACCTTATCAACACTTTCACCAAAACCTGAACCTTTAGTAGAATAGCTTAGCATAGCAATTTTAGGTTCAATACCAAACATCTTAGCTGTGATTGCTGAGTTGATAGCAATTTCAGCCAAGGCTTCTGCATCTGGATTGATGTTAATGGCACAGTCTCCAAATAGGTAACGTTCCGTACCACGTACCATAAGGAAGGCACCTGACGTACGAGTTACATTTGGACGAGTTTTGATGATTTGTAGGGCTGGGCGAACTGTTGAGGCAGTTGAGTGAATCGCACCTGATACCATTCCGTCAACCAAGCCCAAGTAGACTAGCATCACACCAAAGTAATTGACGTCTTCAACCAAAACTTTGCGCGCTTCTTCTTCAGTCATTTTGCCCTTACGACGCTCTACTAAAGCAGCAACCATTTCTTCAAATCGAGGATAGTGTTGAGGGTCAATGACTTCATAGCCGTCCATAACCCCTTCGATTTCAAGATATATTTTGATTTTTTCTGGGTTCCCAAGCAAAACAGGAACAACTTCAGTTTCTTTTACCAAGCGTTTGGTTGCCTGAAGAATACGAGGTTCTTCCCCTTCAGGGAGAACAATACGAGCATTTTTGCCAACTAGGTTGGCTTTGAGATTTTCAAAAACTTCCATGAGTTTTCTCCTTTAAGAAAATAAATTATACTCCAAATAAGTTTTAAAGAGTATTAGTTGATAACTGAGTAATTAGATTGCTGAAATCATCCGGTAAGGGACTTTCCAGCTCTAGCTGACGCTCCAAGAAGGGATGATAAAATGATAAGAAATGGCAATGCAAGGCCTGTCGTTGGATACCGTCATCCAGACTACCACCATACAAATCGTCTCCCAACAAAGGAAAACCGATATGAGAAAAATGCACTCGTATCTGATGAGTTCGCCCAGTATGAAGACGAATATCGACTAGGTGAATATTTCCATAAGACGCGACAACTTTGTAAGATGTATGGGCGTATTTCCCACCTTTGGCAACCCGTCTTGTGATAATAGAATCTTCATCACGCGCAATCGGGGCAATAATCTCCCCTTCAGGCTCCAAAACACCAGCTCCTTTAACCAAAGCAAAGTAACGTTTTTCGATAGACTTTCGTTGCAACTGCTTGTCTAAACGTGCATGAGCGTAGCCGTGTTTGGCAAAAAGCATCAAACCAGAAGTATCTCTATCAAGCCTAGTCACGATGTGAACTTGCTGATTTTCATAGTTTTGATTGACATAGTAGCCCTTGATAAAATTAGCAATAGTATTGGAATGATTGACACTGGGGATGGAAGCTACTCCATAAGGCTTGTTCAAAACCAGAAAATGATCATCCTCATACAAGATATCGAGTGGTCGATCAATAGCTTCAAGGCTCGCAAATCCTTCCTCTGCTGGAATATCAATAGTTACCCTATCTCCAACATCTAAGAGATAAGTCGCATTTTGAGGTTGGTCATTGACCCGTATAGCCCCGCCTCGAAACTTAATCTTAGCCAAAAGTCCCTTAGAAACCTCATGTTTCTTGAGGAAAGTTTTGACTTTGACGTGGTCATCTGCGATAAATTCGAACCTCATTCATCCACCTCGCCGATAAAGGCATCTTTAACACGATTCCAGAAACTAGTGTGGCTTGGAGTCGCTACGAAGTGAATCTTGTGATGGTCGATTTGATACTCAATCCGTTCGATATTACGGAAGGAATAGACGCTGTTATCGACTGATATCGTGTGGTAATCATTGCGTGTCGGTAAGAGTTCAATCTTATCTTTTTTAGGAATAATGATCGATGAACCCAAAGTGCGATAGACTCGATTGTTAAGACTCGCTATTTCCGTCAACTGCAAGGCTTCAATGGTCGGATGCAAGACAGCTCCACCCAAGGACTTGTTGTAGGCAGTACTTCCCGTCGGCGTTGAAACAGTCACTCCATCTCCACGAAATCGCTCAAACGGAACATGGTTAATGATGATATCCGCAACCATGGTGCGATCTGATCGACGGATGCTGGCTTCATTTAAGGATCGGAAGATTTTCACTTCTCCATTTTCAAGCGTTACCTTAACATTCAAGACTGGATAGGAAACTTTGGCACCAGTGTCTAGTAAAAGATTGGTCACCAATTGATCCAACTCAAAATCACGATAATCTGTGTAAAATCCCAAATGCCCTGTATGAACACCTACAAATCGAACCTTGTCTAACTGATTCTCATACTTGTGAAAGGCAGACAAAAGCATCCCGTCGCCACCAATGGAAATGACGATATCAGGATTGGTATCGTTCAGTATAAAATGTTGTTTCTTTAGTTTTTCCCTCAGCTCATGCAAAACCTTCTGACTCTGAGGTTTTCTATTTGCTATGAGGTCAACTCGTTTACCTGTATTCTTCATCTGTATCGTCACTATTTCCTACACCATCGTTTAGTTTTCTGCTCAATGGATCAAAGAGAGCCTGCGCTTCCTGGATATCATCACGAATCTTACCCATTTCTTCATCCAATTGATAGGCTATTTTGGCCGTGATTTCCAGTCTTTTCCTGATTTCTTCTGGAAAATCACCCTGATACTTATAATTGAGCGAGTGTTCAATCGTAGCCCAGAAATTCATGGCTAAAGTCCGTATTTGAATTTCCGCCAAAATCGTCTTAGCCCCGTTGATCGTATCAACCGTGTACTCGACAACCACGTGATAAGAACGATAGCCCGAAGCCTTACGATGAGTGATATAGTCTCGTTCCTGAACGACTCTCATATCTTGACGTTTACGTAGAATCTCAACTACCTCTTTAACGTCATCAACAAACTGAACCATGACACGTAAACCAGCAATGTCTTGCAGATCATGTTCCAGACTTGCATATGTAATTCCTCGACGAGCCATTTTTTCTTTGATACTTTCAATCGGTTTGACACGACCCGTTACAAACTCAATCGGAGAATGCTTGTTTTGCTTACGATACTGTTTGCGAATTCCCCGAAGTTTGATCTTCAATTCACCAACAGCCTGAATGTAAGGATCTAAAAATTCTTCCCATTCTATGGTCATACTTTCTCCCTTGTAATGTTTGATTGCTCTGTCGAAAATCTTTGATTTTTTCAGTACATTCGTATACAATAAATACATTGTCCATTATACCATAAATCGCTTTCAAAGATATAGAAAAGGTTGAAAAAATGAAACATTTAGAAATAGAATTGAAAACACTTCTGAAAAAAGAGGAATATGATCATCTAAAAAAACAGTTTTCCCATATCCAACCCGTTCTTCAGAAGAACTACTACATTGACACACCAGATTTCCAATTGCGTGAAAAGAAGGTTGCCATGCGCATTCGCACTTTTGCAGATTGGGCGGAATTGACCTTAAAAGTGCCTCAAACTGTAGGAAATATGGAATACAACCAGAAACTAACTCTTCCAGAAGCTGAATCATACCTAGAAAAACAAAAACTACCTCAAGGGCTCGTTCTAGAGAAGCTCGCTAAGATTGACATCGAAAGCCATGACTGGCTTGTTCTAGGCTGCCTTTCAACTCTGCGTTATGAAACGAAAACAGAAATTGGCTTAATGGCCTTAGATGAAAGTCACTACTTTGACCAGACGGACTATGAACTCGAGCTTGAAGTCACTGACCATGAAAAAGGGAAAGAAGATTTTCAGAGATTTTTAGATGAAAATCAGATTACTTATCAGAAAGCTCCATCAAAATTAATTCGTTTTATTAAAAGCATGAAAAAAAGCTGAAATAATCTCCTTTTTTTGGTAAAATAGAAAAGATAAAAATAAAAGAATCTGGCTTTGAAAAACAAAACTTTCTCAGAGAAGATTCGCAAAGTTTACAGAGGACGGTCTATAATGTCAGATAGAAACAACATGAAACTTTTCACCCTAAACTCTAACCATGAAATCGCTCAAAAGATTGCGGATACAGTTGGTGTACCTCTCGGGAAATTATCCTCTCGTCAATTTTCTGACGGCGAAATCCAGGTCAACATTGAAGAAAGTGTCCGTGGTTACGATGTTTATATCATCCAGTCAACCAGCTATCCCGTTAGCAACCACTTGATGGAGTTGTTGATCATGGTTGACGCTTGTGTACGTGCAAGTGCTCATAGTATCAACGTTGTCCTCCCTTACTTTGGTTATGCGCGTCAGGATCGTATCGCTTCTTCTCGCGAACCCCTCACTGCAAAACTAGTTGCCAATATGCTTGTCAAAGCTGGTGTAAGCCGTGTTCTAACGCTGGACCTCCACGCTGTTCAGGTCCAAGGTTTCTTTGACATTCCTGTAGACAATCTTTATACTGTTCCTCTTTTTGCTAAGCACTACTGTGATAAAGGACTTCTTGGCTCTGATGTTGTTGTTGTCAGTCCAAAGAACTCTGGTGTTAAACGTGCACGTAGTTTGGCTGAATATCTTGATGCTCCTATTGCTATCATTGACTACGCCCAAGACGATTCTGATCGTAACGAAGGCTATATCATTGGGGATGTTGAAGGTAAGAAGGCTATCTTGATTGACGATATCCTAAATACTGGTCGTACTTTCTCTGAAGCAGCCAAAATCGTTGAACGTGAAGGCGCAACTGAGATTTATGCAGTATCTAGTCACGGTTTATTTGTGGAAGGTGCAGCAGACCTCCTTGACGCTACAAACATCAAAGAAATCCTCGTGACAGACTCAGTAGCGACCAAAGAAAGAACTCCAGAAAATGTATGTTACATTACTGCTAGCGAATTAATCGGAGATGCTATCGTCCGCATCCATGAAAGAAAACCAGTCAGCCCACTCTTTGCTTACAACAAAAAGAAATAAGGTGATTCTTTGATTTATTTGGACAATGCTGCTACGACTCCTATGTCAGCAGTAGCTATTGCAGAAATGACCAAGGTCATGCAAGAAACTCATGGTAATCCTTCTAGTATTCATGCCCATGGTCGACAAGCTGGTAAACTCTTACGAGAGGCTCGTCAAGACTTAGCTCACTTACTAGGAACCAAACCTCAACATATCTTTTTTACGTCTGGCGGTACAGAAAGTAACAATACAGCCATTATCGGCTATTGTCTCCGTCATCAAGAAAATGGAAAACATATCATCACGACAGCTATTGAACACCATTCTGTACTTGAGACTATCGATTATCTGGTTCAACATTTTGGTTTTGAAGCGACCATCATCCAACCAGTAAATCAAGAAATAACTGCCCAGCAAATTCAAGAAGCCTTACGTGACGATACCATTCTCGTTTCCACCATGTACGCTAATAATGAAACAGGAAGTCTCTTACCTATCGCAGAGATTGGACGTATTTTAAAAGATCATCCTGCTGCTTATCATGTAGATGCTGTTCAAGCTATTGGAAAAATTCCTATCCATCCAGAGGAATTAGGAATTGATTTCCTCAGTGCTTCTGCCCACAAATTCCATGGACCAAAAGGAGTCGGATTTCTTTACGCTTCTTCCGCGGACTTTGATTCCTACCTTCACGGTGGAGATCAAGAACAAAAGAAACGGGCTGGAACAGAAAACCTCGCTGCTATTGTAGGTATGGTCGCTGCTCTCAAAGAGGATTTGAATGACCAAGTTGAGCATTACCAAAAACTAAGCACACTCAAATCTACTTTTTTAGAAGAAATTGCAGGTCTCGACTACTATCTCAATGAAAGTAACCACCAACTACCTTATGTTGTCAACATTGGCTTTCCTGGCCAAAAAAATGATTTGCTCTTGCTACGGTTAGACCTTGAAGGAATTTCAATTTCTACCGGTTCGGCTTGTACTGCTGGTATTGTGCAAACCAGTCATGTACTTGAAGCATTTTATGGACCAGATTCGCATCGTTTGAAAGAATCTGTCCGTATCAGTCTCTCTCCTCTTAACACCGAAGAAGAACTGAAACAACTTGCACAAACCTTAAAAAAAATTATTGGAGATTAAACTAATGGCATTCGAAAAAACCATTAAACTACAAAACTGCCGCTACGACTACACACTTAGCCCAACTGTCAAAAAGTTCACACTGAAAGATAATACTTTCTTTGAAACAAAAGTAGGAAACTTCGAACTGACTCGTTTGCTTGAGAAAGTACCCAACAGTGGTGAAGGTTTCAAACTAAAAATCATCATCAATAAAGACCTTACAGGTGCTAAACTCAATATCACTGACAAGTCTGGCCTTCGTTTGGTTAATATTTTTAAATCAGAAGATCACCATATTCACCAAGAAAAATTCTACTTCCTCATGGACAGTTTAGTAGAACGCGGTATCTTCACTAAAGAAGAAAGATAATTGACTATGTATCGACTTACCTATCAAGATAACTATCACGTAGAACGTACACTTGAATATACCGACTACGATGAGCTCATGTTATCTCTATCAGGCTGCGTGACCCTACCTGATACTCTCCTAATCAGCTCCTTAACGCTGAATGATAAGGTGATTTATCAAGGATTGGTTGGCGATCTCTACCGTTTTCTATCACAAGCTCATTTTTCAGATAAAAACTAAGAAATTTCTTAGTTTTTTCTTGTTTTTGTTGATTTTTTCACAATGTTTCTATAAAATAGAAGAATAGAAAGGTTGTGATTTTGTGAAAGATAAACAGTCTGCTATTCCAAAAGCAACAGCAAAAAGACTCTCACTTTACTATCGAATTTTCAAGAGATTTCATGCAGAAAAAATCGAACGTGCCAATTCCAAGCAAATTGCTGAGGCTATCGGTATCGATTCTGCGACCGTTCGGCGGGATTTTTCCTATTTTGGTGAACTAGGAAGACGTGGTTTTGGTTACGATGTCAAAAAATTGATGAATTTTTTTGCTGACCTCCTAAATGATAACTCCATTACCAATGTTATGTTGGTTGGGATTGGAAATATGGGCCATGCCCTTCTCCACTACCGCTTCCACGAGCGTAACAAGATGAAAATTATCATGGCCTTTGACCTAGATGACCATCCAGAAGTTGGAAGCCAGACACCTGATGGGATTCCAATCTATGGTATCTCACAGATTAAAGAAAAAATCAAAGAAGCAGATGTCAAAACTGCTATCCTAACAGTTCCAAGTGTTAAATCACAAGAAGTTGCCAATCTTTTGGTTGATGCTGGTATAAAAGGTATTCTCAGCTTTTCCCCTGTTCACCTTCACCTCCCAAAAGATGTAGTCGTTCAGTATGTCGATTTGACAAGCGAACTCCAAACCCTCCTCTATTTTATGCGTAAAGAGGATTAGAAAGCGAAAGCATTTATGAAAAAACCAGTTATTGGGATTACAGGAAATGAAAAAGCTCATCCAGATGATGACATCATGATGAGCTATGCAGCAAAGGGCTTTATTGAAGGAGTCAAGGACGCTGGCGGAATTCCAATCATCCTACCGATTGGTGATCAAGAAATGGCTGCCTATTACATCAGTATCATTGATAAGCTCATCCTAACGGGTGGGCAAAATGTTGATCCAAAATACTATGGTGAACCAAAGGCTATTGATAGTGATGACTACCACCTTCAAAGAGATATTTTTGAACTAGCACTTATCAAAGAAGCGATTAAGCAAAAGAAGCCAATTTTCTCTGTTTGTCGGGGTACTCAACTTTTCAATGTCGCCATGGGAGGCACGCTACACCAAGATATCGAGGATCATTGGCAGGACTGTTCAGCCGAATACACGACCCAACGCCTCGTAACGGAACCTGATACGATTCTCCGAGAAATCTATGGAGAAATCTCTCACATCAACTCCTTCCACCACCAGAGCATTAAAGATCTAGCTTCAAATCTTAAGGTTGTAGCACATGATCCTAAAGATGGAATCATTGAGGCTGTGACAACTAAGGACGGCTTTCCTTACCTTGGTGTTCAATGGCATCCTGAATTTCTCTTTGAAAACCGCCCCAAAGATAAAACGCTGTTTGACTATGTTGTTAATGAACTCTAAATCAGATCCGTCTTTTCACGGTAACTAAAGTAATCAGAGTGAGAGACAATCAGATGGTCCAAGAATACAATTCCCATCAGTTCGCAGGCTTCCTTGACTAGCTTAGTGACATGGTTGTCGTTTCGACTAGGAGATACTGCACCAGATGGATGATTGTGAACGAGAATCACTGAGGTAGCCATATGCTTGAGGGCATAGTGAAGAATTTCCCTCGGTTCAGCAATGCTGCGTGTCGCAGATCCGATAAAGATAGTTTGTTGATGAATGATTTGATTTTGAGTATTGAGATAGAGCGCCACTAGGTGCTCTTGTTTTTTGTCGCCAAATTCCTGTTGCATTTTCTTGGCTAGCTTTTGACTACTGAGAATACTTTCCATCTCAAGGGTTTCATGTTTGTGAATACGATGCCCTAGTTCAATCACTGCTTGTAGTTCAATGGCTTTTATTCGCCCTATACCAGACAGACTCTGCAATTCCTGCAGGGTCATTTTTTTCAAATCGGTTAGACTGTTAAGACTATTCAAGACTTTCTGGGAAATTTCAAAAACATTGGCCGTACGCGTTCCCGTTCTGAGCAAAATAGCTAACAACTCTTGATTGCTTAGAGCCTCTACTCCTTCTTTTACTAGTCTTTCTCTAGGCAAGAGTGAATCTTCTTGGAATGAAATACTGTACATAAAAATCCTCCTCACTTTATTATTCGTGAGAAGGATGGAAAATTAGATTTTTTTCTCAATTGGGGCTACACTTGCTAAGAGTTTTTTCAGACCGACTTCTGGGAAATTGATTTTCAACTCCTGAGTATCACCGCTACCAGAGACTTCCAGAACAGTTCCCTCTCCCCACTTCTTGTGGAGAGCAATATCACCAATAGACCATCTTGTATCACTAGACGCTGATTTTGCACCAGTTGCAAACTGTCCAAACGGAAGACCACTTGACTGGATAGAGCTTGGTGCAGCCTTGCGTTTTCGTTCTTGAAGCGCCTGAGCCAAACTCATTCCTTGACCGAAAGCAATCCCACCACTGCTATAAGAAGCCTTGAAACTGGTATTAGCTGGACGAGCCAAACCTTGATATTCAAGCAAGTCCGAACTGATTTCATTGATGAAACGTGTTGGACGGTTATAATTTGTACGACCGAAAAGCAAGCGTGAGTTGGCATTGGTCAGATAGAGGATTTTCTCCGCGCGAGTGATACCTACATAGGCCAAACGGCGTTCCTCTTCTAGCTCATCTGGATCTTCAGCTGCACGGCTAAGTGGAAAGACATTTTCCTCCATCCCAATGATAAAGACAACTGGGAACTCGAGTCCCTTAGCAGCGTGCAAGGTCATCAAGGTTACTTCTGATGTCTCCTGACTGCCTGAATCTGTATCTGCAATCAAAGCCAAGTCATTCAAGAATCGACTGAGTTTGTCCAAACCTGTTTCCTCTTCTTGACTATCAGGGTTGTCGTCAAAATTCTTAGTAACAGATAGGAACTCTTCGATATTTTCAACCCGCGCCTTGCTCTCCAAGGTTGCCTGAGCATTAAGAATATCGACATAACCTGTTTTTTCTAGAACAGCCTCCACCAGCTCGGTGATGGTTAATTGATCCAGTTGCTCCCGCAAATCCAAGATCATATTGGCAAAGTCCCAGATGGACTGTGCTGCTTTTCCTTTGATACCAGACAACATAATATTGGCTGAAGCATCCAGCATAGACATGTCTTGCATATTAGCAAAGTCGCGAATTTTCTCAACCGTTCCTGGGCCAATTCCGCGTTTTGGTTCGTTAATAATGCGCTCAAAACTGATATTGTCACTCAGATTGGCAATGAGATTCAGATAAGCGATAATGTCACGGATTTCTTTACGGCTGTAGAACTTGGTCCCGCCGACCATAGTATAAGGAATATTGGACTTTAGGAGGGCCTCCTCAATAGTACGAGACTGGGCGTTAGTCCGATAAAGAACTGCAAAATCCTTGTGGAGGAAGTTTTGACTACGACCAAGTTCATCTATGGTTTTGGCTACAAAAACAGCCTCATCTTGTTCGTCATTTGCACGATAGTAAATAATCTGCTCTCCATCAGCATTCTGGGTCCAGAGATTCTTGGGGCGGCGATTTTTATTGTTTTTGATGACGTCATTAGCGGCTTGGAGAATGGTTTTTGTTGAACGATAATTCTCCTCTAACAAAACGACCTTGGCTTTAGGATAATCTTTCTCAAAATCCAAGATATTCTGCATATCAGCCCCACGCCAACCGTAGATGGACTGGTCCGCATCTCCAACTACACAGATATTTTTAAATCGAGATGCCAAGAGTTTGACCAATTGGTACTGGGCATGGTTGGTATCTTGGTACTCATCAACGTGGATGTACTGGAACTTCTGCTGATAGTAAGTCAAGACATCAGGATTTTGATCAAAGAGACGCAGGGTCAGCATAATCAAATCATCAAAGTCAACGGACTCAGACTGACGAAGCTCCTTTTGATAAGCTGTATAACACTGAGCTACGATTTGCGTGTACATATCGCCAGCCTGGGCAGCATAAGCCACATCATCAATTAGGTCATTCTTAGCATTGGAAATGGTTCCCAAAATAGTCCGTTCATTCCATTTTTTCGGATCTAAGTTTAATTGCTTGAGAATGCGTTTCATGAGGGTTCGCTGTTCTCCGGGATCTACAATGGTGAAGTTCCGATTGTAGCCAATATGATCCGCATCGCGACGCAGGATACGAACACACATGGAGTGAAAGGTCGCAATCAGACAGTCCTGAGTAGCTGGATTAAGACCATAAGCACGCTCTTTCATCTCACGCGCAGCCTTATTGGTAAAGGTAATAGCCAAGATATTCCAAGGATTGACCATTTTTTCATCAATCAAGTAGGCGATTCTGTGAGTTAAAACACGAGTTTTCCCAGAACCAGCCCCCGCCATGATCAACAAGGGCCCTTCTGTTGTTTGCACCGCCTCAGCCTGACGGTCATTCATTCCATTCAATAATGCGTTCATCTTCTCTTCCTTACTCTTGAAGTCAATGTTTCTATTATATCAGAAATCAGGGAAAATATCCTTACCTAGACTGATTGTGTCTAGAAAGTAACTCTATTATCAGCTGAAGACAACTCCTTAAATCTATATAAAAAAATGAGATTGGATATTATTTCCAAACTCATTTGAAATCAATTGCAATATACTAGAACAAGCCTAAAACTGTTCCGTCGCTTTCAACATCCATATTAAGAGCGGCTGGACGTTTTGGAAGTCCTGGCATGGTCATGACATCACCAGTTAGGGCAACAATGAAGCCCGCACCTAATTTTGGTACCAATTCACGGATGGTAATTTCAAAGTTTTCTGGTGCTCCAAGTGCATTTGGATTGTCAGAGAAACTATACTGAGTTTTCGCCATACAGATTGGCAATTTGTCCCATCCGTTTTGAACGATTTGAGCGATTTGCGTTTGGGCTTTCTTCTCAAAGTTCACTTTGCTACCACGGTAGATTTCAGTGACAATTTTTTCAATCTTTTCTTGGACAGAAAGGTCATTGTTATAAAGACGAGTATAGTTTGCTGGATTTTCAGAGATAGTCTTGACAAGCGTTTCGGCAAGTGCTACACCACCTTCTGCCCCATCAGCCCAGACACTTGCTAGTTCAACTGGCACATCAATAGAAGCACAAAGTTCTTTCAAGGCTGCAATTTCAGCTTCTGTATCAGTGACAAATTCGTTAATCGCAACAACTGCTGGAATACCAAACTTACGAATATTTTCAACGTGACGTTTCAAGTTAGCAAAACCTGCACGAACTGCTTCTACATTTTCCTCTGTCAAAGCGTCCTTAGCTACACCACCATTCATCTTAAGGGCACGAAGGGTTGCAACGATGACAACTGCATCTGGAGATGTTGGCAAGTTTGGTGTCTTAATGTCAAGGAATTTCTCAGCACCAAGGTCCGCACCAAAACCAGCTTCAGTAACAGTATAATCAGCCAAGCGAAGGGCTGTGCTTGTTGCCAAAACAGAGTTACATCCATGAGCGATATTGGCAAATGGACCACCGTGTACAAAGGCAGGTGTACCGTAAATTGTCTGAACCAAGTTCGGTTTGATAGCATCTTTCAAAATCAATGCTAATGCTCCCTCAATCTGTAAATCACCAACAGTAACTGGTGTACGGTCATAGCGATAGCCAATAACGATATTCGCCAAACGACGTTTCAAGTCCTCGATGTCCGTTGCCAAGCAAAGAATGGCCATGATTTCTGAAGCAACTGTAATATCAAAACCATCCTCACGAGGAATACCGTTTAGAGGACCACCAAGTCCAACGGTTACATGACGAAGGGCGCGGTCGTTCAAGTCCACTACACGTTTCCAGAGAATACGACGTTGGTCGATTCCCAGCTCATTTCCTTGGTGCAAGTGATTGTCAATCAAGGCTGAAAGAGCATTGTTGGCTGTTGTAATGGCATGCATATCCCCCGTAAAGTGGAGGTTGATGTCCTCCATTGGAAGCACTTGGGCGTAACCACCACCAGCTGCACCACCCTTAATCCCCATAACTGGACCAAGAGATGGTTCGCGGATAGCAATCATGGTTTTTTTGCCAATCTTGTTCAAGGCATCCGCAAGACCAATGGTAATAGTTGATTTTCCTTCACCTGCTGGAGTTGGATTGATGGCAGTAACCAAGATTAATTTCCCAACTGGATTGCTCTCAACTGCACGAATTTTATCAAAGCTGAGTTTAGCCTTATACTTCCCGTACAATTCCAAATCGTCGTAAGAAATACCAAGTTTCTCAACAACATCAACGATTGGTTTCAACTCAATACTCTGTGCGATTTCAATATCTGTTTTCATTCAAAACTCCTCTAACCTCTAATGTGATAATTCATTATATCACAAAACAAGATTTTTAACATCCATAAACTCTCTAAACGTTCGTAAATATCATTGTTTTAAAGATTTTTAGGGCTCTTTTGAAAATTTTATATGGCTTTATAGTTATAAACTATAGTGTAGCTTCGTTTTTCCAAAAATTTATCGCTTTCATTTTACTTACTGTTTATTTTTGTGTACAATAGTCCTATGAAAATTTTAGTTACGTCAGGCGGCACAAGTGAAGCAATCGATAGCGTCCGCTCTATTACTAACCATTCTACTGGTCGTTTAGGAAAAATCATCACAGAAACCTTGCTTGCTGCGGGGCATGAAGTTTGTTTAATAACGACAAAACGAGCTCTGAAGCCAGAAGCTCATCCCAACCTAAGCATTCGAGAAATTGATAATACCAACGACCTTCTAGTTGGGATGCAAGAACTTGTTAAGGAATATCAGGTCTTAATCCACTCAATGGCTGTGTCTGACTACACTCCTGTTTATATGACGAGACTTGAGGAAGTTCAGGCTAGCTCTAATTTAGAAGAATTTTTAAGCAAGCAGAATCATCAGACTAAGATTTCTTCAACTGATGAGGTTCAGGTTTTGTTCCTTAAAAAGACTCCAAAAATCATCTATCTAGTCAAGGAATGGAATCCTGCCATTCATCTGATTGGGTTCAAACTATTGGTTGATGTTACTGAGCATCATCTTATTGAAGTTGCTAGACAGAGTCTTGTCAAGAACCAAGCAGACTTAATCATTGCAAATGACCTGACTCAAATTTCAGCAAATCAGCATCGCGCAATCTTTGTTGAGAATGATCATCTTCAAACCGTTCAAACCAAAGAGGAAATAGCAAACCTCCTGCTTGAAAAAATTCAAGCATACGATTCATAGAAAGGAAAGCCATGGCAAATATTCTCATCGCAGTGACAGGTTCCATTGCCTCCTATAAAGCAGCTGATCTAGTCAGTTCCTTGAAAAAACAAGGCCATCATGTCACTGTCTTAATGACTGAGGCATCGAGAGAGTTTATCCAACCGTTGACACTACAGGTCCTCTCTCAAAATCCTGTCCACCTTGATGTCATGAAGGAACCTGCTCCTGATCAAGTCAATCATATCGAACTAGGCAAAAGGACTGACCTTTTTATTGTTGTTCCTGCTACTGCTAATACCATTGCCAAACTATCACACGGATTTGCTGACAACATGGTGACAAGCACAGCGCTTGCCCTGCCAAACCACGTCAAAAAGTTAGTCGCACCAGCCATGAATACAAAGATGTATGACCATCCGACAACTCAGGCTAACCTAAAAACATTAGAGACCTATGGTTATCAGATCATCTCTCCAAAAGAATCTCTACTAGCCTGTGGCGATCACGGCAAAGGCGCCCTGGCTGACCTGAATACTATTTTAGAAAGAATAAAGGAAACCCTCAATGAACAAACGCTCTAACATTGCTCCAATTGCTATCTTTTTTGCAGTTATGCTCGTTATCCACTTTGTGAGTTCTCTCCTCTTTAATCTCTTCCCATTTCCAATCAAACCAACTATCGTTCATATTCCAGTCATTATTGCTAGTATCATCTATGGCCCTCGAGTTGGAGTTACACTTGGTTTTCTTATGGGACTATTGAGCTTAACGGTAAACACGATTACCATCCTTCCAACCAGCTACCTCTTCTCACCATTCGTACCGAACGGAAATATCTATTCTGCTATTATCGCTATTGTTCCTCGCGTTTTGATTGGGCTGACACCTTACTTGGTTTATAAATTATTAAAAAATAGAACGGGTCTCATCTTTGCTGGTGCTCTCGGTTCCCTTACCAACACCGTCTTTGTCCTTGGGGGAATCTTCTTCCTTTTTGGAAATGTCTTCGACGGCAATATTCAAAAACTCTTAGCAACCGTTATTTCTACAAACTCAATTGCCGAGCTTGTCATTTCTGCCGTCCTAACAGTAGCAATTGTCCCCCGTCTCGAAACCTTGAAGAAATAAAAAAAACTCCACTTTCGTCCTGAAGGTGGAGTTTTAGCATTTAAAACATGAGAAACATCAATAGAATATGAAAGCCAAAGCGCAGGAGATGATACGAAAGAGGGGTAGGTTGCTGACTTTTTTGGCTATCCAAATATAGGGTTAGTGATAGAAAAACCAAACCAAATGCAATCACCAATCTGACGAAATAAGCAATTTCGAGTATTGCTGCCATCAAAAGAAAACCTAATAAAGGAAGGCTAAAGAGTGAAACAGCCAGGCTACTTGCTAATAGAGAGAGTAGCGAAAGGACTAATAAACTATAAACTAGGAAACGAGTCCAACCTGAGACTACTTTTCCTTCACTTTTCTGTTTTGACATCATCACGATTACCACTATTAGGTAAACAAAAAGTATCATCACATTTTCTCCTCGGTTCCTATTATTCTTTACCACATTTTAACCAAATTTTCCTGAAAAATCAATAATACTTCTTGACTTGATTGGTGATTTATTGTACTATACTTGTGTATATACAGATAAATGGAGGTTCTTATGGATATACGGAAAAAAACGCAGTTTATGACTATGACTGCCCTACTCACTGCAATAGCGATTTTGATTCCAATCATTATGCCTTTTAAAATCGTTATCCCACCGGCTTCTTACACCTTGGGAAGTCATATCCCCATCTTTATCGCCATGTTTCTTTCGCCTTTGATGGCTGCTTTTGTGATTATTGCTTCTAGTCTTGGTTTTCTGATGGCAGGTTATCCGCCTGTTATTGTACTTCGTGCCTTCTCTCACATTGTTTTTGGTACTTTGGGGGCTTTGTACTTAAAGAAATTCCCTGAAACCTTGGATAAACCAAAGACATCTTGGATTTTTAACTTTGTTTTGGGTGTTGTTCATGCTATCGCTGAAGTAATAGCTTGTATCATCTTTTATGCTACTTCAGGGACAAATGTTGAAAATATGTTTTATGTTCTCTTTGTCCTAGTTGGTTTTGGCACAATCGTCCATAGTATGGTAGACTATACATTAGCACTAGCTGTCTATAAAGTGCTTCGAAAACGTCGCTAAAAGGAAAAACTATGACAAAGGATCGCAAACAAGCTCTTCTCAAACTGTTAAAAGAGGCACCAAAAGCTCTCAATGGTCAAACTTTGGCTGAACACTTTCATGTTACGCGCCAAGTCATTGTACAGGACATCGCTATTCTCCGAGCAGATGGAGCTCCTATCCTATCCACTAATCGTGGTTATATCTACAAAGAAAATGATGCCAGCCCCTACGTCCACAAACTCTTTAAAGTGAAACATGAACTGGAAGAAATCGGACAGGAACTACTAGCCATTGTAGATAATGGCGGTCGTGTTCAAAATATCTTAATCGATCATCCCGTTTATGGCGAAATTGAAACCCTACTCAAACTCACCTGCCGCCGAGATGTCCAGCACTTTCTGGAACAAGTCGAGAATTCAGACTTTAGACCCCTTTCTGAATTGACAGACGGCATCCATTACCACCTTGTTGAAGCCGAGACACAACAAGACCTCCACTATA
The DNA here is from genome assembly GCA_905221465.1 of bacterium. GTDB lineage: Bacteria > Bacillota > Bacilli > Lactobacillales > Streptococcaceae > Streptococcus. Next base: position 438,927 of record CAJNDG010000001.1, on the reverse strand, counting down.
TCGAGGAGGCCTTGGATCAGTTAGGTTATTTGGTAAAAGACTAGAAAATTTCTTTCTCCCATCCGTCCTCTGTGCGGTGGCGATAGAAGAACTCAGACTTGTCAGGTGCTTCCATCATTTCCATCAAAGGCAACATATCATAGGCCAGTTCCAAATTTGGAATCTGGTCTTTTTGCACCCAACATACTTCTCCTTCTTCTGAGGATTGGAGATTTCCAGTAAACTCTGTCGCTTTATAGCAAACGACGATGTAGCGCCCACCTGTATCTAAGGGCCAGTTTTTAATGCCGACTAGTTGTGGATTCTGAATGGTTAGACCTGTTTCTTCATAAATCTCACGAATGACAGACTCGGCAAAGGCCTCGCCATTCTCAACATGTCCTCCTGGAAAGGCATAGCCAGACCAGCGATTGTTTTCGGGTGAACGATACTGCATCACCACGCGCTGGGTTTCGAGGTCTTCAATCAGACAGATGTTGGTTAAAATGGTTGCTTGGGCACGGGACATAGATTTGCTCGCTTTCTAAGTTATTAAAATGTATCTTCGTTGTATTTTACTTCTGACTTCATGATAAAGGGATTGATCAATTCATGATGTTCATAAGTAGTACGGGCCAAAAAACCTCGGACAATGATGATTTCCTTATCTTGTATGTGATAGTCTATATTGATGGGAATGGCTGGATCCGACATAATGGACAAAGCAAAAAATGCTGCAAACCAAAGATAAAGTGCCACTAATCCACTAAATAATTGAAAAATAAGGTGATACCATTGAAAATCTCTTGTTCTATAAAAGATTCTCCATGGATAGATTAAGAAGGTCAAACAAAGAATGAAAAACCAACTATTCCACAAAACTGGCGTAAAGGATAGGTCAAAAACCAACAACACCAAATGAAGAACCACAAAGGTCAGCAAAGCCAAATAGAGTGTTTTAAATGAAAATAACCTAGTTCGATTTTCTTTTGTCATGATTATTCCTCTTTTTGTCCTTATATTTCAAAATGACCATTAATATCGCTGAAATGATGAAAAAGATTAGATAGGTAGCAATTGGAAGCCAGATGTAGCGATAATCGATAGATAATAGGGAAGGAATTTTTTTAACATTTCTCCCTTTCACCCCAACAAGTAAGTGGAGGAGAAAAATAGGTCCGTTTATGAATAGAAAAGTTTTTAAAAATCCTTGTACTGAATCCTTATTGCTAAAACCATCTCTAAAAATACCTTGATAGAATGTGTGCACCAAAAAGACAAAATTCATAATAATTGGCAAGAGATAGGACATTTCTTGATATGGTTTCGGGATAAGTGACGTCCCGAACAATACATACATGATACCAAAAATAGATAATAATATTATACCACCATCCATAAAAGAAGCAATCTTTGAATGTCTTTCCAGCCATAATTGGACGTGAGCTATCAAAGAATACTTTTTATGGATTTTTCTCATTTGTCTGTTCTGTTGTTTGATCTTCTTTTGTCTCTTAGTCTTTCGTTCCATTTACGCCTCCTTCTGCTCTTTTCTATCCGTATAATCAAAAGCAAAATGCCCAGCCCCAAGAAAAAGAAAAAGAGATAACTTACAATAGGGACCCAGACATATGCTGGATCCATAGAAATTATGGGAGGGAAATTCGTTGACTTACGACGTCCTAGCCAATTCAGACCTACCAAGAGATGAAAGGGAAAAAGAAGACCATTAAACCCAATAAATCCCCATGAAAAGTAACGCCATTTCTGAAGTTTATCACTACTAAAACGAAAGACAAGGAAATAGGTTGATAAGATCAGAAGGATAAGATTGAAGCTTAAGGGGGAAAGATAGTTCATGTTCGGTAATGGATTACTAATGTAAGAGGCGGCAAGAAATGATACAAACATAGATCCAAATAACACACTCGTATCCAAAAGTTGAGCAATCCTTCTGTGCCTTTCCATCCAAAGAAAAATTCTATTAGTCCAAGAAGACTTTTCTTTTGTCTTGTACTTCATTTGTCTACTCATCTTCATTTTCATCTACTCCTTTTTTGAACCTTTAGAGAGAAAGAAGATTGCCAAAGTTAACATCAAGACTAGAAGATAGACGACAATAGGAAACCAGGTATAGGATGACTCCAGTGAAAACAAAGGTGAGAGAACGACTCTTCCTCTTTTTTTCACACCAATCAGTTGAAAAATGAAGCTAAGGATATTGATATAAATAAAGGGTTCACAAAATCTTTTAAGGGTCCTTTCTTTTTTAGTTTTCACTGACAAAAAGAGAGCATAGAACCTATTACCCAAGATAAAAAGATTCAATTGCAAGGGAAATAAAAGCTCTCTGTACCGAAAATCAGCTGGAAGGCTTTTGTTTTGTGATGTTGTAAATTCTATAACTAGGAACAAGATGATATAAAAGAACATATCAAGCATAAATTTGACAAATCGATGCCCTTGTAACCAAAAACGAACAGAATCTAAGCCTGATGACTTCTTATACTTCGTCTCTTTCAAATTCATAATAACTTCCCTCTATTTAAAATATAATCTAAAACATGATTGTTTGTTCATTGCGTAATCTGAAAACAAAATCGCAATTCTACCAGTATTTAACTCTCAGATTTTGAGGATTTCTTACGTACCATTCTAATTTCAGTGATAGGTTTTCCAAGGTCAAGTATTTTTTCTTGCCCATCAAAAGTAAAACCCATTTTTTGATAGAAAGCAATGGCTCGCTTATTCTCTTTTAATACCCATAAAAATATTTCAGAGAACTGTTCAAGAGTCGTCAGAGCTTCCTTCATTAACTTCTGAGCAATACCTTTTCCATAATAGTCTTTTAAAACATATAAGGCAATAATTTCACCAGCTTGAATAGTCTCATCACGAAAGTTTCCATAACTGATAAAACCAACTACTTTCATACCATCTATCGCAATCAATGTATTTTCTGGATATTTTTGACTAAAGAATCGACATCTGTCTAATGTCATCGTCTCCTGAAATTCCGCAGGCAAAAGGTCATCATAAGCCTCTCTCCACGTTTGCCAATGAACGAAGGATTTACCTTCTATCTCTTCAGGGGTTTCCATCTGTTTGATAGTTAGGTTCATTTATTTTTCTCCATTCTTCTCTCAGAATACCATATTTAATACTATCAAAATATTTGCCTTGGTAATAACGAACTTTTGGAATATGAGCTTCTTTTTTCATTCTTAATTTTTCAGCAAGTTTTACCATACCAAGATTTCCTGACCAAGTTGTCAAACCAAGATGCTCCAACACCAAGTAATCCTTAAATGTCCGATCTATCCATTGAAGCATAGCAGCTTTTCCAATGCCAGAGTTCCAAAATTTGTTATCATAAATACAAATCCCCAATTCCATCCATCTTGTTTGTTTACATACCCAGTAGCGCGAAACAGTCCCAACTAATTTATCATCAACAAAAATACCAAGGCGATTTGAGTTGTTTAGAGTAGATTCTGATTTTTGTAGTTTAAATTCTTGAAAATTAGGAAAATGCTGATAATCGTCATAATAGGGAGCATCATACTGCTTCCAAATTGGATTAGATTGTGAATAAGCAATTTCCCACAAAGACACCAAATCTTCTTCAATTAGTTTTCTTAAATAAACCATACTTTTTCCTAATCCAACGCCTTGACTTCCTCAGCAACTTTTTGCAGATATTTTTGTCTTGTAGAATTTGTATTCACCTCACGCCCTAACTCACCCAAAATTGAAACTTTCTTTGTTTTAATACCGCAGTGATTTAGGACAGCATTCTTTAATACTGATATTCCATAACTGTCTGGGATATTGATAGGACCTGAAAATACTTTGTACCACCATGTTGGTGCCATGGATGTTGCGTAAATACTAGCTGTTTTTCCTTTTAGTAACTTTTTAAACTGCTGACCCCTTAAGTAGTTTAAAATAAAACTTCCTTGATTATTGGCAGAGTACGCAATTCCTGGCGTGAAAACACGATCAATCCACCCCTTCAATAAACTAGGCATACTACTCCACCAAATTGGATAAACAAAAATGAAATGATCTGCCCACTGAATTAATTCCTGAGATCGAAGTATGAAAGGGTCCTCTTCCATCCGTTTTCGATAACCATAACGTAATACAGGATCAAAATCTATCTCATTTAGGTTAATAGATTCAAGCTCATGATGATTTGAGTCAATATTTTCTACAATCGTTTGAAAAATTTTTTGACAGAAACTTCCCTTGTCAGGATGTCCATTGATGACTAAAATTTTCATTCGTTTTCTCCTATCTAATCCAACGCCTTCACTTCCAACATCATGTCACGTATCTGAGCTGCTAGTTCAAAATCAAGTACTTCGACGGCTTCTTGCATTTGTTTTTCGAGTTTCTTGACGAGTTCCTTGCGCTCTTGTTTGTTGAGGCTATTGATATCGACTTCCTTGTCCTCTTCCTTAGCAACTGCCTTGGTCACGGCAATAAGATCACGGATTTCTTTCTTAATGGTTTGTGGGACGATATCATGCTCTTCATTATAAGCCATCTGGATTTTCCGACGACGGGCCGTTTCATCGATGGCACGTTGCATAGACTGAGTCATCGTGTCCGCATACATGATGACATGTCCTTCGCTATTACGGGCTGCACGTCCAATGGTCTGGATGAGGCCACGTTCGTTACGAAGGAAACCTTCCTTATCAGCATCGAGTATGGCAACCAAACTCACTTCAGGAACGTCAATCCCTTCACGAAGAAGGTTAATTCCGACCAAGACATCAAAGACACCCAAACGTAGGTCACGGATAATCTCCGTTCGTTCCAAGGTCTTAATATCTGAGTGCATGTACTTGACCTTGATGCCCATTTCTTTGAAGTAGTCGGTCAAGTCTTCTGCCATTTTCTTGGTCAAGGTTGTAATAAAGGTTCGTTCATTCTTTTCAACACGGGCATTGATTTCACCTAGGAGGTCATCAATCTGTCCCATAGTCGGACGTACTTCCACCTCTGGGTCTAGAAGTCCTGTCGGACGAATGATTTGCTCAATCACTGTCTCGGTCTGTTCATTTTCATAGTCACCTGGTGTCGCTGAAACATATACAATCTGGTGCACATGACTTTCAAACTCCTCCCGACGGAGAGGGCGATTGTCCAGGGCTGACGGTAAACGAAAACCATAATTAACTAGCATTTCCTTACGAGAACGGTCTCCATTATACATGCCCTTGATTTGCCCCATGGTCATGTGACTTTCATCAATCATGATCAAGAAATCATCTGGGAAAAAGTCGAGAAGCGTATAAGGAGGCTCTCCTTCACTACGACCATCCATGTGGCGTGAGTAGTTCTCAACCCCGTTGGTATAACCCATCTCACGTAACATCTCAATATCATACTCTGTCCGCTGTTTCAAACGCTGGGCCTCTAGCAGTTTGCCTTCCTTCTCAAAGACAACTAACTGCTCTTCTAATTCTGCTTGAATTTTCGCAATCGCAACTTCCATATGATCGTCATTGGTCACAAAGTGAGTAGCAGGGAAAATCGCCAAATGATCCACTTCTCCCAATACCTGACCTGTCAAAGCCTCAACTTCACGGATACGGTCGATTTCGTCCCCGAAAAACTCTACTCGAAAAGCGTGTTCATCTCGGGAAGCTGGGAAAATCTCCACCACATCCCCACGAACACGAAATCTTCCCCGTTGGAAATCAATATCATTGCGTTCAAACTGAATATCGACCAAGTCATTCAAAAGTTTATCACGAGAAATCTCAAGACCTGGACGGAGACTAACGACACTATCAGCGTATTCCTTGGGCGAACCCAAACCATAGATACAAGAGACTGAAGCCACAACGATGACATCGTTACGCTCTAAAAGGGCTGATGTCGCTGAGTGACGAAGTTTGTCAATCTCGTCATTAACAGAGCTATCCTTCTCTATATAGGTATCGCTTGAAGGGACATAGGCCTCAGGTTGGTAATAATCATAGTAGGATACGAAGTACTCAACAGCATTCTCAGGGAAAAATTCCTTAAACTCTCCATAGAGCTGGCCAGCTAGGGTTTTGTTATGGGCAATGACCAAAGTAGGCTTATTGACTTTGGAAATGACCTGACTCATGGTATAGGTCTTCCCTGTACCCGTCGCCCCCATCAGAATCTGAGCTTTTTCTCCACCCTCAATGTTATCTACCAACTGCTCGATCGCTTGGGGTTGGTCTCCTGAAGGTTCATATTTTGATACTAGTTTAAATTTATTATCTGTAATTCTATTAATCATGATTGCCTCATCTGCATTTTTCTATCCTTCTATTTTACCATAAATTTACTTTTCAGACTCTTCTCTAGGTTGATAAGAGTGGGTATTTCATGTTAGATTTCCTTACATAAAATTCATAAAATTTGCCTTTTCATTCATTTTCTGATATAATGGGAAAATATTCGGAAAAGGAGACTAAAAATGAAGAAAAAAATACTAGCATGTTTGCTCATTTTATTTCCCATTTTCTCACTAGGTATGGCAAAAGCTGATACTGTTAAGATTGTGTCTGATACAGCTTACGCACCTTTTGAGTTTAAAGATTCAGATCAAACCTATAAAGGGATTGATGTTGATATTATCAATAAAGTCGCAGAAATCAAAGGATGGAACATCCAAATGTCTTATCCTGGCTTTGATGCAGCTGTAAATGCAGTGCAGTCAGGTCAAGCAGATGCCATTATGGCAGGTATGACAAAAACAAAAGAACGTGAAAATGTCTTTACCATGTCTGATACTTATTATGATACAAAAGTTGTCATTGCTACGACAAAGGCAAATAAAATCACCAAATATGAGGAACTTAGCGGGAAAACAGTTGGAGTTAAGAACGGAACTGCCGCTCAACGTTTCCTCGAAAGTATCAAAGATAAATACGGTTTCTCTATCAAAACCTTTGATACAGGTGATTTGATGAATAACAGTCTAAGTGCTGGTGCTGTGAACGCCATCATGGATGATAAACCTGTTATTGAGTATGCGATTAACCAAGGACAAGATCTCAGCATCAATATGGATGGTGAGGCTGTTGGAAGCTTTGCTTTTGGTGTCAAGAAAGGAAGCAAGTATGAACACTTGGTTACCGAGTTTAACGAAGCCCTAGCCCAAATGAAGAAGGATGGTAGCTTGGAGCAAATCATCCAAAAATGGACAGCTTCTACAACTACGGCAACCCCAACGACAACTACTGCTGCTGGGCAAAAAGCTACTCCAGTGAAAAGCAAGTACATTATTGCCAGTGACTCATCTTTCGCCCCATTCGTCTTTCAAAATTCAAGCAATCAATACACTGGTATTGATATGGACCTCATCAAGGCCATTGCCAAAGACCAAGGTTTTGAAATTGAAATTACCAACCCAGGATTTGACGCAGCCATTAGTGCTGTTCAAGCAGGACAAGCAGATGGTATCATTGCTGGTATGTCTGTAACGGATGCCCGTAAGGAAACCTTCGACTTCTCAGAATCATACTACACAGCAAATACGATTCTCGGTGTGAAAGAATCAAGCACGATTGCTTCTTATGAAGACCTCAAGGATAAAACTGTCGGTGTTAAAAACGGGACTGCTTCTCAAACGTTCCTTACTGAAAACCAAAGCAAATACGGTTATAAGATTAAAACCTTTGCTGATGGTTCATCAATGTATGACAGTTTAAATACTGGTGCCATTGATGCCGTGATGGATGATGAGCCAGTTCTCAAATATTCTATCAGCCAAGGTCAAAAATTGAAAACGCCAATCGCTGGAACTCCAATCGGTGAAACTGCCTTTGCGGTTAAAAAAGGAACAAACCCAGAATTGATCCAGATGTTCAATAATGGACTTGCGAACCTCAAAGCTAACGGTGAATTCCAAAAGATTCTTGACAAGTATCTAGCTAGTGAAACTTCAACTGACTCTACAAGTACGGTTGACGAAACAACTATCTGGGGCTTGCTTCAAAACAACTACAAACAACTTCTTAGCGGACTTGGAATCACTCTTGCCTTAGCACTAATTTCATTTGCAATTGCCATTGTCATCGGTATTATCTTTGGTATGTTTAGCGTTAGTCCATACAAATCTCTTCGTCTGATTTCTGAGATTTTCGTTGACGTTATCCGTGGTATCCCATTGATGATTCTTGCAGCCTTCATCTTCTGGGGTATTCCAAACTTCATCGAGTCGATTACAGGCCAACAAAGTCCAATCAATGACTTTGTAGCTGGTACTATCGCCCTCTCACTCAATGCAGCAGCTTATATCGCTGAAATCGTTCGTGGTGGGATCCAAGCCGTTCCAGTTGGGCAAATGGAGGCCAGCCGCAGTCTTGGTATTTCTTATGGAAAAACCATGCGTAAGATTATCTTGCCACAAGCGACTAAATTGATGTTGCCAAACTTCGTCAACCAATTCGTTATCGCTCTTAAAGATACAACCATCGTGTCTGCTATCGGTTTGGTGGAACTTTTCCAAACTGGTAAGATCATCATCGCCCGTAACTACCAAAGTTTCAAGATGTATGCAATCCTTGCTATCTTCTATCTTGTAATTATCACGCTTTTGACTAGACTAGCGAAACGCTTAGAAAAGAGGATTCGTTAATGGCAAAACTAAAAATTGATGTAAATGATTTGCATAAGTATTATGGAAAAAACGAAGTTTTAAAAGGCATTACTACTAAGTTTTATGAAGGAGATGTTGTTTGTATCATCGGTCCTTCTGGTTCTGGTAAATCCACTTTCCTCCGTAGCCTTAACCTTCTCGAGGAGGTAACGAGTGGCCACATCACAGTAAACGGTTATGATCTTACTGAAAAATCAACCAATGTCGACCATGTTCGCGAAAACGTCGGAATGGTCTTCCAACACTTCAACCTCTTCCCTCACATGTCAGTCCTAGAAAATATCACTTTTGCACCTATTGAACACAAACGGATGACCAAAGAAGAGGCTGAAAAATTGGGGATGGAGTTGCTTGAAAAGGTTGGACTAGCAGATAAAGCTAATGCCAACCCAGATAGCCTTTCAGGTGGTCAGAAACAGCGTGTAGCTATCGCTCGTGGACTTGCCATGAATCCTGATATCATGCTCTTTGATGAGCCAACTTCAGCTCTGGACCCTGAAATGGTTGGAGATGTACTGAATGTTATGAAGGAATTGGCAGAACAAGGCATGACCATGATTATCGTAACCCATGAGATGGGATTTGCTCGCCAGGTAGCCAACCGTGTTATCTTTACGGCTGATGGTGAATTCCTGGAAGATGGAACTCCAGATCAAATCTTCGATAACCCGCAACACCCTCGTCTAAAAGAATTCTTGGACAAGGTCTTAAATGTATAAAACAAAACTGTAAGGTTCTCCTTACAGTTTTTTAATTGCGTATTGGATTTTTTGTTTTTTTTGAAAATTATGATAAAATAAAAACTATGATAATGAGGAAATCTCATCCCTAGTCCAACTAGGAAAAAATATAGAAATTAGGTAGCTAGATGTCATCAAAGGTTATTGTTACAATTTTCGGTGCGAGTGGAGACTTAGCTAAACGCAAACTCTACCCTTCCCTTTTCAGACTCTATAAATCAGGCAATCTTTCTGAGCATTTTGCAGTTATCGGAACAGCTCGTAGACCTTGGAGTAAGGAATATTTTGAATCTGTAGTAGTCGAGTCCATCCTTGATTTGGCAGATAGTACCGAGCAAGCCCAAGAATTTGCTAGCCACTTCTACTATCAAAGCCATGATGTGAATGATACGGAACATTACATTGCTTTGCGTCAATTACAAGCTGAGCTTAACGAAAAATACCAAGCTGAACACAATAAGCTCTTCTTCTTGTCTATGGCGCCTCAGTTCTTTGGAACCATTGCCAAGCACCTCAAATCTGAAAACATTGTTGATGGTAAAGGTTTTGAGCGCTTGATCGTTGAGAAACCATTTGGTACAGACTACGAAACAGCTAGCAAACTCAATGATGATCTCCTTGCGGCCTTTGATGAGGAGCAAATCTACCGTATTGACCATTACCTAGGTAAAGAGATGATTCAGAGTATCTTTGCTGTTCGTTTTGCTAACATGATCTTTGAGAATGTTTGGAATCGCGAACACATCGATAATGTTCAGATTACCTTTGCGGAACGTTTGGGTGTTGAAGAACGCGGTGGCTACTATGATCAATCTGGTGCCCTTCGTGATATGGTGCAAAACCATACTCTTCAACTCCTCTCTCTTCTAGCCATGGACAAACCAGCTAGCTTTACAAAAGATGAGATTCGTGCTGAAAAGATAAAGGTCTTTAAAAACCTCTATCATCCAACTGAGGAAGAATTGAAAGAACAGTTTATTCGTGGTCAGTATCGCTCTGGTAAAATCGATGGCATGAAATACATCTCCTATCGAAGCGAGCCAAACGTCGATCCTGAATCTACAACAGAAACCTTTGCATCTGGTGCCTTCTTTGTAGATAGTGATCGCTTCCGTGGTGTTCCCTTTTTCTTCCGTACAGGGAAACGTCTGACTGAAAAAGGGACTCATGTCAATATCGTCTTTAAGCAAATGGACTCTATCTTTGGAGAACCATTAGCACCAAATATCTTGACCATCTATATCCAACCAACAGAAGGCTTCTCTCTCAGCCTAAATGGGAAGCAAGTCGGTGAAGAGTTCAATCTGGCACCAAGCTCTCTGGATTACCGTACAGATGCTACCGCTACCGGGGCCTCACCAGATCCATACGAGAAATTAATCTACGATGTTTTGAACAACAACTCTACCAACTTTAGCCACTGGGATGAGGTAAGTGCTTCGTGGAAATTGATTGACCGTATCGAAGAGCTCTGGGCTGAAAACGGTGCTCCACTCTACGATTATAAATCCGGAAGTATGGGACCTCAAGCTAGCTTTGACTTACTTGAGAAGTATGGAGCCAAATGGACCTGGCAACCCGATATCGCCTATCGGGAAGATGGCCGTTTAGAATAGCAAAAATATCCTGCAAGATTGACTTGCAGGATATTTATTTTGTATTAAATCAAGCCTTCTAAGAGACCCTTCATAAAGTTTTCTGAGTTAAATTCCCCGATATCATCGATTTTTTCACCGAAACCAATCAATTTCACTGGGATATTGAGTTCTTCACGGATAGCTAGTACAACACCACCTCGGGCAGTTCCGTCAATTTTTGTCAAAACAATTCCAGTCAATGGTGTTATCTTCGAAAATTCCTTAGCTTGTACCAAGGCGTTCTGTCCAGTTGAAGCATCAAGGGCAAGGAAGGTTTCATGAGGTGCTTCAGGAACGACACGTTTGATAATGCGACCAATCTTTTCCAACTCGGCCATAAGATTGTCCTTGTTTTGCAGACGACCTGCTGTATCAATCATAAGGATATCAATCCCTTCTGCTACAGCACGTTCCATCCCATCAAAGACCACGCTTGCTGGATCAGCCTTTTCAGGCCCAGTCACAACAGGAACATCCACACGACGGCCCCATTCGGCTAGCTGGGCCACAGCACCCGCACGGAAGGTATCTGCCGCAACCAACATGACTTTCTTGCCAGCTTGTTTGTAGCGATGAGCCAATTTCCCGATAGAAGTTGTTTTCCCAACACCATTGACTCCAACAAAGAGCATGACGGTCAAGCCGTCTTGGAAATGGATTTGTTCATCATAGTTGCCATCCTTTTCGTAGAGCTCGACCAATTTCTCGATAATGACACGACGGAGTGCATCAGGCTTCTTAGCATTTTCTAATTTGGCTTCATAACGTAGTTCTTCTGTTAAGTTTGAAGCGACTTGCACACCGACGTCGCTCATGATGAGCAGTTCTTCCAATTCTTCGAAGAATTCTTCATCGACTGAACGGAAGTTGGCAAAGAAGGCATTCAAACGAGCACCGAATCCCGTACGGGTTTTCTTGAGACTGCGGTCATATTTTTCCTGAACGGTTTCCTCAGCCTTAGGAAGTTCTTCTTCTACTACTTCAGAAGCTAACCCTTCTTCGAACGCTACAGTTTCTTGGTTCTCTTCTTCTAGAGCTTCTTCCGTCTCTTGGATTTGCCCCAATTCATCAGCTTCTAGCTCAGGCTCCTCTTGGTCTGTTACCTCGACTAATTCTGGTTCAATAACTTCTTCTGTCGAGATCTGAGGAATTTCTTCTTGAGCGGGTGTTTCTTCCACTTTGTCTCTTGCAGTCTCTTCCTGAGCAGTTTCTTCAACTGCCGTTTGGTTTTCTTCAACCTCTTCTGACAAATCAAGATTTTCCAGAGCTTCTTTAACAATATCTTCGATTTTAGGCTCTTCTTTTTTTCCGAATAGACGGTCAAATAATCCCATATTTTAGTTCTCCTTTAGCACGTATTCTTCGATAGCCCAGGCAACGGCTTCCTCGTCGTTGGTCATTGGGGTAATCACATTGGCAACTGCCTTAACCGCTGGAACTGCATTTTGCATGGCAACTCCCAGACCTGCCCACTCAATCATGGAAAGGTCATTGGCCTCATCCCCACAAGCCATGACTTGACTTTGATCGATTCCTAAGTGTTTAATTAATTTCGCTAAACCTGTTGCCTTGTGGACGTTTTTCGGCGACCATTCCAATAAAAGTTCACGCGATTTGAAGATTTCATATTGGTCAAACAATTCAGGAGAAATCTGTTGAATCGCTGCATCCAAAGGTTCTTGGGCAAAGGCAGTAACACATTTATTATACGTCATCTGACTAGATAGATCCTCAAAAGCGACAGGTACGAAAGTCAAGGCTGGGTTGAACTTAGCATAGAGACTTTCTTGGTCAGACTGGATTTGATAGACGGTTCCTTCTGAAATAGCATCTAACGGAAGTCCGAGTTTTTCAGTTTCCTCATACAATCGTGCCACATCGTCGATTGAAAAGACTGTTTTATCGAGAATCTCTCCTGTATTTTTCTGTACCAGACCACCATTAAAGGTGATGGTGTACTCATCCTCCTGACCATCAGTCCCTAGCTCATGGAGAAAGAAATCCATAGCCTTCAAAGGACGACCTGTTGTCAGAACGACCTTGATGCCACGATCACGCGCAGCTTTGAGGACCTCCTTGGTACGATCTGTCAGTTTTTTATCCGTTGTCAGCAAGGTGCCATCCAAATCAAGTGCAATCAATTTAATATCTGCCACTATAATCCCTCCATATAAGCCATCACTGATTGGTCCTTATGGTGGCCAATCACTGTCTCTGCTAATTCTAAAATCTCTGGTCGCGCATTTTCAGGAGCGATTGGGTGCCCCACTACCTGCATCATGTGAAGGTCATTGAGATTATCGCCAAACGCCATGACCTGATCCAGGGTCAGACCAAGTTTTTTTGCCAACTCAACAATGGCCACACCCTTATCAACATAGTCCAAGACAATATCGATAGATTCAAAACCTGTTGTCATGGCTTTCACACCAGAAACATTTTCGTTGACCCAGGCCTCTCCAGCTTCTATCGTTTCTTCAGTAAAGTTAGTAGTGAATTTAAAAATCTCATCTGTGATATCTTCCAAACTCGCTACTTTTTGAATGTTTTCATTGTAGTGACGGCTAAACATCAGATAGGTCTCATCCACTGTTTCCAAAACATAACAAGCTTTTTTCCCAGTCAAGAGCATTTTTCTTTCATCAAAATAAGGCAATTTCTTTAAAGCTTCAAAAGTACTCAAGTAAAAATCCCGAGACATAGTAGCCTCATACATATCCTCACCATGAAACTCAACATAGCTCCCATTTTCAGCTATAAAAATCACTTCATCACACACATCCGCAAACAACTTTTTCAGGGACAGGATACCACGACCTGAAGCCACTGCAAAATAAATTCCCTTTTCCTTGTAGGAAACAAGTACGTTTTTGAGGCGTTCCATATCAAACCGACCCTCTCCATCTAGAAAGGTTCCATCCATATCGGTTGCTACAAGTTTAATCATAAAATCCTTCATTCTCCAATTGATAAATCTATCTTCTATTATACCATAGATAAGTTTAAAAAGGTCCAGTACAGTAGGATAGCACTACTTTTTCGGAGAAACTTCAAAGGGCATAAAAATTAGAATCGTAGAACTTTTTTCAGATAGTTTAAAAAGTTTGTATTCCCCTTCTCTTTTCTCTATAATGGAGAGAAAGGAGATGACTATGACAGAAATAAAACATGAAATTGATGCAAACTTTGCAGGACGACTCAATATCCTACGTGCGGGCGTTCTCGGTGCCAATGATGGGATTATTTCCATCGCTGGAGTCGTTATTGGGGTTGCCAGTGCGACAAGCAATATCTGGATTATCTTTTTATCAGGATTGGCTGCTATCCTCGCTGGTGCTTTTTCTATGGCCGGTGGCGAGTATGTCTCTGTATCCACTCAGAAAGACACGGAAGAAGCCGCTGTTGCTAGAGAGCAATTACTCTTAGATAAAGATATGGAATCTGCAAAACAATCCCTCTATGCTGCTTACCTTCAAAATGGTGAGTGTGAAACGTCCGCCCAACTCTTGACCAATAAGGCCTTTTTAAAAAATCCCCTCAAAGCCTTGGTCGAAGAAAAGTATGGAATCGAGTACGAAGAGTTTACCAACCCTTGGCATGCTGCTATCTCTAGCTTTATCGCCTTTGTACTGGGAAGTCTTCCTCCCATGCTTTCGATCACTATCTTTCCAAGTGATTATCGCATTCCTGCTACTGTTTTTATCGTGGCCCTTTCCCTTCTTATTACCGGCTATACCAGTGCTAAATTAGGAAAAGCTCCTACGAAAACTGCTATGATCCGTAACCTCTGTATCGGACTTCTCACCATGGGCGTAACCTTCCTCTTGGGACAACTCTTTAGTATCTAAGATAAAAGAAATACCTCGATGAATTTCGAGGTATCTTTTTTACATTTGTACAATCTTACGATAGCTTCTTGAAGTAATCATAAAGATCAAAACATAGACGATGAGGAAGATAGCACAGATGGATAATGTAACAGTCAACATCATGGTCGCATCCAGCACGCCAATGACTTTTAGGATGAGGCTAAGCATATGATAGGCAAAAGCAAGGTGTAGGAAGGCAAAGAGCAATGGAAGGAAGAAAACAGTTAGAACCTGTTTGTTGATGGTTTGCTTGATTTGCTTTTGATCGAGTCCAACCTTTTGCAGAATGATGAAACGTTCACGGTCTTCATAGCCTTCAGAGATTTGTTTGTAGTAGATAACGAGGACTGTTCCCACCATAAAGATGATAGAAAGGAAGATACCGATGAAGAAGACACCACCATAGAGGGCACTGATTTGTGCACTGCTATCAGCCAGATTGCTTCCGTATACATAGCTTCCCTCTTTGTTTAATTCTCTATTGAAGTTACGAAGATATTCTGTAAAGTCGTCAGCGAGTTTGAGCTGTTCTTCCTCACTTGCTGTTACATTCATACCACCATAAAGTTGATCAAAGAGAGAGGAATCTGGATATTGATCAATAAAGGCCTGCAAATTAGGAACAACAAGATAATTGTAGTCCGATGTGAGAATGTTATACTGATTTGGCACATGTTCCAGAATAAAATCATTTTTAATTTCTTCTTTAACTGTGTAGGTCTGATCATTTAGAGTGATTTCTTTCTGTCCTTCCAGCACCTTATTCTTGGTAAACAAGCCGACTTCTTTGCCTGAAAGGGAGAGTTTTTGACCAGTCATGTTTTCATAGTCTTTTTGGTCAAAGACCATAAAAATGGTTTTCGGCTGAACGAAGTTATTCCCCTTTGTAAAGATACGGAGCTTGGTTCCATCTTGGCTCTCGATGCCAAAATTGCTATGACGAAAGACTTCTTTTTTGGTGACAGTTAATCCCTTATCGCTAGCATATTGACTCAAAAGTTTATCTAAATCTTCTTTTTCAACATTTCGCCCAGTAATTCCAAAATCATGTGGATTCATGAATTTTTTGAAGGTTTCAGAAGCTGAGAAGATACTGGTTGCTGCTGACATGGTTACCAAGACCATGGTTGAAAGGATGGCAATAGTTGCCAAACCAACAGCATTTTTCTTCATTCGAAAGATAAGATTGGAAACAGAAATCATGTTATTGGGTTGGTAATAGTAACGCTTGTTTTTCTTCAAGATTTGTAGGAAGACTGTAATTCCTGCATTAAACAAGAGATATGTGCCAAAGATTACCAACAAGACTGCCACAAAGAAAATCACAACAGCATTAAGTGGATTTTCAACTGTAACCGCTAGATAGTAGCCAGCTCCCATACTAATCAAACCTAGTATAGTTTGAAGACTTAAGAAACGTCCTTTTTTCTCACCACTGGCCTTCTCACGAGAGAGCTGAAGGGCATTCATGCGTGCAATCCGAAAGGCATTGATAAAAACCAAACCTAGGAAAATAGCTCCAAAAATAAGGGTAACTAGGATAACGACACTTGGTTGGAAGGTCGCTACGAGCTCCACCTTCATATTCATTAGCTTCAGAAGCAGAGCAAAGATGAGCTTATCAAAGAGAGCTCCTAGGCCAAGTCCAGCTGTCAAGGTTAGGGAACCAAATATAAGAAGCTCCTTAAAGACCATGCTGATCAAATGGCGTTTTTCTAATCCTAGCATGCCATAAATCCCTAGTTCCTTGGAGCGGTTCTTCATAACAAAACTATTGGCATAAAGGACGATGATAGCCGAGGCTATAGTGACAATCACCATACCGAAACCTAGCGTCATGGAGATAGTTTCTCCCCCTCGAATCTTGCCAATATTAGGATTAAGTGTCAATGAGTAAAAGAGATAAGTAATGGTCACTGCTAAGAGAACTGCAAGTGCAAAGGGATAGTAGAGTTTGCGGTTTTTAATCAAGTTAGATACTGCTAACTTATTGGTTAATCGGAACATACTAATTCACCTCGCTTGCCATAACAGTCAAAGTATCAGAGATTTCTTGGAACATCTGACGCTCTGTCTTGTCTCCGCGGTAGATTTGGTTGTAAAGAATGCCGTCCTTGATAAAGAGAACTCGCTTGGCCCTGCTAGCTGCAGCTGTTGAGTGGGTTACCATGAGAATAGTTTGACCGCGTTCATTGATTTCATCAAATACATCGAGTAAGGCTGCAGATGACTTGGAATCAAGGGCTCCTGTTGGCTCATCCGCAAGGAGAATTTCAGGTTCGGTGATAATAGCGCGTGCTACTGCTACCCGCTGCTTTTGACCACCAGAGATCTCGTAAGGATACTTCTCTTGCAATTGGTTGATACCCAAATTTTCAGCTGTCACTACCAATTTCTTCATCATCTCCGTGATAGGTTTTCGTGATAGAACTAACGGAAGTAAGATATTGTCCTTAACAGACAGGGTATCTAGCAAGTTAAAGTCTTGGAAGACAAATCCCAACTTCTCACGACGGAAACTCGAAGCCTGTGAATTTTTAATAGTGGCTGTGTCTGTTCCGTTTAGGTAAACCTGCCCGCGAGTTGGTTTATCCAGCATAGCTAGGATGTTGAGCAGGGTTGACTTTCCTGAACCAGACTCTCCCATGATAGCAACGTAGTCACCCTTTTCTACGGTAAAGTGAATGTCTTTGAGGGCCTCTACTTGGTTGCCTTGGAAACGTGTTTTGTAGATTTTTTGAACGTGTTTTACATCTAAAAGTGTCATGATTTTCTCCTTCTTAATATCCCATCAATTGAAACTGTGCTTGCATCATAGCGCATCCCAGTTGAACACGCTCGATATCTTTTTGACTTGGTTTTCTTCTTTTCTTTTGTAAGATTCTTTTCATGTTTTTGCTCCTTTGTTCTTTATGAGTCTAGTTTATCGCAAAAAAAGGTAGCCTGCCATAACCTAACCTTACAAAAGAGACTTTAATCTTACATTTTTGTAAGATTGAGGAATATCAAGCAATTTCGCTATCAATATTTTACCATAAATGAAATACAAGAAGAAAACCCTTGCGAATGCAAGGGTTAAGGTTCACTTTTTTTCTGACTACTTTTAGAAGTAAGAAAAGTGTCTATAAACTATTTCCAAATCTGACTCACCAAAACCGTCCATCATTGTCATCAATGGCTTGGGCTTCCTTACGTTTGCGTGGTCCTGTTCCGTACATTTCGGCTTCGATTTCTTCCTTAGTTGGCAGGATAGAGGCAAGGATGATGTAAATAATCACACCAATTCCAAAATTTGCTACGGTAAAAATGGCGAAGAGAAAGCGGACTAGGGTTACATCAAAATTCCACTTGTCTGATAGCCCAGCTAAAACTCCTGACACCATACGATTTCGTCTCATTTTATAAAATTTTGTATTCATGATTGTTTCCTCTTTCGGTATTCTTACAAGTAGTATAGCATGAATCAAAACTATCAACATCAGTCCTTAGGCCGATTTATGATGACGAGTTTACCTCGACAAACTCCACAGCGATAGCGTTTGGTATCAATTCTTCTCTTACGCTGATAACTTTGCTGGCAAGATTGGCACTGATAGACTAAGTAACTATCTTGACTTTTCAAAGGTGGTACAAAGCGTAGTCCATCCACTTCTTTCAAAAGTTCCTTGAAATCTCGGTCCTTATGGCGATAACCCTTTTTCTGAAAATAAAGGTGATAGTGACAGAGTTCATGGCGAACGATTTTGCGAAAGACTTCCAAACCTAGTTCCTGATAAACCTTGGGATTAAAATCCAAATGCCCATCCTTTGGGAAAAATCGTCCACCTGTCGTTCGCAGACGAGAATTCCACTGGGCTTGGTGGGTAAAAGGTCTAGCAAAGTCTTCGAGGGAAACAGACTGAACGTACTCAGTCAGTTTCATCTGGAGCTAAGAGCGACAGATTAACTTTTTCACGTTCGGTATCGATTTTCTTAACCCAAACCGTTACCAAATCTCCGACGGACACCACTTGACTGGGATGTTTGATAAATTTACGACTCATATGGGAAATATGAATCAAGCCGTCTTCGTGAATCCCGATATCAACGAATGCACCGAAGTCAACGACATTCCGCACCACACCTTCCAGCTTCTGGCCGACTTTTAAGTCTTTGATATCCAGTACATCTTGACGGAGTACCGGGGCATCAAAGGAATCACGGAAGTCACGACCTGGTTTGAGAAGGTCTGAAATGATATCTTTAAGCGTTTCTGGACCAAGGTCCAGTTCTTGCGCCATCTCCTTAACTGAAAGGGACTTAAGCTTACTTTGTGCCTCTTCATTCAAGTCTTTGATATCCAAGCGTTTGAAGAGTTCCTTAACCGCAGCATAGTTTTCTGGGTGAACTCCAGTATTATCAAGGATATTGCTACTTTCTGGGATACGGAGGAAACCAGCAGCTTGCTCAAAGGCTTTGGCACCGAGACGAGGAACCTTCTTAATTTGAGCGCGTGAAGTGATTTTTCCTTCTTCCTCACGGTATTTGACAATATTTTCAGAAATGGTTTTATTGAGTCCAGCTACGTGGGAAAGAAGTGCTGGGCTGGCTGTATTGACATTGACACCGACTTGGTTCACCACGGTATCCACGACAAAGTCCAGACTTTCAGACAGTTTCTTCTGACTGACATCGTGCTGGTATTGCCCGACACCGATTGACTTGGGATCGATTTTGACCAATTCAGCAAGCGGATCTTGCAAACGACGGGCGATTGAAATAGCAGAGCGTTTTTCAACGGTTAATTCTGGAAATTCCTGACGAGCAACTTCACTGGCAGAGTAGACCGAAGCGCCACTTTCATTGACGATAACATAGCTGACTTCTGGAAAATCTTTCAGAACTTCCGCCACAAAGGCTTCACTTTCACGACTGGCAGTTCCATTTCCGATAGCAATAATTTCTACACTGTATTGACCAATCAAGTCTGCCAAATCTTTCTTGGCTTCTTCAATCTGACGAGCTGATGCTGGTTTTACTGGATAAATGACTTGGGTCGTCAGCATTTTACCCGTTGCATCCACGACAGCAAGCTTGGCACCTGTACGAAAGGCAGGGTCAAATCCTAAAACCACGCGCCCTTTCAGTGGAGCAACCAATAGGAGATTACGCAGGTTGTCAGAAAAGAGTTGGATAGCTCCTTCTTCTGCTTTCTCAGTCAATTCTGTCCGAATGCGTCGTTCGATAGCAGGCAAGACTTTTTTCTTAACTGACTGTTGAACAACTTCATCAATATAGGCGTTTCTCACCTTGAAACGACCAGCAAAGAAAGCTAGGATACGATCCGTCGCATGTTCAAAGCCGACTTTCAAGATACCTAACTTTTCCCCACGGTTGAGGGCTAAGGTTCGATAGCCCTGCATGTTGCCAACTGTCTCTGAGAAATCGTAATATATCTGAAAAACTTGTTTTTCATCAAGACTTTCATCTTTGACTTGCGAAGTGATTTTAGAGTGTCTCAGCACTTCCTGATAGGTCATAGCACGTAGATTGACATCTTCGGATAGGGCTTCTACCAAGATATCAACTGCACCAGCCAAAGCTTCTTGACCAGTCGCAAATCCTTCACAGACAAAGTTCTCAGCTTCTTTCTCCAAGTCAGCTACATTTTGCAAAATCAAGCGTGCGAGAGGGAAGAGTCCAGCTTCACGGGCAATAGTTGCCTTTGTCCGACGCTTTTCTTTATAAGGAAGATAGAGTTCTTCTACGTCTGCTAATTTTTCAGCTGCCAAAATAGCTGCTTCCAATTCCTTGGTCAGCTTGCCTTGTTCTTGTATCTTAGCTAAGACAGCTTCCTTACGGTCATTGAGATTAGTCAAGCTTTTATCCAAGTCGATAATGGCCTTAATCGCCACCTCATCCAGACTACCAGTCATGTCCTTCCGATAACGAGCGATAAAAGGAATCGTCGCTCCTTCAGCCGTCAAACTTAGAACAGTATCGATTTGCTTTAAGGTTACTCCCAAATCTTGGGAGATTTTTTCATATTTTTTATCCATGAATCTATTATACCATAAGGGACAAGGCTTGTTTCACATTACCTGTTTTTGCCTCTTTGATTATCAAAATAATCCCTTTTCCAGAAAATAATAGTATAATAGAGGTAACATTTAGAAACGAGGTAAGCCCATGGCTGTTAAATTTACAAAAACAGATGACTTGGACAAGATGTTTGAAGAATTCGCCAAACTTCCTGACTTAACACAAGTCACTTTCCCAGATGACAAAGATAAAAAAGAAAAAGTTGAGAAGAAAAAATAGATGACGATTTTCCAATCTCTTCCTCCTAGTGTATTACAAGCGGGGGCTATTTTTCTCTCCATCATGATTGAAGCTCTTCCTTTTGTCTTGATTGGGAGTCTTATTTCGGGGTGTATTGAGGTCTATATCACACCTGACAAGGTCTATAAGTTTCTCCCTCGCAATCGTTGGGGGAGGATCTTTTTTGGTACCTTCATTGGCTTTCTCTTTCCTTCTTGCGAGTGTGGAATCGTTCCAATTATCAATCGTTTTCTGGAAAAGAAAGTGCCCAGCTACACGGCAGTTCCCTTTCTGGTGACTGCTCCCATTATCAATCCTATCGTTCTTTTCGCTACTTATTCTGCCTTTGGCAATTCAATAAAACTTGCCTTCTTGCGAGCGCTGGGAGCTATTGTGATTGCTTTGGTGCTTGGAATTTTCCTCGGATTTTGCTGGAAGGAACCCATTCAAAAAGAGAATCCTATCGCTTGCCATGAACATGACTTTTCACACTTGAGTCCTGCTAGAAAGGTCTTTCAGGTCTTTATACAGGCTATTGATGAGTTTTTCGATATGGGGCGTTACTTGGTCTTTGGCTGTCTCTTTGCGGTTATCGTGCAGGTCTATGTCCCGACTCGGATCTTGACCTCTATCAGCGCAAGTCCAGTCCTTGCGATTCTCTTGCTCATGTTTCTAGCCTTTCTCCTCTCTCTTTGTAGCGAGGCAGACGCCTTTATCGGTGCTTCTCTCCTCTCGAGCTTCGGCCTAGCGCCAGTCCTTGCTTTTCTGGTCATTGGCCCCATGCTTGATATCAAAAATCTCCTCATGATGAAACACTATCTAAAAGCACGCTTCATCTGGCAATTCGTGGGCATCGTGACAGTGCTTGTCTTGCTTTATTCTTACATGTTGGGGGTGATGCTATGATCCGATTTATCATTCTACTAGGTTATTTTGCTCTGACCCTTTATCTGCAGCTATCTGGTAAGCTCAGTCACTACATCAACCTCCACTATTCCTATCTAGTCTATATCTCCATGATCCTTTCTCTTCTGTTGGCTCTGGTCCAATTCTATATCTGGATCAAGAAAATCAATTCTCACAGCCATTTAGAAAGTCGTCGAGCTAGACGAATCAGCATCCTTTTACTGTCACTACCTCTCTTGATTGGAGTTGCCTTTCCGACAGTAAGTTTGGACTCGAGAACCGTATCTGCCAAAGGATATCATTTCCCACTTGCTGAGGGAATCAACACAGCCATTCAGGCAAGCGAAGGAACATCCAGTCAATACCTTAAACCCGATACCAGTACCTATTTTTCCAAATCTGCTTATGAAAAGGAAATGAGGACTACAGCTGACAAATACCTCACCCAACCAACCATTCACATCACTGATGAAAACTATATGGAGGTAATGGAAGTTCTCTATGACTATCCTCAAGAGTTTGAAGGAAAGAAAATCGAGTTTACAGGCTTTGTCTATAACGATCCTAGCCATCCAAATAGCCAGTTCCTCTTTCGCTTTGGAATCATCCACTGTATCGCAGACTCTGGTGTATATGGACTCCTGACCAAGGGGAACTCACGCCAGTATCCTGACAATACCTGGATCACCGCTAGAGGAACCCTGACCCTCCACTACCATAAAGAACTCAAACAAAAACTCCCAACACTGGAAGTTGAGAGTTTCACAAAAGTAGACAAACCAGAAAATCCTTATGTCTATCGCGTGTTTTAATAAAAAGTAGCCTTTGCAGGCTACTTTTTATTATTTAGTAAGTTTCTAACCTCTTGAGCACCAATCTGATCGCCTGCCTTTTCAAAAAGAGCGATAGATTGTAAAAAATTTTCATGTGATTCTTCAGGATTTTGTATCGAACCAATCTCTCCTAAACCTCTATAAGCACAAGCTTGGGCAATCAAATCATCTGTTTGCAAAGCTTGTTTTAAGGACTGTTCCATATACATGAATGCTTCTGCTACTTTCCCTAGCTTTAATCGTAAATAACCTTGCTCATAATTGTTAACAGAAGATTTGAGGGTATCCTCTGTAAAAGCTTCTTCAATGACTTTTTGCTCTCTTTCGATATAGAAAAGTGCCGTTTGAAATTCATTCATTTCACGATAAACCATGGCTAACTGATGATAGCCTATATGTTCATTTTCTGGGTCACTTTTAGTTCGTGCTAAGTCAATGTAACGCTGATAGATACTTAAGCACTCGTTGTATTTTTGCTCTTCAAGATAAATATACCCCATCAAATTTAACAAACTAAAATCTGTGCAAGTTTCCAATAAAAAATCAGCTTCAACTAATTTTTTAGCCTCATTAATCTTACCCTCAAACAATAAATCCCATGCTTTATTCATACATTTTCTCCTGCATCTTACGTTGTATAGAAATCTATCGACAAATCGCTATCAGACTCGTATTTTTTCCAGGCTAAACTGAAACCATAATAATCTTCAAATTCAGGGTGCCAGTCATAATAAAGTGGGACACGACTATACTTTCTCGCAACTACTTCATCTTCAAATTCTGGAGACTCCCCTGCAGTAATTCCAAATTGAAGACCATTTAGTTCCCAGCTATTGCCCCAAACGTTTTCATCAGAGAGAACATCGATCCATCTCGAGGCATCAATATCAAAATCTGCACATAATTCCAGTTCATAGAGTCTTCTACAGTTAATCTCTGAAGGCTTTATATAAAGGGCGCTATCAACTTGGTACTTTTTATCGCTGACTTGAATCTGTGTGATTTTCATTGGAATTGGAACTCCATTTAATTCTAACCAGAAATATCCTAAAGGAGTTTTTATACTATAATATGTTTGCTGAGAGTTGGGGTTAGCGTTTTTGGAGCAAGCATCAAGAATTCTTCCCAGCTTTATTATATTTCTACAAACGTTTTTCGAAGTGATTGGGTCGAAATGTGAATACCTACGAATGACACGTTTTAACTTTTCAACAGGAAAAGTGATATCCTTTGGTAGGGCATGATACTTCTGTACAACTAAAGCAGTTTTTTCAGTATTTTCCTTCCCCACTGGGACAACAACAGCGTGTCCTATATGGATATTTGGGTCATCACAGATATAAGTATAACCATTCCCTCCCTCCTGAAATTCAACCACAACAAGATTTAACTCTTGATCTGGATCAAAGAGAGGCTCTACCTTTTCTACTTCTTGGCGCTCATAAAAAGTAAAGTGATCTCCATCCCCGTCTTCGCCAAAAACCATGAAACTGCCACACTCAGGGCACTTCCACATATAAAATGAGGCCTCTGAAATGTCTTCATAAGAAATTGAATCATTACCATCTTTTTTATTCATGATTTCTACTAAGAACTCATCCGAATAAACTGAATAAGCATTTGGATCAGGCGCTCTATGGTTGTTCATTACTTGCCCGCATTTACATGTCCATTTACCCATAAAAAACCTCAGTCGTGGCCTAATTCTTCAAGGAAAAATTGATTTAGAGCTTTCCACTCTTTCTTTTCCTCTCTAACACTTTGAACGTATGCATCCAACTCTTTGATATTTTTGATGATGTAGTATTGGATCGGCATAATCGGATCAATTTCCATACCTTCTGGTCCCTTGACCTTGATATCAAGCAATCTTGATACATGCTCTTTCATCTCATCAGGAAGCAATTCTTTGACCAAATCGTCAAATAAAATTGGAGGAACAGAATGGTATTTTTCAATCCAACGACAGGCCAAAATAGGACGCAGCGCATAGAAATACTTTTTAGGTTTGACCTTGTCTCCTGAAAGATACTTATTCATTTGAGTTCTAGCAGTATTCAAGTAATGATACAGCATTTTCTTCTCAGAAAAATACTGGTTGGCAAGAGGACGCATGCGCTCAATAAAATCCGTTTGTTGATAGACAATTGGTGACTGTAACCATTCAAACAGTGTAGGATTTGACTTATAAAGGAGTTTTAAAGTCTTGTCTAAATCCCAACCACTCACATCCCAAGTATCGTCAATTGGTAGCTCGATAACATCACGCTGTTCATTCAAACGGAGATAAAAATCCTGCTTGTGTTTGTAGATAAATCGCACATCAAAGTCACTATCAGGAGACTCAAATCCCCAAGCACGACTACCAGACTCAATAGCCCATAAAACTCTGACACTATAATCACGCTCAATTTCTGCTAATTTTTCCGGTACCAAAACATTCATTTCTTCTTGCGTTTGCATAATAAAGCCTCGTCTATAATTTGGACATAAATAGTTACTAAAATAGGTAACTAAGAGAACTGAAAGTGCATTATATCACACTTTCAAAACTACTAAAAAAAACTAATCCTCCTAGTAGCTTTTTCAGACATTTTCTATACCTGAGACCCTTGAATGACAGATTCACCATCCTTCCAGTTCCGAGCAATTTCTTCGTCTTTCTGGAGTTGGTCTACGAGCTCGTCGATGGAGTCAAATTTAACCATATCGCGGACACGGTCTAGCCAGTAGACCATGACTGTCTCACCATAAATATCATCTGAAAAATCAAAAATATTGACTTCAAAACGTGGTTCTTCTCCATCGAAAGTAACATTTTTCCCAACACTTGCCATGCCACGATATCTCTGACGTTGTACTTCTACATCGACTACGTAAACACCGTCTGCTGGCATATAAGTTCGATCTCTGAGGACCAGATTGGCTGTTGGATAACCGATAGTACGCCCACGGGCATTTCCATGAACGACCATCCCACGGGTTGGAAGCGGTGTGCCGAGTAGATGATTGACTTCCCTGACATCTCCATCAAGAATAGCTTGGCGAATCCGTGTGGAGCTGATCTTTCCCTTTTCGTCCTCGACCGGAGGAACAATGATAATCTCTCCATCAAAATAATCCTTCAGGTCATCCGCAGTTTTCTTATCTGAACCAAAGGTGTAATCAAATCCTGCTACGATAATGGCTGGTTTTAAAGCTCTAACATAAGTATCAAAGAATTCTTGACCCGTTAAACTAGCAAATTTGCTACTAAAGTCCAGTAAGAAAAGAGCCTCTACTCCGTGCCACTTCATCTTGTGCTCTCGTTCCTCATGATTGACGATATGGAGCATGAGCTCAGGTTGGTAAGGTTGTAAGGCAAGTTTTGGTGACTCCGTAAAGGTCATCACGACAACTGGCAGATAGTCCTTCATCGAAGCCTTACTGGCCACTTCAAAAAGTTTCTGATGTCCCTTGTGGATGCCATCAAAATAACCTAGTACAAGGACTGTTTTACCCGGTACTGCAATATCTTTTTCGTTCTTAATAGGTACTGTTGTAATCATGAAACTATTATATCATAGAGAAAGCCTTTTCGCTAAGAGGAAATCCCAAATGTCGTTTTTTGCGCCTGAACTGACCTTGATAGACAATTCAAGCTATGAGTTTTAAAAAATAGCACCTCCTAAGAGATGCTATCATTTGGTAACTAGTTTACTGTTTCTTCCAAGTCTTTTAACTTAACCGAAACAATCTTGGACACACCAGATTCTTGCATGGTAACCCCATAGATAGAATCCGCTGCAGCCATGGTCCCTTTACGGTGGGTTACGACGATAAACTGGCTGTCCTTGTCAAAGCGGTTGAGGTAATCCCCAAAACGTTTGACATTGGCTTCGTCTAGTGCCGCCTCTACCTCATCCAAGATAACAAAAGGAATAGTTTTGACTCGAATGATAGAGAACAACAAGGCCAGAGCCGATAGGGCTTTTTCACCACCACTCATGAGGTTGAGAGACTGGATTTTCTTACCTGGTGGTTGAACAGAAATCTCCACACCAGCTGTTAAAAGGTCGCCCTCAGTTAATATCAAGTCTGCCTGACCTCCGCCAAACATCTGTCTAAAGGTCACTTTAAAGGACTCACGGATAGCCTCAAAGGTTGATTTAAAGCGTTCCTTAACCTCATCATTCATCTCAGTGATGGTCTCAAGAAGCAGGTTTTTCGCAGACAAAATATCATCTCGTTGGCTATTGAGGAAATCCAAACGGTTGTGGACTTCTTCGTACTGTTCAATAGCATCCAAATTGACTGGGCCCAGTGAGCGAATAGCCTTCTCAAGATTTTTAACCTCTTGCTCTGCCAGATTGAGATTTTCCAACTCATGCGCTTTTTCTAGAGCCTCAGTGTAGCTGATCTGGTACTGGTCGGTTAATTGAGCTTGTAGATAGCGCAAGCGTTCGCTGACCTTTTCTTTCTTGGCTTCAGCACGTGTTTGTTTGCGAATCCACTCCTCATTCTGCTGCCGAGCCTGATCCAAATGGCTGGCAATATCATCCAGCTGACCTTCGATATCATCCAACTCAAACTGCTTGCGAATCAAACCTTGTTGGAGGTTTGTTTTCTGAGTTTTGGCCTCTTCCGCTTGTTGACTTAGCAAATCTGTATCAACCTTCTCAAGATTATCAACCTTTTCTTGGAGAAGACGCTGGATTTCCTCTTGTTCGAGATTGAGGTTATCCAATTCCTTACCTAGGCGTTCAATATCAGTAAGCTCGTAACGCTTTTGTGATTGCAGTTCTGACTTAAGCAAGCGCGCTTGCGCTACTTGTTCCTGCAAGTTTTGATAGCGTTCTTGAATTGCGTTTTTATTCGACTTAATCTCTTCAATCTCAGCTTCCAGATTTTGCTTTTCACTTGCGATAGTAGTAAGGCGCTCTTGGCATTTTTCCTTATCCGCTTGCCAATCTCCTTCAGTAAGGCGATTTAATTCCTCTTCTTGAAGTTTCCAAAGCGTTTCCAGTTCTTGGACCTGCTGATTGGTTTGTTGATAGGCTAGGTACAAACCTTGCTCCTGAATACGAGCTTGCTCGCCTTGAGATTTGATAGCTTCTAATCTTTCTGCCAATACCGCCATCTCATCTTGCAATATCTTCAAACTTTCTTCTTCTGATCGCAAACTAGCTTCTTCTTCAGCAATTTCTTTTTTTAATTGCTCCAGCTCTGGCTTGATGAAGATACTGTTATTTTGGCGATTGGCACCACCCGCGTAGGAACCACCTGTTCGCAACTCTGTCCCATCAAGCGTCACCATGCGAACCTGATAATGAACTTGGCGAGCTGCGGCACGCGCATGTTCTACAGTATCAAATATTGCTGTCGTTGCGAGCAAATTCTTGAAAATGGCTTCTAGTCTCTTATCAAATGACACCAACTCATCAGCCATACCAAGGAAGCCCGGACTTGAGGCGACAGCATCCTGATTCTGACTAGAAATCGTACGAGCCTTGATAGTTGTCAACGGAAGAAATGTTGCTCGACCGGCTCTGTTGCGCTTAAGGAAATCAATAGCCTTGGTTGCCGCGTTTTCATCTTCTACGATGATGTGCTGACTGCTGGCTCCAAGCGCAATCTCCAAAGCAGTTTGATAATGCACATCAAAAGTCAGATGCTCACTGACTGCACCAATAATCCCACCTAAGCGGTCTTTTTCTTGAAGAACACTCTTAACACCCGCATAAAAATTACTATGATTTCTTAGAATGTTTTCCAAACTCTGGGCTCTAGCCTGCTTGTTTTTGAGACTGTCTAGACGGTCAAAGAGTTGGCTCTGCTGGGCTTGGTAAGAAACTTTCTGCTCCTCTTGTTCCTTGGCACTAGCTTGGTAGTCTGCCAATAATTTCTGAACCTGCTCCTTGGCAGTTTCAAGCTCGTCTTTTTGCTGACTAGCCTTCTCTTTAGCTGTAGCCAGCTGTTCTTTCAATTTCTCAAGTTGATCTGCTTGTTTTTGAGATAGTTGACGGCTGTTCTCCAACTCATTCTCGATGCGGGTCAGTTGGTTTGAGACATCCGCTTCTTCTTGTAAAAGAGCAACAAAGCGTTCGCGCAAGAGCTCGATCATCTGGTCAGGATCATCAGAAAATGCCAACAACTCTGCTTCTAGGCGATTGAGTTCCTTGTTATTTTCAGCTAGAGTTTCCTCTAACTGTTCCAAGTTCGCTTCTTTTTCAGCCTTTTCCTTACTTAGAGCCTTTCTCTTATCTTCCAGAGTCGCCAAACGGGCTTGCGCTTCTTGTTGATTAAGGGCTACTTGCTCAGATTCCAGTTTGGATAGGGCTAGTTTTCGCTCTAAGTCACTGATCAAACTAGTCAAATCCATTAAACTTCCTTGGTCTTTAGCCATTTCAGCTTGGAGATCTTGGCGTTTCTTTTTAAGAGTTTGATTTTCCTCTTCTAACTCTTCACGCTTTTGGTAATAGCTAGTCAAAAGTTCCTGAACCTGCGTTAGCTCTTCTTCTGTTAGCTCTAGTTCAGTCTTGTTTTCCTTGATTTGGGCAACCAGTACATCCAAGTAAATCGCCTTGCGTTGACTATCCAAGTTGAGAAACTTGCGCGCATTCTCAGCTTGTTTTGCAAGGGGCTTGATTTGATTGTCCAACTCGTAGATAATGTCCTCTAAGCGGTCGAGATTGTCTTGAGTTTGTTGCAGTTTGCTTTCTGTTTCTTTTCGACGAGTCTTGTATTTTAAAACTCCAGCAGCTTCTTCAAAAATAGCTCGGCGTTCTTCGGGCTTGGAGTTAAAAATTTCCTCAACCTTCCCTTGGGAAATGATGGAGAAGGAATCCCGTCCCAAACCTGTATCCAAGAAGAGGTCATGAATATCACGCAAGCGAACTTTCTTGCCATCAATTCGATACTCGCTATCTCCACTACGATAGATATGGCGTTCTACCTTAATGACTTGCCCAGCATCCTTGATAAAACCATCTTCATTGTCCAAGGTCACGACAACAGAGGCATAATTGAGTGGTTTGCGACTTTCAGTTCCAGCAAAGATAACGTCAGGCATCTTGCCACCACGAAGGCTCTTGACACTAGACTCCCCCAAGGCCCATCGCAGACTTTCTGTAATATTTGACTTCCCAGAACCATTGGGCCCAACGACAGCTGTCACACCTTGGTCAAAGACGACCTTTGTCTTGTCAGCAAAGGACTTGAATCCCTGAATCTCAATTTCCTTTAAATACATGAATCCAGCCCTTTCTCAACTGCATTTTTGGCGGCCTCTTGTTCTGCCAATTTTTTAGAACGGCCTTGACCTTTTCCGATACTCTTGCCCTCAACTAGAACTTCTACATCAAAAACCTTATCATGGGCAGGCCCCGTCTCAGAGGTCACCTGGTAGCGAATATCCACATCGCCATTAACCTGGAGCAGCTCTTGCAGGTGTGTCTTGTAATCCTTAATCATTTCAAAGTCACCTGCTTCAACCTTGGGAATCATGACTTGATAGATGAACTCTTTTACCCTAGCAACATCCTTGTCTAAAAGCAACGCTCCCAGAAAGGCTTCAAAAGCATCTCCAAGAATGGTGTCACGATTGCGCCCACCAGACTTTTCTTCTCCTTTTCCTAGCTTGATAAACTGATCAAACTGGCAATCACGCGCAAAACCAGCCAAACTCTCCTCACGGACAATCATAGCACGGAGTTTAGACAAATCTCCCTCCGGTTTCTTAGGATATTTTTTATACAGATATTCTGAAATCAATAATTGTAGAACAGCGTCTCCTAAAAATTCCAAGCGCTCATTGTGTGAAATTTTTAAGAGGCGGTGCTCATTGGCATAACTCGTATGAGTAAAGGCCGTTTCCAGTAAGTTTTTGTCTGCAAATTCGATTGCAAAACGCTTCTTTAGTACAGTTTGTAATTCTTTCATACCAACCTCTTTCTAACTGATAACAGTCTCTTTTATTATATCAAAAAAAGCCCCCTGAGTCACTTTAAAACGGGAGTGAAGGGGATTTGAACATTTTTTAGAACAAACTTTTCATTTTTAGGGGAAAACTTGGGGCGTGATAAAGAAAAAAGCCTTATTTAAGGCTTTCATAGGCTATTTACATCCACCCTGAGGGAATCGAACCCCCATCTCAAGAACCGGAATCTTACGTGATATCCATTACACTAAGGGTGGAAACTTGTCTTATTATAACAGAAATTTGCTCTAATAACAAGTTTTTTATGGGTGGACTAAGCGTCCATTAGTGGGATGCATCCCCGTTCCAGATAGAGTTTTTCACGATCACATAATCAACGTGTTTGAGGTCCGCAACCTTGCGTCCACCTGCGTAGGAAATAGCACTTTGCAAGTCCTGCTCCATCTCAGTAAGGGTGTCTTGCAAATGCCCTTTGGCAGGAAGTAAGATGCGTTTACCTTCCACATTTTTGTAAGCGCCTTTTTGATATTGAGAAGCTGAACCATAGTATTCTTTGAACTGTTCGCCATCGACTTCAATCGTCTTTCCTGGGCTTTCGATATGTCCTGCAAATAGGGAACCGATCATGACCATGCTAGCACCGAAACGGATAGACTTGGCAATATCGCCATGAGTACGAATCCCACCATCAGCGATGATCGGTTTACGCGCTGCTTTAGCACACCAGCGAAGTGCTGCCAACTGCCAGCCACCTGTACCAAAACCTGTCTTGACCTTGGTAATACAAACCTTACCAGGACCGATTCCAACCTTAGTGGCATCCGCTCCAGCATTTTCCAATTCACGCACAGCTTCTGGTGTTCCTACGTTACCAGCAATGACAAAAGTATCTGGTAATTCTTTCTTGATGTGTTGGATCATAGAAATCACGCTATCCGCATGACCATGAGCTATGTCAATCGTGATATACTCAGGAGCATCAGCCTTGAGTTGGCTAACAAAGTCATACTCGTAATCCTTGACACCGACTGAAATAGAAGCAATGAGCCCTTGATCGTGCATGCGTTTGATAAAAGGAATGCGCCCAGCTTCATCAAAACGATGCATAATGTAGAAGTATCCGCCTTTAGCCAGTTGTTCTGCTACGTTCTCATCCAAAATCGTCTGCATATTTGCAGGTACAACAGGTAGTTTGAAAGTGTGATTTCCAAGTGTGACACTCGTGTCTGCTTCTGCACGGCTTTTAATGACACATTTATTTGGGATCAACTGAATATCTTCGTAATCAAAAATTGGAAATTCATTTAACATATCGATGTCTCGTTTCTTTTGTAATGACCTACCTATGCTTACGCATCCCTACGCTTTTCCGACGTTTCCTTGATTTATTATAAACTAAAGTACAGTTTTTGTCAAATAATTTCAATTATAGAACAATAATGTTCGGTTTTTATAATTTAAATATAAAAAGTGAGGAGATTAGTTTCTCCCCACTTCTTCATCAATAATCGCTTTAAAATTTTCTTCTGAATTTTCCATCATTTTACAAAATGCACTATAGGATGAGGCATTCTGAGGGATTTGGATAGACCACTTCTTCAATTGAGCTCCATAGCCAGCTAGTTTTCCTATTTCACTATTTACTGACTGCTCCATACTAGGGAAAATCAGTCCGGCTTTCTCAGCTTTTAAAATATAAGAATAGGAAATCAGCTGGAACAAGTCCTCACGGTTGATTCCTTTTTCAGTGAATTCCAGTTCTTTATATTTAGCATCTAAAACTATTTTTAACTCTTTATGATAAAAATCTGGAAATACTTTTCTTTCACGATTAGAAAATACTGAAATACCGTCCGTCTTATCCTTATTTCGTGGATGGATGAAATCTTTTGGCAACAGGGTGTAAATATACTCTTCCCAAAGCCAGGCAACATCAAAGAGAATACCATGGATTTTTTGATCTTGATATCCTAACCCATGCTTCTCTCTATTTAGGATCATCAGGCAAAGCTCCTGTAACTTTCTGTACTCTCTGAAGTAGGCGTGTCGGATGGGTTTCGTTTTATTCATTCTGATAATCTTAGCACGATCAGCGAGTTTATAAGACGGACTTACACGGATAATTTCAGCTATAGTTTCACGATTATTATCAAGCAAAGATCTGAAACTTTTTTGAATCTTTATGTACTCAATCGTATGCCGAATCAATTGCATGAGTGGATTATCATAGGTGAACTCTCTCGTTGTGTAGGCAACATTTCCCATAAAAGGAGCATTTCTCTTAAGATGATTTCTTACATCTATCACTCCCTTTACATGACTGTCGTTATGAGAAAATCTCTGGTATTCCTTATAAAGACCTTTTCGGAGAGCGACTTGCAGATACTTTGGAAAGAGGTAAATCAAGAACTGATAAAGTTTATCCTCTTGAGATAGACCAAAATCCAAACTAGTCAGATTGATATTGAGTACCTTTTGTAAAAGATAATGCAAAAAATAGTCATTACTTTCATCAGAAAAACGAGAGGCAATCTTTAATCTTTCCTGACCATATCCAAGAAAACCAATCACATTCCCAGTCTTAATTTCCTGCTTTACAGTTTCAAAAATCTTTTGTTCCTTATCCAAATCAGGAGTATGAGTCAAATCATTTGGAAAAATAAAGATATTGTCTTCTATAGAAAGGTTATCCAGTGTTCTATCAAGAAGCGCTTGACTTAGTTTGGGATATTCTGCGACAAAGTCTTCTTTAGCAATTTTATGCTGATTATCAGTTATCCGCATTATCATCACCAGTATCTTGCTGAACTGTTTGCTCTTTATTTGTCAGATTAAATGCTTTTTTCAATGTTGCCAGAGTTTCAGATTCTTCATAAGAACCTCGTAAGTAATCTTCCAAAAGAGGTTTGAGGTAATCTGACCAGAGTATTTCATAGTCAAAGTCTACATCCTTCAACTTAAGGAAATAACTTGGACCGATATGATAATGACTGTTTAATTCCTGAACGTTTTCGATAGCAGCGTTCAAATTTCTAAGACGAAGTTTTGCTTCTTCTGCATGGATACCCAATTCTTTATCCAACATGCCAACTTGACTCTCGGCAGTAACTTCAACAAAACGAAAACGACGACGCATAGCAAAATCAAAGGTGTCCACCGAGCGGTCAATATCATTCATTGTTCCGATGATGTAAACATTTTCGGGGATATAAAACTTCTCATCAGTTTCGTGTAGATTGGCATACTGGGTAGAAACACTCCCCTTTTCACCACGATAACCAGGGTCGATAGAGAAAAAGAGTTCACCAAAAATCTTAGAAATCTCACCACGATTGATTTCATCAATGATGAAAACGAATTTCTTATCAGTATCAATTTCTGTTGGGGAAACATAGTCTTTCAAACCAAATCTCTTTCTCAATGTTTCTAGGACAGTTTTTCCACCACTTTTGTAGTATTCTTGCTTATTATAATTTTTATCTTTATACAACTCGTAAACATATTTGCGAGGTAGTGACCATCCTGGAACACCACTATCATAATTTACTGACAAATTTTGTCTACTATTAACAGATAAGTAAGATGTTTTTGTTATATATTCTTTTTCTTCAGCAACATTTATATATTCTAAGTAAGAATCCCAAGCCTCATCAAAATTATCTTGTCCTCCAATCAATTGGGCTTCTTTTGCTTTCTGACAAAAATCTTTAAAAATACCATCCTGTAGCTTAAACTCAATAGCTCCATCCCCATTTGATACTGGTCTCAACCCCTCTACAAAATCCGTATAATCATAGGAAGGGTGAAACTGTACAAAGCCGATTTGGTCTTCGTTGCCATCCGTTAATTCTTTAGCTATTTCTTTAGCAAGATAAGTTTTTCCTGTACCAGGTGCACCACGGAGAATGAGGTTTTTGGATTGTAATAAGATATTACTCAAGGTATGATGAAAATTATTTTGTTCAGACATTTCTTTCTCTCCTTGCTTATCATCACTGTCTATAATATCTTTTGAATACTCAAATAAAATACTACCCAACATTGAAGATTCTAGTTCAGGATATGTTTTAGAAAACAGTTTAAAAATCTCATGATTCTGACGATAGGGTCCTCCTTGATTGCTTTGGGGAATCAACCTATTCCAAAATTCATTTTGACTATTCATATTTACTCCTAAAAAAGAAGGATTCTCAGAATAAATACAAAGTAGTTTTGTTACCACTGCAGAACGCCTAATAAATTCATTCTTTGACTTTTTCATGTCAAAGATAGGATTATTGAAATCCAACATTCTACCAGCTTGGATGATCTCATACAAATCCGATTTTAATTTGTTAAAGCGGTCTTCTAGTTCTGATTCTGGAATGATTTTATTAGCTTGATTCTTATAGCTTTTGGTATCCTCATTCCAATAAATACCAAATTTTGAAGAACCTCCTCCACCAATCCCCATAAATAATGATTGGTATTTTCCTATCTCAAGAGCATAACAAAAAGAATTACTTTTAGCACCTTTCCCAATGACATATTCATCGATAGACATGGTTAAAATTCTATCAAGTGGCCATTCTTTAAGAAATTCTTCACGTAATTGTTCATTGTGAATACTATATTTAAATGCATCTTCTCTTAATCTTATTTTATTTTCTTGGTACCAAGCATAAAAATCTTCCAAGCCAAGCTTTCTTTTATCCATCAATCTTACTCCTTTTATAATAATGTTCGAATAAAAAACTATATATTTCATATATAGAATATCATATCCTATAGAAAAAGAAAAGAACTTCTAAAAAAAGCCCAGCGTTAGGAGCTTCAATGACTCTTAACACTAGACTTCTTTTTTTATCTTAGTAATACTCACCTTGACGGTAGTCCCATGAGTTAAAGGTATCTGACAAATGCATCATGATCTTATCAATGTCAAGCCCTTTGCGGATAACAACTGGTGCTGGTGAGATTGAACGGGCTCCACCTTGTTCTGGGATGAGTTTTCCGTCCTTATCGACCATAGACACCATCACACCTTGCTCGTAGCGAGTTTCGATTGTTTTGTCCGGTTGGATGGATG
The DNA here is from genome assembly GCA_905221465.1 of bacterium. Classification (GTDB taxonomy): domain Bacteria; phylum Bacillota; class Bacilli; order Lactobacillales; family Streptococcaceae; genus Streptococcus. Next base: position 403,021 of record CAJNDG010000001.1, on the reverse strand, counting down.
CCACATAGTCATCTGCCTCGATGACAAGGTCCACTGCTCCTTCGATCCGTTCTCCGATACCTTCCACCTTACCACGGTTTCCTTTTCCAGATGGGTTGGCTGATGAGGCGTAGACCATCTTGCCTTCTTCCCAAAGTTTAGCAGCCAGTTGTTCACCAGCTTTACCAAACTTGATGACAAAACAGCTAGTACCACGAACGTCTGTCATGAGTTCTTCACGGCCATCACCGTATGCTTTAAGTTTTTCAAAAGCTTCTGGTTTCCATGGAAGGATACAACCGAGGAGAATGTCTTCGTCCCAATGTTTTTGGTAGAAGGCTTCAATTTCTGGGTTGAGTTGTGCTAAAGCGCGAAGCTCATCCATGCTACCACAAAGTACAACACCTGGTTTGTTACGGTTACGCTCTTTAGCTTCAAATTTGCGTTCAAGTCCTGCTTTATCGCTAGTCATGATAATGTAACCAACTTTTGTAGGGCAAACGATACATCCGCCCTCACCTTTTAAAATGTCATAGCCTTCTTGAGAAAGTGTTCCGTTCCATTGAATGTGTTTTGTCATAGTTCTATAGTTCCTTTTCTATTTTTTCTAATCCTGCCAGTAGGCTGGACGTTGTTTTTCATAAGCAGCAATCAAATCTTCATACTGCAAAGTAATACCGATATCATCCAAACCATTTAAGAGCTTGTGTTTCCACTCGCTATCTATTTCGAAAGTGAATTCTCCAACTGGTGAGATGATTTTTTGTTGTTCCAAGTCCACAGTTACCTGGTCAGTTGGTTGTAGCTGGGCTAGTTTCTCTCTAACCTCTCTAGGCTGAACAATGGGCAACATGCCATTATTGAGTTCATTATTGTAATGAATATCCCCAAAAGAACCTGCAATCACGACCTTAAAACCATAGTCAGCTAGAGCCCAAGCTGCGTGTTCCCTCGAAGATCCCGCACCAAAGTTATCCCCCGAGATGAGAATACTGGCTTTACGATACTCAGGTCGGTTAAAGACAAAGTCTGGATCCTCAGTGTAGTTATCGTCCAGATAACGCCAAGCATACATGAGGTACTTACCAAAGCCTTTTTTATCAATTAACTTAAGAAACTGCTTGGGGAGTATTTGGTCGGTGTCGATGTTATCATTCATGAGAGGAACGGTCGTTCCCGTATAAACTGTAAATTTCTCCATATCCTCTCCTTACTGGGCCTCTGGCATTTGCCGAACATCTACGAAGCGCCCTGCTATAGCTGCCGCCGCTGCCATAGCTGGACTGCAGAGATGGGTTTTAGCACCAAATCCTTGTCTGTCTTCAAAGTTGCGGTTACTGGTTGAGGCACAGTGGACGCCATCAGGGACCTTGTCCGGATTCATCCCTAGGCACATAGAGCAACCTGGGTCTCGCCACTCAAAACCAGCATCTAAGAAAACCTTATCCAAGCCCAACTTCTCAGCAGCTCGTTTGACAGGACGCGATCCTGGCACTACAATTGCTGTTAGATTGGGAGCAATTTTCTTCCCTTTGACAAATCGCGCAGCCAGTTGTAGGTCACTGAGCCGAGCATTGGTACAAGACCCGATAAAGATATAGCCTAGTTCAATGTCCGCTGGCTTTTGACCGGGCTCCAAGTTCATGTAATGATAAGCTCGTTCATCATTCATATCCTTAATTTCTGGAAAACTACTGTCAAAGTCGACGCCCATAGCAGGATTGGTTCCCCAGGTCACCATAGGAGCCAAGTCTGAGACATCCATCCGGATAACCTTATCATAGACAGCATCATCATCGCTGACAAGCGTCTTCCAGTCAGCAACCGCCTCCTCGAAAGCTTCGGGAACGCATTCCCGTCCCTTGAGATAGTCATAGGTAGTCTGGTCTGGATTCATAATTCCCATCTTGGAGCCAAACTCGATGGACATATTGCAGATGGTCATTCTCTCTTCCATGGTCAGTGCATCAATTGCTTGCCCACGATATTCCACCACATAGCCAACACCACAGGCAACGCCGTACTTGGCAATTAAGGCGAGAATGTAATCCTTAGAATAAACTCCTTTTTGAGGAACACCAGTGAATTCTACCAGCATTTTCTTGGGTTTGACCTGCCAAAGGGTCTGGGTAGCAAAGACATGCTCGACCTCACTGGTCCCAATCCCAAAGGCGATAGCTCCGAAAGCTCCGTGAGTAGCTGTGTGGCTATCTCCACAGACGATGAATTTTCCTGGTTGTGTCCGTCCTGTCTCTGGACCAACCATGTGAACGATTCCCTGCTTTTCAGAACCATGGGCAGCATGTTCAATCCCAAACTCCTCAACATTTTCAGCAAGCTTATCAATTTGGGCCTTAGAAATAACATCTCGAATATCGTAGATATTGACCGTTGGTACATTGTGGTCAAAGGTCCCAAATGTCAAGTCTGGTCGTCTCAATCTGCGACCTGCATCTCGTAATCCTTGAAAAGCTTGGGGACTAGTCACTTCATGAATATAGTGCTGGTCCACATACATGAGTTGGGGCTGCCCTTCTTCTCCTGTGATGACATGGCGGTCCCATAATTTATCAAAAATCGATTTTCCTGCCATCCATTACCTCCAAATAAAATATAAGGCTACTAGTGTGGTCACCATCCCGAGAAACCAAACTGTTTTAAAGTACCATTTTCTAGTCTTGTGGTGAAAGGTGATTCCTGCCAGCCAGGCACCAAAACCACCACAAGTAAGGGATAAAATGAGTAAGATTTTCTCTGGAACGCGCCAAGCACCTCTTCTTGCCTTGGATTTGTCAATGCCATAAATCAAGAAAATCAGCAAATTCCAAATCAAGAGGGCAAGCGTGATTCCTTCATTTATCTTCATAATCTTTCAATGATGGCTTCTGTCATTTCCTTAGTAGAAGCCTGTCCTCCAATATCTCTTGTTAAAATGCCAGCCGCTAAACTAGCTTCAACAGCACGCTCGATACGCTCTGCATCCTCATAACGTCCAAAACTGTCTCTCAACATCATAGCAACTGACAAAATCATAGAGATAGGATTGGCAATTCCTTGACCTGCAATATCGGGTGCCGAACCGTGAATAGGCTCATAAAGACTTGGCCCCTTTTCAGAATGACTGGCTGATGGCATAACACCAAGAGTGCCTGATAGAACGCTTGATTCATCAGATAAGATATCTCCGAAAAGATTCTCCGTTACGATGACATCAAACTTAGCAGGATTGGTAATCATAAGCATGGCAGCTGAGTCCACCAACTGGTGTTCCAAGGTAACATCTGGGAAATCCTGCGCGACTTTCTCAGCTACTCTCCGCCAGAGTTTTGATGTTGCTAGAACATTTTGCTTATCAATACTAGTAACGATTTTTCTGCGACTTCTTGCGATTTCAAATGCCTTGCGAATGATCCGCTCTACTTCCTCATAGCTGTAGTCGTTGATATCACGCGCTTTGCGCTCTTCAAGGATATGATCCCCAAAGTAAATCCCACCTGTCAACTCACGCACCACGACAAAGTCTACACCAGCAATTCGTTCGGGTTTGAGAGGTGACAAATGCTTGAGACTATCAAAAATCTTAACAGGGCGAATATTGGCATAGAGATTGAGTTCCTTACGAAGAGCCAGCAAGCCTTGTTCAGGCCGAACCGATGCTCCATCATACTGAGGACTACCGATAGCCGCAAGGAGAATAGCATCTGCTTCTCTACATGCCTTGAGGGTTTCATCAGGTAAGGGATGCCCCGCAGCATCAATACCTGCACCTCCAAAGGGGCATCTATCTATCTCATAGTCAAAACCTGTTTTTGAAGCTAGAGCTTCCAAAACTGCTAAACCAGCTTCCATAATTTCTGGACCGATTCCATCCCCTGCTAGAGCTACTATTTTCTTTGTCATAGCCTTCTCCTTTACACACTAGGCATGTCTCGGTAGGAAACGCTACGCCCCATCTCACCTGCATTCTCTTTTTGAACAAAAGTATTGGCATTGATATAAGCAATAGCCGAAGCCTTTAATACATCGAAATCAAGACCTGCTGCATTAAAGATGGTTTCTGTATCTCTGTTTTCAACAGTAACCAAGACACGAGCTTGGGCATCGATTCCATCTGTTACCGCGTCAATGGTATAGGACACCAAGCGGACAGATTGATTAAAGAACTTATCGATAGCGTTAAAGATCGCTTCAACGGAACCTTGCCCTGTCGCATTGAATTCGACTTTCTCACCATCCATATTGGCCAGGCTAACGAGCGCTTCAATCTCATTATCTGCATGGGTTTGAAGTTGTAAATCATCAAAGTGGAAACCTTCTGGGTTTTCAACCATGGTTCCAGCTACCAGAGCTCGAATATCTGCATCTGTGATTTCTTGTTTCTTGTCCGCTAGTGCCTTGAACTTAGCGAAGAGTGGTTTGATATCCTCTTCTGTAAAGTCTAGAGCCAATTCTCTTAGCTTCTCAACAAAGGCATGGCGACCTGACAATTTACCAAGCGGAAGACTATTACTCTTAACACCGACCAACTCAGGTGTGATGATCTCATAAGTGAGAGGATTTTTAAGGACTCCATCTTGGTGAATGCCCGATTCATGAGAGAAGGCATTGCCACCAACGACAGCCTTGTTTTTAGGAACTGGAATACCAGAGAAGCGAGAAACCATTTCAGACGTATTAATGGTTTCATTTAGGACAATACTTGTCTCTGCTTGGTAGTAATCTTGGCGAATATTGAGAGCCACTGCTATTTCTTCCAAAGCAGCATTCCCAGCTCTCTCTCCAATACCATTGATAGTTCCTTCAACACGTCCAGCACCGTTCTTGACAGCAGAAAGGCTGTTAGCCACTGCCATTCCAAGGTCGTCATGACAGTGAGGTGAATAGATAATCTGACAATCCGTCTTGACATTCTCAATCAAGTATTTGAAAATAGCTCCGTACTCTTCTGGCGTGGTGAATCCAACTGTGTCAGGGATATTGATATAAGATGCACCTGCATCGACCGCTGTTTGAACGACTTGCAAGAGGAAATCCAACTCTGTTCTAGTCGCATCTTCAGGAGAGAATTCGACGATTTCAAACTTAGAACGAGCATAAGAAACATGTTCCTTGATAGCTTCTAAAATCTCTTCCTTGCTCTTATTGAGCTTATACTTGCGGTGAATCGGACTGGTAGCGATAAAGACATGAATTTGTGGATACTTGGCATCCTTAAGCGCCTCATAACAAGCATCAATATCAGATTTTACAGAACGAGCTAATCCTGTCACTGCTGTTTTTTTCATGGCTTTAGCAATCTCCTGAACTGCCTTAAATGAGTCCGGACTAGCAGCTGGAAAACCAGCTTCAATGGCTGAAATGCCCCATTTTTCCAACTGCCTTGCAATGGCAATTTTTTCTTTGATTGAAAAGTTAACACCAGGTGTTTGTTCCCCATCACGAAGGCTTGTATCAAAAAATTCAACTTTACGCATAAGATTTCCCCTTTTCCAAATGTGGTTTTAAAAAAACATCTCGCTTAGAAGCCCAAGCGAGATGTTGATTTTCTCCCGCTTGGTAAGCCAAACAGGACTAATGCTTTTGCACTAGCCCGAGTACCTCAACAACAAAGCAAATTGATTAAACTTAGCTGTTTTCATGTTTGACTTTCTCCTTCGTTTGATATCTTGTTTAGTATTTTAGCATAGCTAAAAACACTTGTCAAGAAAAAATCCATTATTTTCTGAAAATTTCTTCAGTAAAGAATATTTTGCTAATTGAAAGTATTTGAAAACTCAAGCGAATTTCCTTATTTTTTCACAGTCAAGTTCCAACTTTTTTCGATGAGTTCTATCACTTCTTCATCTTGCAAACTATCATCAAGCGCCAGACTAAGCCAGTAGCGTTTGTTCATATGAAAGGCCGGATAAATGCCTTTTTTTGAAAGCAGGTCAGCTACTTGGTCGTGTTTGAGGTTGACTGCTTCGACTAGCCCTTCTCTCCCCTTTTCCAGCTTATCCCATGGGATTCTCATCAAAACAGCATACCACTTTTGATTGCCTTCATGACGTAATACAGCTGTATCAGGCGATTTCTCCCAAAGATACTCCAACTGATTACCATACTTTTCCTGAACCTTATCCATGATACGCTTAGTCTGAGGGCAGATAGAATCCTGTACATCAAAGCAAGCCTTCCGAATCTGGTAAAGAATCTCCAAACAAGCCTCACGAACACTTGCAACAAAACTCCCACGCATGCTTTCCATATGAACTTGGGGATAGAGGTCACCCGTTTCCTGATCGAAAACCTGAAAACTCACATTATCAGGAGTGATAGAGACTGTCATGGAAAAGTCACCTTGCAAAATCTGGCAACTATAGTTCCAGACTTCCCCATTTTCTACAAAACCATAGTCTCTAGCTTTTTCTTTATTAAACTGATAGGAGTTAAAAATTTCAAACATAAGTGAAAACTGCTACCAAAAGCTAGCAGTTCCTTTCTATTTTTTAAAAGACAACCTTGGTTCCATGCAATTGTGTCACACCCAGCTGGTCGATAAAGGTTTGACGGTTATCCAAGTCAATCCCCCCACCTGGTAAGATTTCAATTTTACCTTTTGCATGTTCCAAAATTCTGTGATAATGAGCGAAACGTTTCTCTAGGGAGTCTCCAGACACACCAGCACGAGTTAAGATACGAGTGACACCGGCTTGGCTGAGCCAGTCAATGGCTTCCAACTGGTCTTCATCACTCAATTCGTCAAAGGCCATGTGAAAGACAATTTCCATTCCTTTAGATGCGGCAATCAACTTCTCAAGATTAGTCTTATCCAACTTCTTATCAGCAGTTAATGTCCCAAATACAACCCCTTGACTTCCAGCCTGTGCAGTCAAACGAATGTCTTCTAGCATGATCGCTATTTCAAGATCAGTATAGACAAAGTCGCCACCACGGGGACGAATCATAGTCATGATGGTGGTGTCGTAGTTAGCTGCCAGTTCAACCGCTGCCTTGGTCACTCCATAGCTAGGTGTTGTTCCTCCTACTGCTAGATTGTCACAAAGTTCGATTCGACGAGCTCCAGCCTGCATCGCTTTTTCAAGCAAGGTCACATTTTCAGCACAAAATTCGTAAATCATTTGATTCTCCTTGATGTTTTCTTTAAATTTATTATATCATATTGTTTTAAATATGCTTTCATTTTTATCAAGGCAAATAACTACTATTTTTATCTATTCTTTGTCAGGAATAACTTTAAAGAGATAGTAGGTGATAAAGATAGTCAAGGCTCCTAGACCGATTTTGACTGGCAAAAGAGGGGCAAAATAAATAGAAATCCCCATCAAGATATAGATAGATACGATGATTTTTTTCTTTCGTTCTCGCGCAATAGACTTGGTCTCGCGAAAGTCAGCTACATAGGTCTGATAAAGCTTTGTATGATAAAGCCAGTCTTCAAAACGCTTAGAAGATTTTGAAAAACAAGCAATAGCTAACAAAAGAAAGGGAGTTGTTGGCAAAAGTGGTAGGACAACCCCAATGACAGCTAAAGCCAGTGAAATAAAGCCAATACAGAGATAAATGATACGCATGATTTCTCCTAGATAAATTACTCTTCCTCTAGTTTCGCATACAAGGGGGAAATTTGTCAAGCATCAACAAAAAAGAGCCTGAAATTCATTTTCAGGACTCTTCATTTTATTTAATTTTTTCCTCTTCGTAGTCGCCATTACTACATACAACCTGCTTACCACCACCACGGACTTTTTTCTCCACCAGGAAGTGTCCACATTTTGGACAGTCACGGCCAATTGGTTTGTCCCAGGAAGTAAATTCACATTCTGGGTAACGATTGCAACCATAGAAGATACGATTGCGCTTGGTTTTGCGTTCGATGATTTGTCCTTGATGACAGCTTGGGCACTCGACTCCAATCTCTTTGACAATTGCTTGTGTGTGACGGCAGTCTGGGAAATTACTACAAGCATAGAATTTACCAAAACGACCGAGCTTAATCACCATCGGACTGCCACAAACTTCACAGTCAAATCCAGCTGGCTCATCCTTGATCTGGATTTTTTCCATTTCGGATTCAGCCTTGGATACTTCTTTAGAGAATGGTTTGTAAAAGGCGTCAATGACCCGTTGCCACTGCTCTTTACCAACTTCGACATCATCCAGTTTTCCTTCCATTTCAGCTGTGAAGGTCACATTTACGATATCTGGGAAATATTCAACAATGAGTTTATTAACAATTTCACCCAACTCTGTTGGTTCAAAACGTTTTGCTGCTAGACGAACGTAGTAACGTTTTTGGATGGTTTCAATGGTCGGAGCGTAAGTTGACGGACGTCCAACCCCATTTTCTTCCAAGGTCTTGATAAGAGTCGCTTCCGAATAGCGAGCAGGTGGTTGAGTGAAATGTTGTTCTGGCTTGCTATTGACCTGCTTGACCACATCTCCTACTTCCATATCTGGCAACATTTTGTTCTTGTCAGAGTCATTGTAGATAGCAAGATAACCATCAAACTTAACTTGACTACCATTTGCCGCGAATTGGACTCCATTTTGAGAGAGTTTGACAGCCATGGTATCAAAGATAGCAGCTGTCATCTGGCTAGCCACAAAACGGTTCCAGATAAGGGTATAGAGCTTAAGCTGGTCTTTGTCCAAGTACTTAGCGATGCTTTCAGGTGTGTTAAAGACACTAGATGGACGAATGGCTTCGTGGGCATCTTGAGCACCTGAGGCATTCTTGACCTTGCTACCATGCTTGGAATACTTGCTACCAAAGCGGTCGTTAATATAGCTTGCTGCTTCGTTCTGAGCCACAGGACTGATACGAGTCGAGTCTGTACGCATATAGGTAATCAAACCTTGCACGCCCGATCCAATATTGATCCCTTCATAGAGCTGTTGGGCTACCATCATAGTCTTTCGAGTACGGAAATTGATTTTGTTAGCAGCATCCATCTGCATGGTTGAAGTTGTATACGGTAGGGGCGCATTGCGTTTGCGTTCTTTCTTATCTACCTGGTCTACTGTGAAATCTTTACTAGTCAAATGGGACAAGACTTCTTTGACCTCTTCATTGGTGGTCAATTTCATCTTTTTGCCATTCATACCATAGAAAGAAGCCTGAAATTGTTTGGTTCCCTTCTTAAAAACACCATCAATTGTCCAGTATTCTTCCGGTTGGAAGGCATTGATTTCATTTTCACGGTCAATGATGAGCTTAAGGGCAACAGACTGCACGCGTCCTGCTGATAAGCCCTTCTTGACCTTTTTCCACAAAATAGGCGAAATCGAATACCCTACCAAGCGGTCTAAGACTCGACGAGCCTGTTGGGCGTCGACCAAGTCCATGTCAATCTTGCGAGGCTCTTTAAAGGCATTTTTTACTGCGTCTTTGGTAATTTCATTAAAGACTACACGGTTGGCATCATTCTCATCCAAGTTGAGAATGTGAGCCAAATGCCAGGAAATCGCTTCTCCTTCACGGTCCGGGTCACTTGCTAGAAAGACTTTATTGGCTTTTTTAGCTTCTTTTTTTAAGTCATTGATGAGAGGACCTTTTCCTCGGATATTGATATACTGTGGTTCATAGTTATTTTCAATGTCGACTGACATACTGGATTTCTTCAAATCACGGATATGCCCGACACTGGCTAAAACCTTATAATTTCTGCCTAGATATTTCTCAATCGTTTTCGCTTTAGCAGGCGACTCCACGATGACTAGATTTTTTTTAACTGTTGATTTTTTCTTCTTTGTTGCCGTAGCCACACTATCACACCTTTTCAAAGTAATAAACTTTATAAAGTGTAAACCATTTTTCTATAGCTGTCAAGACCTAAGTCCTATATATAGAAGAAAAGTTTATCTGTGTGAACAAATTTCTCCTTAAAATTCAAACTCAGCCAGCACATCTTGACCACTGGAAATCAGCTTTGCTCCCTCTTGGATCAGATGGTGACAGCCATCTGAATGCCCATCTAAAATGTTTCCTGGAATGGCAAAGACATCACGCCCTTCTTCCATAGCTCGCTCACAAGTAATAAGACTACCAGAACGCATCCTTGCCTCTGCTACAATCACACCACGGCAAAGGCCAGCAATGATACGATTACGAGCTGGAAAGTGAAATTTCAAGGGTTCCTCACCAGGTCCGTACTCGCTAAGTACCAAATGGTGATTGCCAATGTGTTCCTGCAAACGTTTATTGGCTCGGGGATAGAAAACATCCAATCCTGTTCCAATGACAGCAATTGTTCTTCCTCCATTCTGAAGTGCAGCCATATGGGCGGCGGTATCAATCCCTTTGGCTAAACCACTGACCACAATTAACTCGTTTTCCAAACCTTGAATGACTTTCTGGACCGATTTTGCTCCCTGACTAGAACATGAACGACTCCCTACAACAGCAACCTTTGGAAATTTCAACAAGTCCAAATTTCCTTTATAAAATAAGAGTGCTGGAGCATCATAAATCTCACTCAGATCCCAAGGATAACAGTCATCAAGAATAGAAAAGGATGGAAATTTCTGAAACTCCTTCTCCAACTGTGCATCATCTATCTGGAAATAGCGTTCCATAAAGACAGCAGGATTACGACACCCAGATATTTCTGCAATATCACCTAGCAAGAGCTCCTGATCTACAGTCTCGTCGTATTCAAGAACAGTTAAAATTTGTTGATTGGTCAGCCCAGCTTTTCTCAATTTGTAAATCTCATAGTTTGTGATCTTCATATACAACTCCATTTCTTTTTCTACTCATCTATCTATTCGTAAAAAAAATAAAAAGAAGACCAAGAATCTTCTTTTTTTCATTTATTCAGATTTAGTAGTTGACCAGCTACTTTCAACCATCGGTAAGATTGTTTTTAAAGTTTCCCCATCCCCTTCAAGTGAAACATAGCGGATTTTACCATCATTTGATCGGAAAACCCAGGTAACGAGGTATTTCCCTGACTTAGCAATTGCATTGACAACATAGGCTTCATAGCCTCCAATGGTCGATTTGGAGCCCCAAACCTTACTGAAATCAGAGCTTTGTTCTTTGGAAGTTAAAATACTAGATGAGACAGTCACAACATCCAGTTTAGCATATTCTTCTTCGCTGATATTAAACTGCTCAGCCTTGAAGGTATTTAGTGTAACAATGTTGATATCTGTTCCATCACAATACTGTATATCATTTCCACCTTCTACTTCATGGAATCGAACCCATGATTTGGGTACCTTGACAAAACCATACTCATTCGAGCCGATGATTTGCGTCTCTTCCTTTTTCGCTTCAGAAACAGCAGAGCTAGAGCTACTCGTTTCCTGACTGCTAGAAGACCTAACAACCGCAGTCGAACTTTCATCGGTTGCTGTTTGCGATTTATTGGAGCATGAAGCTAAAAAAGCACTAATAGTAACAACAGTACCTAAAATTAATAATTTTTTCATCCTACCACCTTTCCATCTGCATTATAAGAAAAATAGGGACTTCTGTCAAATTCTAACCTAATCGATTCTGTTAGCTTCCGATTTTATAGCTCACATTTAAAGCAAAAACTCTTGAAAAATCTTCAAGAGTTTTATTTTATATTTCTATTCTTCATCCATGCTCAAGACGCTAAGGAAGGCTTCTTGTGGGACTTCTACTGATCCGATAGCCTTCATGCGTTTCTTACCAGCTTTTTGTTTTTCAAGGAGTTTTCGTTTACGAGAAACGTCACCACCATAACATTTGGCAAGTACGTTTTTACGAAGGGCCTTGATATCAGTACGAGCCACAATTTTGTGCCCAATAGCTGCTTGAATCGGCACCTCAAATTGTTGACGAGGGATGATTTTCTTGAGCTTATCCACGATGAGTTTCCCACGTTCGTAGGCAAAATCCTTGTGAACGATAAAGCTGAGGGCATCCACCTTATCCCCATTGAGAAGGATATCCATTTTGACCAGTTTAGATGGACGGTACTCTGACAATTCGTAGTCAAAGCTTGCATAACCACGCGTCGAAGACTTAAGCTTATCAAAGAAGTCAAAGACGATTTCAGCAAGTGGAATTTGATAGATGACATTAACACGATTGTCATCGATATAGTCCATGGTCACAAAATCCCCACGCTTGCGCTGAGCCAGTTCCATTACTGCTCCGACAAACTCCTGCGGTACCATGATTTGCGCCTTGACATACGGTTCTTCAATAGTCGCAATCTTGGTTGGATCTGGAAATTCAGAGGGGTTAGACACATCCATAGATTCACCGTCAGTTTGGTTAACCTTGTAAATAACAGACGGAGCTGTCATGATGAGGTCAATATTGAACTCACGCTCTAAACGCTCTTGGATAACATCCATATGGAGAAGTCCAAGGAATCCACAACGGAAACCAAATCCAAGCGCCTGAGATGTTTCTGGTTCAAACTGCAGGCTGGCATCGTTGAGCTGCAATTTCTCTAGGGCTTCACGAAGGTCATTGTACTTATTTGACTCAATTGGATAGAGACCAGCAAAGACCATAGGATTCATCTGCTTGTAGCCATCTAGTGGTTCTGCTGCAGGATTGCTTGCTAGAGTAACTGTATCACCCACGCGCGTATCTTGAACTGTCTTAATAGAAGCCGCAATATAACCAACGTCACCAGTCGCAAGGAAATCGCGCCCTACTGCTTTCGGCGTGAAAATACCGACCTCCGTCACATCAAAGGTCTTGCCATTGCTCATGAGCTGAATCTTATCGCCAGGTTTAACCACTCCGTCCATAACACGCACTTGGAGGATAACCCCACGATAAGCATCATAAACTGAGTCGAAAATCAAGGCTTTTAATGGAGCTGCAACATCACCCGTTGGTGCTGGCACTTTTTCAACGATCTGCTCAAGAATTTCTTCAATACCAATACCAGCTTTGGCTGAAGCTAAGACTGCTTCGCTGGCATCCAGTCCGATGACATCCTCAATCTCTGTACGAACACGCTCTGGATCCGCAGCTGGTAGGTCAATCTTGTTAATGACTGGCAGAATTTCCAAATCATTGTCCAAGGCTAGATAAACATTAGCAAGTGTTTGAGCTTCAATCCCTTGAGCCGCATCAACCACCAAAATCGCTCCTTCACAGGCAGCTAGCGAACGCGACACTTCATAGGTAAAGTCTACGTGCCCTGGCGTGTCAATTAAGTGGAAAATATAGGTCTCGCCATCTTTTGCAGTGTAATTCAGCTCAATGGCATTGAGTTTAATGGTAATCCCACGTTCACGCTCAAGATCCATACTATCCAGAAGTTGGGCTTGCATTTCACGACTAGAAACCGTCTCCGTCTTTTCCAAAATGCGGTCTGCTAGGGTTGATTTCCCATGGTCAATATGGGCGATAATAGAGAAGTTTCGAATCTTCTCCTGTCGTTTTTTCAAATCTTCTAAGTTCATGGTGCTCTTCCTTTCAGGGTATCTATTTATTATAAATTGTTTTTAACATTTTGACAAGACCATACCCTGCTAGGAGTACTAATCTTCGGCAATAAAACCATCATTCTCGATAAAGTGGTGTTCTGTCATTCCTTGGTCAGTAAAGACGATCCCATGAAGGACACCGCCATAGACAGCTCCTCCATCCATGCCAATCTTGCCATCTTCTGTCATCCAAAGCTCAGCAGTACCTCGGTCTTGCTTCAGTAAGCCATAAACTGGTGTATGCCCAAAGACAATGATTTTCCCAGTATGATTTTCGGCTTCGTGGAATGGCTTTCTGAGCCAGACTTTCTTGTAATCAGTCGTTTCATGCCAATCATCCAAGGTCAAGTCAATACCCGCATGAACAAAGATATACTTGTCTGTCTCTACTACAAATGGCATTTGACGAATAAATTCGACCAAGTCTGCCGCTTCAGTCGCAACACGCTTGGCATCTTCTACGCCATCAACTGGTGCATCCAAGGGACGACCTAAAATAGAGTTAATAGTTGTATCTCCACCATTGCGACGATAATGGTCATAGCTTTCTTCTGGGTCATCGAGCCAAGTCAGAAACATATACTCGTGGTTTCCTGATAGACAGATAGATCCATGATTGTCGACCAAATCCTTGACCATTTCTAGAACACGGCGACTGTCTTCACCACGGTCAATCAAATCTCCTAGAAAGAGCAACTGAGTTTGACCATCCCAGGTTTTGAGAAGATCTTCCAGCATACCTGCTTTTCCATGGACATCTCCAATTACATAATAGTCTGTCATCTATTTCTCCCTCGTTTGCAATAATTCTCTGGCTTGGGTAAGGGCAGCCTCTGTTACATTCTCTCCTGCTAACATCTTAGCAACTTCCTCTACTCGCTCTTCTAAAGTCAAGAGACGAACTGTCGAAACAGTTGAATGTTCGTCACTAATCTTTTCAATAAAGAATTGATAATCTGCGATCGCAATCACTTGAGGAAGGTGAGAAATAGCTAAAACCTGACCATGTTGGCCAATCTTATGAATCTTTTGCGCAATGGCCTGGGCTACACGACCTGAAACTCCCGTATCCACCTCATCAAAGACAATACTGGTCTTTCCTTCCTTACGAGAAAAGGCTGACTTGATAGCCAACATAAGGCGGGATAATTCCCCACCAGATGCAACTTTGACCAAGGGTTTAAAGTATTCACCAGGGTTGGTGGAAATGTAAAACTCGACTGTTTCATTCCCCTCACGACTAAATTTGCCCTTGCTAAAGCGAACCTGGAATTGTGCCTTCTCCATATAGAGGTCTTGCAATTCTTGCTTAATCTCAGCTTCAAGCTGCTGGGCCAAATCATGGCGAGCAGATGCAAGCTGACCTGCCAAATCAACAAGAGTAACTTCCAATTTCTTGAGCTCTGCTTCCATGTCTTCAGAAGAAAGGTTATTACCCGTCAAGAGATTGTACTCTTCCGTAATCTTGGCAAAATAAAGCAAAACATCGTCCACAGTTCCACCGTACTTGCGTGTAATAGTATTTATAAGGTCTAAGCGATTTTCAACCTGCATGAGACGATTGCCATCAAAATCCAAGTCCTCAATAATATCTTCCAAACGCTTTGTAATATCTTCTAAAACATAGTAGGTCTCAGACAGAGAACTTGAAATTTCACGGTATTCAGGGTCGTATTCTTCAACACTTTCCATGTCATTCATGGCTGAACGGACATTAGCAAGACTGGAGAATTCCTCATTGTCTAACATGCTATAGGCATTGGTCAGCGTATCAGCAATATTCTTATGATTGAGGAGTTTATCTCGTTCTTGGTTGAGAGCCAAGTCTTCACCAGCCTGTAAGTTTGCTGCCTCAATCTCTGACATTTGAAATTCCAACATCTCAATACGAGCCTTGTGTTCCTGTTGGTTTTTCTTGACTTCCAAAACCTGCTTACGCATTTTGCGATAGGCATCAAAGCTCGTCTGATAGGTCTCCTTCAAGTCCAAGAAAGCAGCATCACCAAACTCATCCAACATCTGAATGTGCAGTTGAGGACGCATTAACTCTTCTTGGTCATGCTGACCATGGATATCCACAAGGTGTTGCCCAATAGCACGCAAGACAGAAAGATTGACCATCTGACCATTCACACGACTAACACTACGACCGTTTTGCAAAATTTCCCGGCGGATGATGATCTCATCGCCCAATTCTAAACCTTGCTCATCAAAAAGTTCCTGTAAAAGGCGACTATTTTCAACTGAGAAAAGCCCCTCAATCTCTGCCTTTGGCGCACCGTGGCGAATAACGTCTGTCGTTGCACGAGCCCCCAACATGAGATTCATAGCGTCGATAATGATAGACTTTCCAGCACCCGTTTCCCCGGTTAAAACAGTCATACCCTTTTCAAAATTGAGGGAAATCGCCTCAATAATGGCAAAGTTTTTTATCGAAATTTCAAGTAACATACTGACCTACCATTTTTTGACTTGTTCAACAATTTCTTCAGCTGCCTCTGCTGTTCTAGCTACAATTAAGATAGAATCATCATCAGCTAGACAGCTAAAAATCTGTTCAGAGAATGCCTCAACCAACTGACTCTTCACAAAAATAGTATTTCCAGGAATGACAGCAAGGTTGATCATATTTCCCATTAACTCAGAACTCACAATATTGTCCTCAGCCAACTGCAAACTTTTGACGATTGATTTTGGCAACTCATAGATATATGTGTTGTTTTTCAAAGGAATTTTAACAATCCCAAGCTCCTTGATGTCCCTTGAGACAGTGGCTTGCGTAGCAGAAATACCTGCTTCCTTCAAATGTTCAACGATTTCTTCCTGAGTCCCAATTTGATAATCCGTAACAAATCTTCTAATTTTTTCAAGTCTCTCTTTTTTATTCATCTTTAAATTCTCTATGCGCTCTCTCTACAACTTTTTCTATTTCTGGGGCAACTTGGTTACTTGCTCCCTCTTCCTTTTTCAAATATGCCAGAAATTCAATGTTTCCATGTCCACCTTGGATTGGTGAATAGTCTAATCCAAGCACTGAAAAACCTTGTTCAACTGCCATAGCAGTGACAGCTTCAAGGACAGTTTGATGAACCTTGGCATCTCGAATGATTCCATTCTTTCCAATCTGCTCACGACCTGCTTCAAACTGGGGCTTAACCAAAGCTACAATTTGACCTTGATCAGCCAAGACACGGTGCAAGGCAGGCAAAATCAGACTGAGGGAAATGAAACTCACATCAATACTGGCAAAGCTCGGTTCCTGCTCAAAATCAGTCTTTTCAGCATAACGGAAATTGAACTGCTCCATACTGATAACCCGAGGGTCTTGACGTAATTTCCAAGCCAACTGATTGGTACCAACATCAACTGCAAAGACCAACTCAGCACCATTTTGCAACATGACATCAGTAAATCCTCCAGTGGAAGCCCCAATATCAATCGTTGTCGCTCCCTCGACTGACAAATCAAAGACCTCCAAGGCCTTCTCTAGTTTTAGACCACCTCGACTGACATACTTGAGTTTTTCACCCTTGAGTTTTAGTTCAGTATCATCTGGGATTTTCTCTCCTGGCTTGTCAAAACGCTCCCCATTGAGGACAGCTACAACCAGACCAGCCATGACACCGCGCTTAGCCTGTTCTCGTGTTTCAAACAAGCCCTGTTTATAAGCTAGTACATCCACTCTTTCCTTAGCCATTGATTCTCAAACTTTCTACTATTTTCACAATCGGCGCTGTTTCAAAGCTGACTTGCTGGGCAATTTCTTCTAACTTGGCATTAGCTTGATCCAAGGTTTGGTTACAAAATGCAATGGCCTCTTCCAAGCCCAACAAGGCTGGATAGGTCGACTTTTCTGCCTGTAAATCCTTTTGTGGAGTCTTGCCGATTTCCTCAAAACTAGCGGTCACATCCAGCACATCATCTCGAACTTGAAAGGCAAGTCCGATTAATTCACCCACAGTTTTCAATTTTGCTTGGATTTCTGGCGCTAATTCTGCTATGATAGCAGCTGCTTGGAAAGGATAGGCTAGTAATTTTCCAGTCTTATTGGCATGAATGATCTGAAGTTCTTCCAAGGACAAATGCTGGTGTTCGCCTTCCATATCTAAAACCTGCCCTGCCACCATTCCTAGACTTCCTGAAGCAAGGGATAAGTTGGAAATCAAATCCACCTTGATCTGACTTGGCAAATCTGCCTGCGCTATCAAGGCATAGGGATCTAGGAACAAGGCATCACCTGCCAATATTGCCATTGCTTCGCCAAATTTCTTATGATTGGTCAAACGCCCCCGACGGTAATCATCATCATCCATGGCTGGAAGATCATCGTGAATCAAGCTCCCTGTATGAATCATTTCCAAGGCCGCAGCCACCTGCGCGTGTGCTGATTTAATAGCGACTTGCAAGGCTTCCAGAACTTCTAGCAAGAGAAAAGGCCGAATACGCTTGCCACCAGCATGAATGGAATAGAGAACGGACTCTCGCAAACTAGAAGCAAACTGCTGGTCTCCATAAAAATCTTCCAAAGCCGACTCCACAAGAGCTAATTTTTCTTGCTTCTTCATTCAAAATCACTTTCTGTTCCGTCTTCTTGCATGACCTTAACCAAGGTCTTTTCAGCCTTGTCCAACGTCGCTTGGAGCTCTTTTGACAAGACCATGCCCTTTTGAAAGGCAGCAATTGCATCTTCCAGAGCGATTTCACCATTTTCCAAACTTCGGACAATGGTTTCCAGTTCTGCTAGATTTTCCTCAAATTTCTTTTGTTTTGACATCTTTAACCTCTAATTCTACTTGACCATCTCGCATCAAAAGCGTCACTTGGTCTTTTTTATTCAACATCTCAACAGAATCGACTACGGACTCTTCTTTTTTGACAATTGCATAACCACGCGCCACGATTCGACTGGTATCCAACATCATCAAAGCTTCTGAAAGTCGCTTGACTTCAGCAACCTTGGCATCATAAACCAGCGCCATTTGGCTGCGTAGGAGCTTGTCCAACTGATCTAGACGGTCTTGATAACGCTGGATTTTGGTAACAGGTGATAACTGGACTAGTCGATGCGTCCTTGCTTGGACTAGCTGTTTGTTATCAGAAATCCGTGTTCGCAAACTTTGTTTTAAGCGCAGTTGCAGTTGATCTAACCGTTGCAAAAAACCATCATACAAGCGCTCTGGCTGTCTAAAAATCACAGACTGACTGCATTTTTTCAGAGCTTCTTTTTTTCTTGACAGGACATTCTGAACTGCTGTCGCCATCCGTTTTTCTTGATTTTGCAAATGAGTCAATAGATCCAACTTGGTTACAGGCGTTGCCAGTTCAGCTGCAGCTGTTGGCGTTGCAGCCCGTCTATCTGCCACAAAATCCGCCAAGGTCACATCCGTCTCATGACCAACACTAGAGATGATGGGCAAACGGGATTCAAAAATAGCCCGTACCACGATCTCTTCGTTAAAAGCCCAGAGATCCTCGATGGAACCCCCACCACGACCAATGATGAGGACATCTAGATCCTCACGCTGATTGGCACGAGCAATATTCCGTGCTATTTCCTCTGCTGCTCCATCTCCTTGCACCTTGGTCGGATAGAGAAGGATATCGACACCATGAAAACGTCTGCTCACGGTTGTGATAATATCCTGGATGACTGCACCACTGCGACTGGTTACTACACCAATTCTCTTAGCAAACTGGGGCAGAGGCTGCTTGAACCGTTCTTGAAACAGACCTTCTTCTGTCAGTTTCTTCTTGAGTTGTTCAAACTGAATCGCGAGCGCCCCAACCCCATCAGGTTCAGCCTTCTCAATGATGATAGAGTAGCTCCCGCTCGGTTCATAAACCTGAACTCGCCCAATCACATTGATTTTCATCCCTTCTTCGAGGTCGAAGCCTAATTTCTGATATATCCCTGACCAGATGGTCGCTTGAATGACTGCGTGGTCATCTTTTAGGGAGAAATATTGGTGAGTAGGTCGTTTACGAAAGTTGGAAACTTGACCAGTTAAATAGACCCGTTCCAAGTAAGGGTCTTTATCGAATTTCATTTTCAGATACTTGGTCAAAGTTGTTACCGATAAATACTTTTCCATCTCCACCTACTATTCATTTTCTTGCTTTTCCATGGGTATTATTATACCAAAAAGATGATTAAAAATCTCCTTTTGCATACTGAAACCAAAGGAAAAATAGAAAAAGGAGGCTAGGCCTCCTCATCTGATTATTTGCTGTTACGAGCTTCTTCCAAAATCTTTGCAATCTTAGTGGTCAAAAGGTCGATAGCAACGATATTACTGACTCCTTCAGGAATGACGAGATCCGCATAACGCTTGGTCGGCTCGATAAACTGGTGATACATAGGTTTAACTACACCTAAGTACTGGTCAATAACGCTATCAAGACTACGGCCACGCTCCTCCATATCACGCTTGATACGACGAATAATGCGCACATCATCATCCGTATCCACAAAAATCTTGATATCCATCAAATCGCGCAGGCGCTTGTCCTCCAAGACCAAAATCCCCTCAACGATAAAGACATCTTGAGGCTCCTGACGATAGGTCTTGCTACTCCGTGTATGCGCTGTATAGTCATAAGTCGGGATGTCCACCGGGCGCCCTGCCAACAATTCTTTAATCTGCTCGATCATCAGATCTGTATCAAAGGCAAATGGATGGTCGTAGTTGGTTTTGACACGCTCTTCAAAAGTCAAGTGAGACTGATCCTTGTAGTATGAATCATGCTCAATCATGGAAATCTTTTCATCAGGAAAGTGAGATAAAATGGCTCTTGAAACACTGGTTTTACCACCACCAGAACCACCTGTCACTCCGATAATGATTGGTCTATTTTGCATGCTATCCTCCGTTTTTTTATCCGTCGTCTATTCTATCACATTTTTTGCAAAATTTATAGTCTGATTTGGATAGTCTAGGGGAAACACAAATCTATCCCCACACTCCAGTTAAACTAGCTAAAAACCTTCCTTGGTTTATATAATTTATCCCTTTTTTCTAGAATGGCTAGCAATGTATCTCCCTCAAAGGCAGCCAGTTCTTGGTCTATTTGGTCTAGCTCGATAAAACGACCAAAGCGCACTTCTGTAGCCTCTTCTGGAGTTAGGATAACTTTAACAAGGTCCC
The DNA here is from genome assembly GCA_905221465.1 of bacterium. GTDB lineage: Bacteria > Bacillota > Bacilli > Lactobacillales > Streptococcaceae > Streptococcus. The sequence continues at coordinate 382,466 of CAJNDG010000001.1, read as the reverse complement.
CTGTTCCAATTTCAAGAGGATGGAGAAAGTCCAGTTGACCAGCCTCTACTTTTTCAGCAATTTCGTCCAAGGTAAGAGCATCCTCAAGTTGCAAACCTGCTGCACTAGTCCGAGTCAAATGGGACATATGGGCCGCATAACCCAGCTTCTCACCTAAATCAACCGATAAGGTACGGATATAAGTCCCCTTACTGCATTTCACACGAAAGGTAAAACGCGCAAGTTCGCTCTCATAAGAAATCGGACTTGTCCGCTCAAATTGATAAATGGTCACCTGACGTTCTGGACGCTCCACTTCCTGACCAGCACGCGCATACTCATAGAGCTTGCGACCATTGACCTTGACAGCCGAGTACATAGGCGGAATCTGAGTAATAGGCCCAGTCAGACTCGCAATCGCTTCATCGATAATGGTTTCATCCAAGGGCGACAAAACAGGTGTCTCTGCGACCACTTCCCCACTAGCATCCTCGGTCGTCGTTGAATAGCCCAGAGTAATCTCTCCCTCATAGACCTTGCCCTCATCCTGCATAAATTCGACCATGCGGGTCGCCTTGCCAACCGCAATAGGTAAAACACCTACTACATCAGGATCTAAGGTCCCACCATGACCGATTTTCTTGGTTCCCAAAATCTTACGCAGTTTAAAAACCGCGTCATGCGAAGTCATTCCCGCTTCTTTTTTTAAGTTGATAATACCGTTCATTTTTGCTTTCTCACTCCCCCTTCAGTGCTTCAAATTTCGCTTTCATGGTTGGATTTTTTCGAGTCAATTTTTTTACAGAGACATCTTCCAATTTGTTGTTTGCTAGACGAAGTTGGTTTTCGGATGTGGTTAGGAACTTCTTGACCTCTTCCATGCGTTTGATGGCCTTGTCGATTTCATCGATAGCTTTGCCAAAATTAGTCGAAGCAGAGTTATAGTTCTTAGCAAAGGCTAGCTTAAAGGCATCCAAGTCTTCCTCAAAATGCGTAATATCAATATTTTGCTCCCGAACCAAGGCCAACTCCTGCTTGTATTTTAGGGAATTAAGCGCTGCATTACGCAAGAGACCAATCAACTGGATAAAGAACTGAGGGCGAACCACATACATCTTTTCATACTCGTGACTGACGTCAACAATCCCTGTGTTAAAGTAGTCGTTATCGGCCTCAAGCATAGTCACCAAAACAGCATACTCGCAGTTCTTCTCCCGACGGTCCTTGTCCAATTCCTTGTAAAAATCCGCGTTCTTGTGTTTTTTCTCTGTTCCATCCGCTTCATTTTTCATTTCAAACATAATAGAGATAATCTCTACTCCATTTTCATCACTCTCACGGAAGATAAAGTCCCCCTTAGACCCACGCGCAGAAACCTTGTTATCCTTCTCAAAATAAGCATTTGGAAAGGCAAAACTGCGGACTTTGTTAAACTCACTTTCTGCATACTGTTCCAGACTTTCTCCGATTGCTTTTGTAGATTGTTGGGCTTTAAAATTCTTATAAAATTCGACTTGTTCACTGGCTGCTTTAAGCTGGGCTTCATAGTTTTGCTTAACAGAAGCCAAAGACAACTCATTTTCCTTTTCTTGCAAGAGGAGCTGATTTTTAACCTGATCCCGTTCTTTTTCTAGGTCAGAAAGGGTCTTTTGCAGTTGATTTTCATGCTCCAAACGCAAGGTTGCCAATTGGTTTTCCAAAGCCTTCACTTCCTTGTCCTTGGCCAAGAGAGCCTGATGGCTTGTCTGTTCAACCTCTTTCTTGGCCAACTCTTTCTCTGTAGCAAAATTTTGGATTTGACTCTGCAATTGCGCGATTTCTTGGTCTTTTTGAGCCAGTTTAGTCTGTTGCTCATTCATAGCCTTTTGCTCAGCCAAGGCCAGCTCCTGCTTCATGCGATCGTGTAATTCCTTATCAAACTCAGCTGTTCTCACTTGGGATAAAAGTTCGGCATACTGGCTCTCATTTACTGTAAAGACTTCCCCACAGTTGGGACATTTGATTTCGTTCATAACTTTCCTCTTTCTAGACTTCTGTAACCATTATATCATGCCTGAGGGAAAATCAAAAACAGCGAGTCGAAACCCACTGTTTATATCTGTTACTTTAAATTTTTTCCAAGGCCAAGCGCAAATCTTCAATCAAATCCTCTACATTTTCAAGACCGATAGACAAGCGGATTTGGTTTGGTGTTACACCTGCTGCTTCTAGATCTTTTTCTGACAACTGACCGTGAGTGGTTGTCGCAGGATGGACAACAAGAGATTTGGCATCTGCCACGTTTGCAAGGTCAGAGAAGATTTCCAAATTATCAATAACCTTGCGAGCTTCTGCCTCTCCGCCTTTGACATGGAAGGTAAAGATTGAACCAACACCTTTTGGCAAATATTTCTCAGCCAAGTCATGATAAGGACTGTCAGCTAGTTTTGGATAATTTACCTTCTCTACCTTAGGATGATTTACAAGGAAATCAACAATTTTCTCTGCATTTTGCACGTGACGTTCAACACGAAGAGAGAGAGTTTCAAGCCCTTGGAGCAAGAGAAAGGCATTAAATGGTGACAAGGCAGCACCTGTATCACGGAGCAATTGAACACGAACAGCGATAATAAAGGCTGCTGCACCCACATCACGAGTATAGCTCAAGTTGTGGTAACTTGGGTCTTCCTCAACAAATTGAGGGAATTTCCCTGAAGCTGCCCAGTCAAAACGACCGCTATCGACAATCACTCCTCCAATAGTCGTACCATGCCCACCGATAAACTTAGTTGCTGAGTGAATGGAAATATCTACACCGTGAGAGAAGACGTTAATCAAATATGGTGTGGCAAAAGTATTGTCCGAAACGAGAGGAATCTGGTGTTTATGCGCAATCTCAGCCAATTTTTCCAAGTCAGGAATGTTAATCAAGGGATTCCCCAAGGTTTCAATCAAGACAAGCTTTGTATTGTCATTGATAGCTGCTTCCACTTCTTCCAAATTATCCACATCGACAAAGGTAGTTGTGATTCCATAACGAGGAAGGGTTTCCTTCAAGAGATTGAAGGTCCCACCGTAAATAGTTGACGCAGCCACCACATGGTCACCTGCGTGAGCAAGCGCCAAAATAGTGTAGGTTACAGCAGCCATACCTGATGCTGTCGCTAGCGCTCCAACACCACCTTCAAGAGCAGCAATTCTTTCCTCAAAGGCTGCTGTTGTAGGGTTTGTGATACGAGTATAAATGTTCCCTGGTTTTCTCAAGGCAAACAAATCGGCACCTTCTTGCGTGTCATCAAAAACGAAGGATGTTGTTTGATAAATCGGTACTGCACGAGACTTAGTTGCTGGATCAACTACTTGCCCAGCATGTAATTGTAGGGTTTCAAATTTAAAATCACGAGTCATATGACGACCTCCAAATAGCTTCATTAGGGATATTGTATCATCTTGTGCTAGTCTTTTCCAATACCGTTTTTCTATATTTTGATATAAGGAACAACTATGACTAGTCTTACACATCAAACAAAAAAGCACGATTCACTCGTGCTCATTTCTTTAATCGACATAAGTATCTTCATTTTTATTGAGGAAGGCGTAAGGTAAGCCCATCAAGAGACCTCCTCCGATAAAGTTCCCGATAAAGGTTACACCCCAGTGACGAAGAATATTAGGAATGTCAAAATTAGCAATTGAATCTGCTGCAACACTAAACTTAACAATCGCAAAAGAAGCAAAGTTCGCAGCAATGTGTTCGTTTGTTAAGAATACAAACATGTAAATTGCTGACAAAACAAGCCAAAGTTTGGCTCCACCGTCTTTCACCAAAACAAATGAAAGAATGGCGATGTTTACAAAGATATTGGCTAAAATACCTTCAAGCAAGACTAGCTCATTGGAACGACCTAACTTCATCTCTACAACCCCTGAAATGAAGCTATCATGTGTTAGATTTGCATAGGCTGCTGAGTGGGCAAAGCCCCAACCTGCTATCAAAGCTCCGATGAGGTTGAACAAGGTACAGTAAAGTAAAATCTCAGCTGTTTTTCTCCAAGAGATTTTTTTCAAGAAACTACCAGCTGTCAAAAACATCATATTCGAAGTTACCAGCTCAGCATTCAAGAAAACAATGTAGGCCAATCCCCAAGCAAAAACAAATGGGAATAGAAAACGTCCACTACCTGGAGCAATTTTATTTATCAAGTCAGCCCCAACTGCGCCCGCAGCTGTACTAAATGTTAGAAAGGCACCTGCAAACATGGAGCGAATCGCATACTTAAACTTACTTTGGCTATAAAGGCTTTCTTTCTTCTTGCAAGCAAATTCAATCTTTGAAATAAATTCTGAAGAGACCATAAAAAAACTCCTAAAACTTTTATTTGTGATAATTATAACATAATTCTTGCTTTCTAGAAAGCGTTTTCCGTAAATTTCTAAAATATTTATCTTAAAAATCTTTATCCTAAGCCTTCTTATTCTTTTTCATAAGAACTATTTTGATTCTATTTGTTCATATAAAAAAACCAGTGAAATAGCTCTTCACTGGTTCATTCATTCTTAATATCGTTGTCTATACGGTTGATTAAAGGCCTTCAAAATATCCTCAGAAGTCTCAGAATAAGCTTTTGATTCTTTAAAGATTCCTTTGACGATTATACGCTCAGTCGCATTATAATCAACACAGGTAACCAAAGTAATCTCTTTTACGCCATCACGATCTTCGATTTCATCTACACGGTCTGGTGTAACACGTTTAACTTCTGTAATCTCATAAGTATAAACTTTATCCTTATCCGTCAGGTAAATTTTCATACCTGCTTTGGCATTGACCAAAGGTGAGAAGAGCATTTGACTGGCATTTTCAGCAGTAAAGATATGGTGACTAGCTAGAGAATAGTTCCCTTCTCCCATTCTTTGGTCTGGTTTCATGGTCCCTGCTCCGTAGAACAGGTTTACATTATCCAACCCTTTAAAAATCGGTAAGTTAATCTCCACTTCGGGAATAGCAATACCTCCAATAACGGGAAGTTTCTGAGCATCCCATTGAGAAGCCAATACAGCTTCAGATGAAATAGACTTAACAGAGTCAAAATCAAAATTTCCTTCTGTTTTTAGATTTTCATCTATATTTTCCTTAGTGACTTGATTGACTTGGTATTTATTGGTATTCCAGACCAAAAAGATATCACGAATCTTTGAATTAAAAATCAAGGCTAGGGAAAGAAGAATTAAGAAACCTGCTAAAATATTGATAAATAGATTTCTGCGCTTGTTTTTCTTACTCTTTTTATTTTTCGTTCTTCTATGAGACATTATGCTTCACCTTCTGTTTCAATTTCAGTCCCAACTTCTTCTTTTTCTGCCGCAGCAACCGTTGTAAAGGTCACAATCTTAGCATCCTGATCTAGACGCATCACCTTAACTCCCATAGTTGAGCGTCCAGTTTGCGAAATATTGGCAACATTTGTACGGATCATGACACCTGTATCTGTGATAATCATCAGGTCTTCATCTCCTTTAACAGTAAGGAGACCTGCCAGAGGACCATTCTTCTCAGCAACATTGGCTGTCTTCATCCCTTTACCACCACGGCCTTTAGTAGGATATTCAGTAGCAAGTGTACGTTTACCATATCCTTTTTCAGTGATAATAAGAACCTCATCTTGGTTTGTAATCACGCTAGCGCCAACTACTGTGTCACCCTCACGAAGATTGACTCCTCGAACACCAGTCGCGATACGGCTCATGTCACGAACAGCTGATTGATTAAAGCGAACAGCATAACCAAACTTGGTACCAATGATAATATCCGTATCTTCTTCTGTCAGCAAGACATTAATCAATTCGTCTTCATCCTTGAGATTCAAGGCTTTCAGTCCATTTTGACGAATATTAGCGAACTCTTTAACACTGGTTCTCTTCACAATACCGTGACGAGTTGTAAAGAAGAGATAGGCGTCATCACTACGTTCAGACTCAACGTTGATGATGGTCTGAATGCTCTCACCTTCGTCCAACTTCAATAGATTGACAACTGGCAAGCCCTTAGCAGTACGACCGTATTCAGGGATTTCATAACCTTTTAGTCGGTATACGCGTCCTTTATTGGTAAAGAAGAGCAAATGATCATGGGTGCTGGTTGAAACCAACTCACGCACAAAGTCATCATCCTTAACTCCCGTACCTTGAACTCCACGGCCACCACGTTTTTGAGCAGTGAACTCACCTTGGTCCAAACGTTTGATATAGCCCTTGTTAGATAGGGTAATCAAGACATCCGTTTCTTCAATCAAATCTTCATCTTCAAGAGTTAAGACTTCTCCAATCATCAACTCCGTACGACGCTTGTCACCAAACTTGCGTTTGACTTCGTCCAATTCCTCTTTGATAATTTGCGCCACGCGCTCAGGTTTGGCAAGAATATCAGCCAAATCTGCAATCAAAGCAATTAAGTCATCATATTCAGACTGAATCTTATCACGTTCCAATCCTGTCAAACGACGAAGACGCATATCAAGGATAGCTTGACTTTGACGTTCAGAAAGCTTGAACTTGCTCATCAACTCAGCTTGCGCTTCCGCATCTGTTTCACTGGCACGAATGATACGAATCACTTCGTCGATATGGTCAAGTGCAATTAAAAGACCTTCTAAGATGTGCGCACGCGCTTCTGCTTTTTCCTTGTCAAAACGAGTACGGCGAACAACCACTTCTTTTTGGTGCTCGATATAAGCATCCAAAATTTGACGAAGGGACAAGATTTTTGGCACGCCATTTTGAATCGCGAGCATGTTGAAACCAAAGTTGGTTTGCATCTGGGTCATCTTGAAGAGGTTGTTAAGGATAACGTTGGCAGACGCGTCGCGTTTAACCTCGATTACAAAGCGAACGCCTTCACGGTTGGACTCATCACGTACGGCTGTAATGCCCTCAATTCGTTTTTCCTGAACTAAGCGAACAATATGCTCATGTACCTTGGTTTTATTAACCATATAAGGGAATTCCGTTACAACGATACGCTCACGACCCGTCTTAGTGGTTTCAATCTCTGTACGAGAACGAAGGACAATGGAACCTTTACCAGTCTCATAAGCCTTATGAATCCCTGATTTCCCCATAACAAGAGCACCAGTCGGAAAATCTGGACCAGGCAAGACTTCCATCAAGTCCTTAGTCGTCACTTCAGGATTATCCATAACCAACTTCACTGCATCAATTGTTTCACCCAAGTTGTGAGGTGGAATATTGGTTGCCATCCCAACAGCGATACCAGTTGCCCCATTGACTAAAAGGTTTGGAAAACGAGCTGGCAAAACCAAGGGTTCACGTTCGTTAGCATCGTAGTTATCTACGAAATCAACGGTGTTTTTATTGATATCACGAAGCATTTCAAGAGCAATCTTGCTCATACGTGCCTCAGTGTACCGCTGCGCGGCAGCACCGTCCCCGTCCATAGAACCAAAGTTTCCATGCCCATCAACAAGCATGTAACGGTAGCTCCACCACTGAGCCATACGAACCATGGCTTCGTAAATAGAGGAATCTCCGTGTGGGTGGTATTTACCCATAACATCCCCTGTAATGCGGGCTGACTTTTTATGAGGTTTGTCTGGTGTAACACCTAGTTCATTCATTCCATAAAGAATACGACGGTGAACAGGTTTTAAGCCATCTCGAACATCAGGAAGGGCCCGCGCGACGATAACGCTCATGGCGTAGTCGATAAAGCTGGTCTTCATCTCCTTTGTCAGATTGACATTCACTAAATTTCTATCCTGCATTCATAAATGCCTCATTTCACTATTAGTAATTAGATATATTATACCATAAAGTGTAGATCATTTCAGTCTTTGGAAATCACTAAAACGTTTACATACTTATCCCGAAGGTATATCCGTGACAAAGCTTAGCAAAAGTGATAGAATGAAATCAAATGGGGGTTCCCCCTTAATAAAATAAAGGAGATGTTTAGACAAATGACAGCAACTAAACAACACAAAAAAGTGATCCTTGTCGGTGACGGTGCCGTAGGTTCATCTTACGCTTTTGCCCTCGTAACACAAGGAATTGCACAAGAACTTGGTATCATTGAAATTCCTCAATTGTTTGAAAAAGCAGTTGGTGATGCTGAAGACCTTAGCCACGCGCTAGCTTTTACTTCACCTAAAAAAATCTATGCAGCTAAGTACGAAGACTGTGCGGATGCAGACCTTGTAGTTATCACTGCTGGTGCTCCACAAAAACCAGGTGAAACTCGTCTTGACCTTGTAGGTAAAAACTTGGCAATCAACAAATCAATTGTTGAACAAGTTGTTGCATCTGGATTTGACGGTATCTTCCTTGTTGCTGCTAACCCAGTTGACGTCTTGACATACTCAACATGGAAATTCTCAGGTTTCCCTAAAGAACGCGTTATCGGTTCAGGTACTTCACTTGACTCAGCTCGTTTCCGTCAAGCACTTGCTGAAACTATCGGTGTTGATGCACGTTCAGTTCACGCCTACATCATGGGTGAACACGGTGACTCTGAGTTTGCTGTTTGGTCACACGCTAACGTTGCCGGTGTTAAATTGGAACAATGGTTGCAAGCTAACCGTGACTTGAATGAAGCTGACCTTGTTGAACTCTTCATCTCAGTTCGTGATGCAGCTTACTCAATCATCAACAAAAAAGGTGCTACTTATTACGGTATCGCCGTTGCCCTTGCTCGTATCACTCGTGCTATCCTTGACGATGAAAATGCGGTGCTACCACTTTCTGTATTCCAAGAAGGTCAATACGGTGTTGAAAATGTCTTTATCGGTCAACCTGCTATCGTTGGTGCACACGGTATCGTTCGCCCAGTTAACATCCCATTGAACGATGCTGAAACTCAAAAAATGCAAGCATCAGCTAAAGAATTGCAAGCTATCATTGATGAAGCATGGAAAAACCCTGAATTCCAAGCAGCTTCTAAAAACTAATGAAAAGAAGGTTCTCATCCATGGGAACCTTTTTCTTTTTGCACAGAATCATAACTCAACTCTTCAAATAAACAAAAAAAGCCTGTTGATCAAGCTAGGAAGCTTGATACAATAGGCTTTTTGAAAATTCATTATTTAACAGCGTCTTTAAGAGCTTTACCAGCTTTGAATGCTGGAACTTTAGAAGCTGCGATTTTGATTTCTTTACCAGTTTGTGGGTTGCGACCTTTACGTGCAGCACGCTCACGAACTTCAAAGTTACCGAAACCGATCAATTGAACTTTTTCACCAGCTGCAAGGTATTCAGTTACTGCTGCAAATACAGCGTCAACTGCTGCTGCTGAATCTTTCTTAGTCAATTCTGTAGCTTCTGCTACTTTAGCGATCAAATCTTGTTTGTTTGCCATGTTAACAAATCCTCCAAATAATTTCTAATTAACAAATATAATCATATCCTAAAATCGGCTATAGGTCAAGTCAAAAACACTATTTCGAACATTTTTTCTCTATTTTTTTAGGAATTGTAGCGAATTAGAATCGCCCAAGCATTCTCTCCAGTATGAGTTTGAATAATAGAGCCAGTTTCCAATACAGAGATTGGTTTCTCAACATAAGGTTGCAATAATGCCTTCATCTCATTCGCCCATTCGTTCGTTCCAGCATAGGAAATTCCAATTTCTGCAACTGATTTTTGGGAAAGAGTATTGGTTAATTCCTCAAGCCACTTTTTGAACGTTTTCGCTCCACGTCCTTTGACGATTGGTTGAAGTTCGTGGTTTTTCATCTGCATTACTACACGAATATTCAAGAGTGAGCTTAGTAATCCTGTCACACGTCCAATACGACCACCCTTAACTAAGTTTTCTAGCGTCGAAACACCGATATAGAGTTCTGTATGATTTTTGACGTCCTCTACATGAGCTAAGATCGTTTCTAAGTCTTTACCCTCTTTGGCAAGTTTTGCGGCTTCAACTACTTGGAACTTCATTGCTTGATCTGTAAAGGAACTATCAATAACCGTTACATCAGCAGTTGAGAGGCTGGCCCCTTGGCGAGCAGCTTCCACAGTTCCAGACAAGGCATGGGACATGTGAATGGCGATAATTTGACTGCCGTCTTTACCTAGTTCTTCAAAGACCTCAGCAAACACTCCTACAGGTGGCTGGCTTGTTTTAGGCAGATTCTTACTTTGTTGCATAAGATGAAGGAATTCTCCCTCTTTCAAATCTGCATCCGAATAAAGCACACTATCAATCATAACTGATAGAGGGACAACAGTGATATTTAATTCTTTAACTACTTCTGGTTCGATAGTAACAGAAGAGTCCGTTACAATTTTTACTTGTGTCATAATTCAATCTTTCTATTCTTCTCGATAGGATTGGGATTTTCTCCTTTATTATATCAAAAAAATGATAAAAAATCATAAGCGATCCGATAAAAAGAACTGAATTTTTGGTATAATCTATCTATAGAAAAGTGAGGAACAGCCATGATTCGAAAACTTCAACCGATTATCACCATTATTCTTGGAGCCGCTATCTATGCCTTCGGTCTTACCTACTTTGTTGTTCCTTATCATTTATTTGAGGGAGGGGCGACAGGTATTACCTTGATTACCTACTATCTTTTTAAGATTCCTGTCTCATTGATGAACCTCTTGATTAATATCCCTTTATTTATCCTGGCTTGGAAAATATTTGGACCTAAGACCCTCTACTCTAGCCTTCTAGGATCTATTTCACTTTCCGTTTGGCTAGCAATCTTTGAGCGCATTCCTTTGCACATCGACTTGCAAGGGGATCTCATCATTGTCGCTTTAGTCTCAGGAGTCTTACTGGGGGTTGGTTTAGGAATTATCTTTAATGCTGGTGGAACCACTGGTGGCTCTGATATCGTTGCCCGTATCCTCAACAAATACACCAATATTTCGATTGGTAAATTGCTCTTTGGGATTGACTTTTTCATCCTGATGTTGATTTTGATTATCTTCCAGGACCTTCGTCTAGTTACCTATACCCTCTTATTCGACTTTATCATCGCTCGTGTTATCGACTTGATAGGCGAAGGAGGTTATGCTGGTAAAGGATTTATGATTATTACCCAATATCCTGATCAATTGGCCAAAGAGATTAACGATGAACTCGGACGTGGCGTTACCTTTATATCTGGTCAAGGCTACTACAGCAAAAAGGATTTAAAAATTATCTACTGTATCGTCGGTCGAAACGAAATCGTAAAAATGAAAGATATGATTCACAAAATTGATCCTCAAGCCTTTATCACCATCACTGAGGCTCATGAAATTCTGGGTGAAGGATTTACTTATGTGAAAGATTAAAAAAGCTGGGAATTCCCAGCTTTTATTCTTCTTCTGCGAGGGTTGAATGGCGGAACCCGTAAGTAAAGTAAATGACTAGACCAACTAGAAGAGCGATACCAAAGGCAATCCAGGTATCTAGGCTATATTGAAGCATAAAGGAAACACAGATAAGAATGGAAAGAATTGGCAAAAGTGGCACCAAGGGAGTTTTAAACTCTCCCTCTTTTGGCATACCCTTATCCTTTCTGAGTTTTATTATTCCGTAGGCTAGCAAAATGAGATAAGCTAGCGTACAAATATTTAAGAAGGCTGCAATACTGGCTAGAGGAAACACTCCTGCAGCAATGGCTGAAGCAACTCCTGTTAAGAGGGTTGCATTTTTAGGAACGCGACTAGTCTTGCTTAATTGTTTGAAACTTTGAGGTAAAAGTCCATCACGAGCTAAGCTATAAATCATCCGAGATAAAGCATAAGTCATGGAGATACATACGGTTATCAGGGTTAGAATGGCTACAAGCGAAACATAATTTGCTGCCCAGCCGATACCAATACTCCGTAATGAAAATGCTACTGCATCGTCCACATTGAGCTTACTGTAGTGAACAATCCCTGTCAATACTAAGGTTACCAAGGCATAGAGAATGGTGACGATTGTCAGAGAAAGCACTATTCCGCGAGGAATATTTTTTTGCGGGCTTTGAATTTCATCAACTGCCATGGAAATAGACTCAAATCCGAGAAAACCAAAGAACATCAAAGATGCGCCCGCCATAATCCCTGTACTTCCACCATATAGTTGACCAAAACCAAATGGAGCAAAATTCGTCCAATTTTCAGGCTTAATGTACCAAATACCAACTAGGATAAATAAGGCGAGAGCTGAGAATTTCAAGACCACTAAAAGCGAATTAAATCGCAAAGCTGCCTTGGAATTTAATAAAACCAATCCCGTTACCAATGTCAGTACTAAAATAGGTAGAAGATCAATGTAGGTTCCTTGTTCAGGGTTAAAGGTTCCATTCAAGGCTTGGGGCATGGAGATACCATAATTACTGAGCAATCCCTTAAAGTAAGCAGCCCAGCCAGACGCCACACCTGAAACAGCTGTCATGAATTCCATGATGGTCAACCAGCCAGCAATCCAGGCTGGCAATTCTCCCAAAATCGCATAGAGATAACTATAAGCACCCCCAGTTGCGGGTACACGAGAGGCAAATTCTGCAAAAAAGAGAGCTGAAAGAGAAACACACAGGGCAGAAATCACAATGGAAATCACTAGTGATGGACCAGCTAAGGTAGCCGCTGCTGTTCCTGTAATGGTGAAAATCCCCGTCCCCACCATGGCACCGATTCCTAATAGAATCAAATCCCACAATTTCAAATGGCGATGCATCTCTGTCTGTCTCAGACTAACATCCTTGGTTCTAAAAATATTCATTCTTCATCTCCACTAAATGTAATTGTTTTATTTTACCATATAAAAGTATTTTTGTGAATATTTATTAGGTTGTTTTTTGAAAAAAATTCTGAACAGAAAGGATTTCTGTTCAGAATTTGCATTTTTACCCACTGATTCTTTCAATTTGTTACCTATCAAGCGAGTAGGCTCAACAGTATACTCCATTGAAAGTTTTTTGGGGATTTGGGATTTTAAACTTCAAAGTAAGGGAAGGGACGGTCACTATCTAAAGGACGATTTGGAACTTCTTGTTCCAAAATAGCGCGCCAACCAGATACCAATTCTTCAAAAGTCAGTTGTGCTTCTGGAGAAGCTGTTGTCAGCTTCCGACCAAACCAAGCCATGGTCGCAGTCTCAAACTGAAGCATAGCGTACTGGATTACTGGTACATTTGCCTCTTCATAATTCTCATTTACTGCACGTGCCACACCTGGTGCTTGTGGAAGGAGTTGATTGCTGATTTTATCGACAACAGTCGCATTCATCTCTCTCCATGAAAGAAGTTGACCATTTACCTGATAAAAGAGCTCAAAGGTTTCTTGATTTTCTTTGAAATTAGTAAGAACAAAAGCACGTTCTACTACCTCAGGACCACCAGCAGCTTTTACAGCGTTTATCAAGAGGTTTTGTTCCATTTGTCGCCAATAATCATCAGCTTCTTCTGCTAGATCAATTGTAAAGGGTGGAACAATTTCCTCAACAGGAATTTCGCCTTTATTTGCTTTTTCGATATTACCAAATAATTTTTTTAAAAATCCCATTTGCTTCTCCTTTTTGGCCTTATCCTACCGATCCTTCCATTTCATAGCTAATCAAGCGGTTCAGCTCAACTGCGTATTCCATTGGAAGCTCTTTTGTAAACGGCTCTACAAATCCCATGACAATCATCTCGGTTGCCTCAGTTTCTGACAAACCACGGCTCATGAGGTAGTAGAGTTGTTCCTCTGAAATCTTAGAAACTTTGGCTTCGTGCTCCAAAGCAACTTGCGAGTTGTGGATTTCATTAAATGGAATGGTATCTGAAGCTGATAAGTCATCCATGATAATGGTATCACACTCGATGTGAGAAACAGATTTCTTAGAGTTCTTGTTAAAGGTTACTTGTCCACGGTAGTCAACCTTCCCTCCGCCTTTAGCGATGGATTTAGAAACGATAGAGGAGCTTGTGTGTGGAGCGTTGTGGATCATCTTGGCACCTGTGTCTTGGTGTTGACCAGCATTAGCAAAGGCGATCGAAAGCATGGTACCACGAGCCCCTTCTCCATCTAGGTAAACAGATGGGTATTTCATGGTTGTTTTGGCACCTAAGTTTCCATCGATCCACTCAACTGTCGCATCTTTCAAAGCTTTGGCACGTTTTGTTACCAAGTTATAGACATTATCAGACCAGTTTTGGATGGTTGTATAACGCATATAAGCTCCGTCCAATGCGAAAATTTCTACGATGGCAGCGTGCAGGCTATTACTTGAATATGTTGGTGCTGTACATCCTTCTACGTAATGGACGCTTGCTCCTTCATCAACGATAATCAAGGTACGTTCGAACTGACCTGTATTTTCGTTGTTGATACGGAAGTAGGTTTGAAGTGGAATATCTACCTTGACACCTTTTGGCACGTAGATAAAGGTTCCACCCGACCATACTGCAGAGTTGAGGGCTGCCAACTTGTTATCAGTCGGTGGTACCAACTTCGCAAAGTATTGTTTAAACAAGTCTGGGTATTCCTTGAGGGCAGAATCTGTATCTGTAAAGATAATCCCCAATTTCTGGAACTCTTCCTTCATATTGTGGTAAACAACTTCTGACTCGTACTGGGCAGAGGCACCTGCTAGATAAGCACGTTCAGCTTCTGGAATCCCGATACGTTCAAAGGTTTCTTTGATTTTTTCAGGAACTTCATCCCAAGAACGGGCTGGTTTATCAGATGGTTTTTGGTAATAGATCAAGTCATCAAAGTCAATCTCTGACAAGTCTGCTCCCCAGGTTTGCATAGGCATTTTTTTGAAGGTTTCATAAGACTTCAAACGGAATTCTAACATCCACTCAGGTTCTCCCTTAGCAGCTGATAATTCGCGAATGACTTCTTCGTTCAATCCTTTTCCTGTCGATAGGACAGGCTCTACATCGTCATGGAAACCAAATTTATATTCACCAAGGTCAATTGGTTTTGGTTCTACTCTTTCTTCAGCCATAATATCCTTTCTTTCATTCTTCATTTCTACTGATTCGTAAGACAAAAGAAACTTGTCTTACTGTTTTTCTTGATTTTCAATTGTTTTCTTAAGTGCATTCCAAGCTAGAGTTGCACACTTAATCCGTTGTGGGAATTTGGCAACACCTGATAAGAAAGTTGCATCGCCAAGTTGGTCTTGGCGGTCATCTTTTTGACCTTGAACCATTTCTGAAAAAATGGTCGCAAGTTCTATAATTTCTTGTTTGGTCTTCCCTAAAACTGCATCTGTCATCATACTAGCAGAGGCAGTTGAAATCGTACATCCTGAATTTAGAAAAGCAATATCTTCCAAACGGTCCTCTGCGTCAAACTTGACAGAGAGGTTGATAACATCCCCACAGGTTGGATTATTGAGGCTGATTTGCTCAGCATCTTCCAGCTTCCCTTGGTGATGTGGATTTTTCGAATGGTCTGCCACCACTGCCATATAAAGGCTATCTAGTTTAGAAAGTGCCATTGAAAAACTCCTTTGTCTTTTGTAGGGCATCGACTAGCTTGTCACAATCTGCCTTGGTATTGTAGATATAAAAACTTGCACGAGCTGTTGCTGGAACTTCCAAATACTGAAGCAAGGGTTGCGCACAATGGTGACCAGCACGAACGGCTACTCCCTCATAATCCAAAGCAGTCGCTAGGTCGTGAGGGTGGAGATCACCTAGGTTAAAGGCAATAACACCCGAACGTTGCGCCAAGTCCTGAGAACCATAAATGGTCAAACCTTCAATGGCCTGCAGTTTTGGAAAGACGTATGCAATCAATTCTTGTTCATGCGCTTCAATGGCATCCATACCAATCTTTTCCAGATAATCCACTGCTGCAGCAAGTCCGATAGCACCTGCCATATTTGGCGTTCCAGCCTCAAATTTCCAAGGCAATTCCTTCCAACTAGCAGATTGCTCATAGACGAAATCAATCATCTCGCCACCAAACTCAACTGGTGACATTTGTTCCAGATACTTTTCTTTACCGTAAAGAACACCAATACCAGTTGGTCCAGCCATCTTGTGACCTGAAAAAGCAAAGAAGTCCACATCCAAGTCCTGGACATCAATCTTCATATGGGGCGTAGACTGAGCACCATCCACCACCATAATAGCTCCAACTTGGTGGGCTAATTGAGTGATTTCTTTGATAGGATTAACCACACCAAGGACATTAGAGGCGTGAGCTAGGGAGACAAACTTGACTTTATCAGTCAATTTAGCGCGCAAGTCATCCATATCCAGAGCTCCGTCCTTTAGATAAACATAGACAAGCTCTGCCCCAGTCTTGCGACAAGCTTCTTGCCATGGAATGATATTGGAATGATGTTCCATTACTGAAATCAAGACCTGGTCTCCCTCAGTCAGGATTTCCTCAGCAAAGCGTGCCACCCAGTTAAGGCTGGTTGTCGTTCCTCTGGTAAAGAGAACTTCCTTTGTAGAGCCTGCATTGATAAACTTACGAATGGTTACACGAGCCGCCTCATAGGAAGCTGTCGCCCGCTCCGCCAAGGTATGGACCCCACGATGAACATTTGCATTGTCCTGCTCATAATAGCGGTTAATCGTTTCCAGAACTGCTAGTGGTTTTTGTGTCGTCGCGGCATTGTCCAGATAGACCAGAGGTTCATCGTTGACAATCTGGTCTAAAATTGGAAAATCCTTGCGAATCGCTTCTACATCTAACATAGGCTTCCCCTTAGCGTTTTGACAATTTTTCTTCGATAGTTGCAATCATTTCTTCACGAACTTCTTTGACTGGAATCTCAACAATTACGGAGCCAAGGAAACCGCGAACAACCAAACGCTCAGCAGTCGCCTTATCCAAGCCACGGCTCATGAGGTAGTACATATCTTCTGGATCCACCTGACCGATAGAAGCCGCGTGACCTGCAGTTACGTCATTTTCATCAATCAAAAGAATTGGGTTGGCATCTGAACGCGCTTGGTCTGAAAGCATGAGAACACGGCTTTCTTGTTGCGCATCTGCTCCCTTGGCACCCTTGATAATGTGGCCAATACCATTGAAAGTCAAGGTCGCTTTTTCAAGGATAACCCCATGTTGGAGGATATTTCCGATTGAGTTGCAACCATAGTTAGTCACTCGCGTATCAATTCCTTGTACCTGACGGCCACTTGAAAGAGCTACGACTTTAAGGTCAGCATGGCTACCATTTCCAATCAAATCGCTATCAAAATCAGCAACAACATTTCCTTCGTTCATGACACCGATTGCCCAGTCAATGCTTGCATCGTTGCCTAGTTTACCACGACGGCTAATGTAGGCAGTGACATTTTCACCTAAACGGTCAATGGCCGCAAATTTCACTTGCGCACCAGAACGAGCAATGACTTCAACTGTGATATTGGCAGTTGCTTTTGCACTACCTCCACCTCGTGACTCTAGACGTTCAAGGTAGCTGATTTTAGAGTTTTTACCTGCAATGATCAGAATATGCTTGTTAAATGGCACATCGCTATCGCTGTCTTGGTAGAAAATTCCTTCGATTGGCTCTGTAATCTCAACGTTATCAGGAATGTAGAGAACAGCACCACTGTTAAAGTAAGCCGTGTGGTAGGCTGCCAACTTGTCATCGTCATACTTAACAGATGACATGAAGAATTCCTCGATAAGTTCTGGAATTTCTTCTAAAGCTGAGTGGAAGTCTGTAAAGACTACCCCTTGTTCAGCCAATTCAAGTGGAATTTGTTCAAAAACAGTTTGGGTTCCTACTTGAACCAATTTCAAGTGATTGTCTAGAGCCGTGAAGTCAGGAACATTTGCTGAAGGTTCACTTTCTGTAATGGTTCCATCTCCCAGATTCCAACGGTGAAATTTGACACGCTCGATAACTGGTAATTCCAAACTCTCAATCTTATCAAAAGCTTTTTGACGGAGGTCAGCCAACCAGCTTGGTTCAGCGTGCATTTCTGAAAAAAGTTTAATATTCTCTTTAGTCATTTACTTCTCCTAAAAGATACGAGGGAATTACAATTCTTCCTTGTAGTCGTAGCCAAGTTCTTCAGCTAGTTTTGCGTATCCTTCACGTTCCAAACGGGCAGCCAATTCTGGACCACCAGAAAGAACAACACGACCTTCCATCATCACGTGTACCACGTCTGGTGTGATGTAGTTCAAAAGACGTTGGTAGTGTGTGATGATCATAGCACCAAAACCTTCGCCACGCATAGCATTGACACCTTTCGATACAACTTTAAGGGCGTCAATATCAAGACCAGAGTCAATCTCATCCAAGAGGGCAAAAGTTGGTTCCAACATCAAGAGTTGAAGAATTTCATTACGTTTTTTCTCACCACCAGAGAAACCTTCGTTTAGGTAACGCTCTGCCATTTCTTCTTTCATGTTGAGCAATTCCATTTTCTCGTCTAGTTTAGTGATGAACTCACGAACTGAAATCTTTTCATCATCTTCTTTACCAGCATTCATAGCTGCACGAAGAAATTCAGCGTTGGTAATTCCAGGGATTTCAGATGGGTATTGCATAGCAAGGAAAAGTCCCATACGCGCACGCTCGTCCACTTCCAACTCAAGGATATTTACGCCATCAAACAAGACCTCACCTTTAGTAACCTCATAGTTAGGGTTTCCCATGATAGCAGCAGAAAGAGTCGATTTACCAGTACCATTTGGTCCCATGATAGCGGCGATTTCTCCTGTTTTCAGAGTCAGATTGACCCCTTTCAAAATTTCTTTTCCTTCAATCTCAACGTGAAGATCTTTGATCTCTAATACTGACATGATAGTTCCTTTCTTTTTTTGGCCTACTTTCTTTACCCCTAAAGAAATCACTTACATTTCTCTAAAAATACAAGAAAAGGTCCATAAATATACTCTACTAGTATAACAAAAAAAAGCCTAAAAGGCTTTGATTTTGTTTAGAAGCTAGTGACTAATCCTTGCGGTTTAGGTGCTGATCAATGGCATCTACTATTTTCCCCATTACATAACTTAACCTAAAATTTCGAAAAAGAAGAATGGCCCAAAAGGCTGCCATGAAATAGCGACCAGTCATCCAAGCTTCATTGAAAAAATAAGTCTCAGCAGCAGTAAATAGTGCTATCACGATAAATTGTTGTCTAGTCATAGGATTATTGTACCATGAAATCCACTTTTAGTCTTCTTCAACCATGACTTTATCAGCCAGAAATTCAAATCCTTCTGGAATTAGACTTTCTTCTTCTACCTCTTGATCTGCTTGAGAAGACTTGTTTTTAGCTGAAAATGCTGCACGAACCTCTTTCCATTCCTCTAGGGAAATTGCCAGGATTTCAGGTGAAAATCCAGCCGCTTGGCTAAGAATATTGCCAAACATGGTATTGAGGTTATCCCGTTTCATGGTTTGCCCTGCATTGAAATTAGATTCAAAAGCTAAAATAGCATGGTGTTCGTTGGCCGCAACTGGTTGAGAACCAACAAGCAGAGCCTTATCAGGACCAGCTAAGCTTTCGATCACTTCCCCCCATGCATTCTGGAGGCGAATCAAGTTTTGTCGTGCCAAATCAGGATTTTCAACAGCTTCTTGTAGGATAGCCTGAACTTTATTACGGTCTACTCGATAGACAGTCTTAGAAGTGGCTGGACGGCTAGGGACTGGCGCTACTTGTTTAGGAGCTGTTCCAACATTGGCAAGTTCTTGTTTGAGACGAGCGACTTCCTGTCTCAGTGTAGAAATTTCACTTTCGACAGCTCCTGAAAGCACTGGTTCAGGCTTAATCTCAGCTAAACGAATGGTCATCATCTCAGCATAAATCTTAGGTTGCAGGCTTGCTTTCATATCCGCCAAGCTCACAGTCGCTATTCGAATCATTTCAAAGAGACTTTCCTGAGAAAGAGCTAGATTGTCCATAAAAACTGGACTGTGATGAGTATTTTCGCCACCTGTCTGAACAACTAGTAGATCACGCAAATACTGCAAGAGATCCGTCACAAAACGAGTCATGCTCTTACCATTTTCAAACAAAAGATTCAAAGAATCAAGCGCTTTTGGAACATCCTGCTGAGACAAGGCGGCTACATAGTCATCAAGCGCTGATAGACTAATGGTGCCTGTAATCTCCTCAGAGATAGCAGTCGTGAGCTCATTTCCCTGTGTCAAACTCAAGGCTTGGTCCAGAATAGACAAGGCATCCCGCATCCCACCTTCAGCTCGTCTAGCAATGATTTCCACAGCCTCTGGTTCAGAACTGATATGCTCTTTTTCTAAAATATGATGAATATGTGCCGTGATATCTTGCGTTCGAATCGATTTAAACTCAAAACGTTGGACACGCGATAAAATAGTTGCTGGAATCTTGTGCAATTCGGTGGTCGCCAAGATAAAGACAACATTTTGAGTTGGTTCTTCTAGAGTCTTCAAAAGCGCATTAAAGGCTCCTGTAGACAGCATATGAACCTCGTCTATGATATAGACCTTATAACGTGCCAAACTAGGAGCATAGGTGGATTTATCACGAATTTCACGGATTTCATCGACTCCATTATTCGAAGCTGCATCCATTTCTATAACATCTTCTAAACTACCTTCTGTCACTGCTTGGCAGATATAGCAGTTATTACATGGTTCTCCGTCCACTTGATTGGGACAGTTCATGGCCTTGGCAAAAATCTTGGCCACACTGGTCTTCCCAGTCCCACGAGGGCCTGAGAAAAGATAGGCATGACTAATCTTTTCCTGCTCAACTGCTTGTTTTAGGGTTTTAGCTACAACTTCTTGACCTACTAGTTGTGAAAAAGTCTGGCTTCTATATTTTCGATAAAGTGCTTGATACATTAGGCTTTCTCCTCAAACATCGTAAAGTCCCATTCTGTCTTCTCAAGCAAAATAGCGACAAATTGTTCCAAGTAATCGCAGTCAACGGCATTGTAATCATCAATAACTGAAGAATCTAGGTCTAAGACACCCAGCAATTGACCATTCTTGAGCATGGGAACCACGATTTCACTCTTGGCCATACTATCACAAGAAATGTAGTTTGGATAGGTGCTCACATCGCCAACCAAAACAGTCTCTTGAAACTCAGCAGCTTCTCCACACACGCCTTTTCCAAGCGGAATGCGAATACAAGAAACACCACCCTGAAAAGGCCCTAAAACCAACTCGCTACCATCAAACAGATAAAACCCTGCAAATACAGTATTCGGAAAGCGAGATTTTAGGAGGGCACTAGCATTTGAAAGATTGGCAAGAACATTGCTCTCACCTTTAAGTAAATAAGAGAGTTCCTCATTTAACAATTGATATTGTGATTGTTTTTCTGAATCTAACATAGAACTATTATATCAAAAATGAGAAAGAGACAAAAGAAAAATCCCTTGTTTTAAACAAAGGATTTTGTGATTATCAATTGATTAAAGTTCGATATCACCGAACAAGTCAGCCATTGAGAATCCTGTTTGTGTTTCTGGAAGTTCGAAATCACGTTTTTCTTGACGTTTTGGACGACGTGGACGAGCAGCACGTTTTTCTTCTTTTTGTCCTTCTTCTTGAGCTGGACGTTCTTCAAGAGCTTTGATAGAAAGTGATACACGTTCTGCGTCAGCGTTAACATCAAGTACTTTAACAGTAACTTCTTGACCAACAGTAAGAGCTTCTTTTGGATTTTCGATACGTTTGTGTGAAATTTGTGATACGTGAACAAGTCCATCGATACCTGGCAATACTTCAACAAATGCACCGAAGTCAGTCAAACGTTTAACTGTTCCTTCTACTACATCACCTTTAGCCAATTTTTGCTCAACACCATCCCATGGTCCAGGTGTTGTTGCTTTAAGTGAAAGTGATACGCGTCCTTCTTCTTCGTTAAGATCAAGGATCTTCACTTCGATTTCTTCACCAACAGTTACAACTGATTTAGGTGATACGTTACGTTCGTGTGACAATTCAGTCAAGTGAACCAATCCGTCAACACCACCAAGGTCGATGAAAGCACCGAAACTTGTGATACGAGCAACTTTACCAGTTACAACATCACCAACAGCCAATTTACCGAATACTTCAGCACGAGCTGCTGCAGTAGCTGCTTCAACAACTTCACGACGTGAAAGGATGAAGCGGTTTTCTTTAGGATCAACTTCTTTGATTTTAGCATCAAATTCTTGACCTACGAAACGCTCAGTGTTACGTACGAAACGAGTGTCCAACATTGAAGCTGGGATAAATCCACGTACGCCTTCAAATTCTACTGAAAGTCCACCTTTAACGGCACGAGTTCCTTTAACAGTAACAACTTCTTCTTCGCGTCCTACAAGTTTGTCCCATGCTTTGCGAGCTTCAAGGCGTTTTTTAGATACAAGGTATGTAACTGTATCAGTATCTTTACCAACTACTTGACGAAGTACAAGAACATCCAATACTTCTCCTACTTTCACAAAGTCATTGATATCTGCATCGCGATCGTTTGTCAATTCGCGAAGAGTCAAGACACCTTCAACACCAGTCCCAGAGATTGCAACGTTAGCTTGAGTCGCATCAACTGTCAATACTTCAGCACTAACAACATCACCAGGCTCAACTTGGCTAACGCTATTTAGCAAATCTTCAAATTCGTTCATCTAAAAAATCCTCCAACAATCAAGTTTTTCCAAACTTGACATACTTATAATTTTTTTCCTAAGCACCCGCAAAGACATGTTCATATCGTTCACGTCTTTCAATTATAAAAATAAAATACCCTAAGATATTTTTCTTTTTATCTTGAATTTATTACCTAAGAACTGGGGTAGCTGGATTCGAACCAACGCATGAGGGAGTCAAAGTCCCTTGCCTTACCGCTTGGCTATACCCCATTGATGAATGGAGAGAGAGGGATTCGAACCCCCGAACCCGAAGGAGCGGATTTACAGTCCGCCGCGTTTAGCCTCTTCGCTATCTCTCCAATGTTTAACGAGAACTATTATATCATGAAATTTTCAATAAAACAAGTATTATTTTGTCAAATTATAGTTTTCAATCAAAATTTCCACAGCTTTTTCAAGTTTTTTATAAAAACTATCGACATTTCCATTCTTTATGATAGCAAATTGGCTATCTAATTCGGCAATTTCCCCAATGATCTTTTTCCCGATCGTCAAAACGTATCCTTCATAGCTGTCTTTTCCAACAGTCACTTTTGCATCGGTTAATTGGATTTCAATTTTCTTATCTTTTTTACTCATACTGTACCTCTTTTCACTTTTTCTATTGTACAAGAAAATGCGCAAACTAGCAAGAAAAAACTCCATTTCAGCCCTTACAACTGTACGGAGTTTCTCTTTACTTTGTGTCATTTAGTCCACTTTGACAATCCATCCCTCTGGTGCTTCCACATCACCGAATTGGATGCCAGTCAATTCATCATAGAGTTTACGTGTTACAGGACCTACTTCTGTTTCACTATAGAAAACATGGAAATCATCGCCATGTTGGATACCTCCAATTGGCGAAATAACCGCTGCTGTTCCACAAGCACCTGCCTCTACAAACCGATCTAAATTGTCAATCGGAACATCACCTTCGATCGGTGTCAAGCCCAAACGGTGTTCAGCCAAGTAAAGCAATGAGTACTTGGTAATAGATGGCAAGATAGAGGGGCTTAAAGGCGTTACAAACTCATTATCAGCCGTAATCCCAAAGAAGTTGGCTGATCCGACTTCCTCAATCTTGGTGTGGGTAGCTGGATCTAGGTAGATAACATCTGAAAAATTACGAGATTTTGCCATTTTACCCGGTAAAAGACTGGCAGCGTAGTTACCGCCTACCTTGGCAGCTCCTGTACCATGTGGGGCTGCTCGGTCAAATTCATCTTGAATCAAGAAATTAGTTGGAACCAAGCCACCTTTGAAGTAGTTGCCAACTGGCATGGCAAAGATAGTGAAAATGTACTCCTCTGCAGGTTTTACCCCAATGATGTCTCCAACACCAATCAAAAGCGGACGGAGATAGAGGGTTGCACCCGTTCCGTATGGTGGTACGTATTCTTCATTTGCTCGGACAACTGCTTTACAAGCTTCTACAAACATTTCTGTAGGTACTTGAGGCATCAAAAGACGGTCGCAGGTACGTTGCAAACGCTTGGCGTTTTCATCAGGACGGAACAGTTGAACACCGCCATCCTTGGTACGATAGGCTTTCAAGCCCTCGAATGCTTGCTGACCATAGTGGAGACTTGGAGAAGATTCAGAAATATGAAGAGTCGAGTCCTCCGTTAATCCCCCTTGATCCCATTGTCCATTTTTGTAATGAGCGATATAACGGTAAGGTAATTTCATATAAGCAAAGCCAAGATTTTCCCAATCAATTGCAACTGTCATGTGATTCTCCTTTATACTATTCAAACTATGTGTTCTATTCTACACTTTTCTAGTAAAATTTCAAGTAGTATTTGTAATTTTCTGAAAATTTTCTCGACAAAAAGAAATCAGTCACTTGACTGATTCTTTACAGATTTGCTTTTTCCTCTTTCAAAACTTCTTTCAGGTAAGCATCAAAAACTTCTTCATCTGAAATGGTGTCTGATATAAAGCTTCCATTGCTAGTGCGTTCTGACAGGTTCAAATCTTGCAATCGGCTTTCATAGATTGTTCCCTTATTAGATTGGACTAGCAGTGTTTGGTCGTTCTCTTCCACTTCTGTACTAAAGAGATCACTGATGAAGCCTTGTTCTGCAACTGCTCCTGCTAAGAAGACACGATGCGGTTTGTTTTTTAACTCACGCAAGACTTGTAGGCCTCGTTTAGCACGGCTAGTCGCTGGAATTTCGTCGATAGAAACACGTTTTAAACTACCGCGGTGGGTCAAGAGGTAGAAGGATGAGGTGTTACAGATAAAGGCCGCCTGAAGCGTATCATCTGCTTTCAGGTTCATGGCCTTGACACCCGCAGCCTTGGCACCGACAACTGGAATCTCTTCGATATTGAAACGAAGGGCATAACCGTTTTGGCTAATCAAGAGAACATCATCCAGTTTGATTGGAGCTACTGCTACAATTTGATCAGTCTCGTCTTTGAGTTTAGCATACTTAACAGACTTCGACTTGTAGGTCCGCCATGGAGAGAATTCTTTGCGTTCTACGCGTTTGATTTGACCGAGACGAGTAGCTGTAAAGTAGGTTGTCGCATCATCAAACTGATCTACCACTTCTGCATAAAGGATTTCTTCATTAGTTTCGAAATTTGTAATAGTCTGGCTCAGATGCTCTCCGATATCCTTCCAACGAATATCTGCCAATTCGTGGATTGGTCGATAGATGACATTCCCAAGAGTCGTGAACATCAAGAGGTGCTGGGTTGTCTTAGTAGCTTGAACAAAGATCAAACGATCATCATCACGTTTACCAATTTCTTCCAGCGTAGAAGCTGCAAAGGAACGTGGGCTAGTACGCTTGATATAGCCTGCCTTGGTTACGCTGACATAAGTATCTTCCTCGGCAATCAAACTAGCTGTATCAATCTCGATTGCTTTCGCAGTATCTTCCAAAGTACTCAAACGTGGTGTCGCAAATTTCTTTTTAACCTCACGAAGTTCTTTCTTCATGAGATTGTACATAGTCCGTTCATCACCGATGATAGCCGCAAGCATGGCAATCTTTTCACGCAATTCTGCTTCTTCTTCCTGCAAGACAACCACGTCTGTATTGGTCAAACGGTAAAGTTGTAAGGTCACGATGGCCTCAGCCTGCTCTTCTGTAAACTCATAGCTGACCTTGAGGTTTTCCTTGGCGTCAGCCTTATTCTCAGAGGCACGGATAAGAGCAATAACTTCGTCCAAAATCGAAATCACGCGAATCAAACCTTCAACGATATGGAGACGTTTCTCAGCCTTTTCCTTGTCAAAGCGTGAACGAGCCAAAATCACTTCACGACGGTGGGCAATATAGCTAGACAAGATTGGCACAATCCCAACCTGACGAGGTGTGAAATTGTCAATCGCCACCATGTTAAAGTTGTAATTGATTTGCAGGTCAGTATATTTGAATAGATAGTTGAGAACCAGCTCTGTATTAGCATCTTTCTTGAGTTCAATAGCGATACGAAGACCATCACGGTCAGACTCATCACGAACCTCAGCGATCCCTGCCACCTTGTTATTGACACGAACATCATCGATTTTCTTGACCAGATTGGCCTTATTGATTTCATAAGGAATTTCAGTGATAACGATTTGTTCCTTACCACCTTTTAGCTTTTCAATCTCCGTCTTAGATCGAACGACCACGCGCCCTTTCCCAGTTTCATAGGCCTTCTTGATTTCATCACGACCCTGAATAATCCCTCCTGTCGGGAAATCTGGTCCAGGCAAGAATTCCATGAGCTTGTCCACCTTGGCTGTTGGGTGGTCAATCATGTAGACTGTCGCATCGATAACTTCGGCCAAATTATGTGGTGGAATATCTGTGGCATAACCAGCCGAAATACCAGTCGAACCATTGACCAAGAGGTTTGGAAAAGCTGCTGGCAATACCGTCGGTTCTTTCTCGGTATCGTCAAAGTTCCAAGCAAAAGGAACTGTCTTTTTCTCGATATCCTGAAGAAGGTACCCAGCAATTTCAGACAAACGCGCCTCAGTATAACGCATAGCCGCTGGCGGATCTCCGTCCATAGAACCGTTATTACCGTGCATTTCAACCAGAATCTCACGGTTTTTCCAGTCCTGAGACATACGAACCATAGCATCATAGATGGAAGAATCACCGTGTGGGTGAAAATTCCCCATGATGTTACCGACTGACTTGGCCGATTTACGGTAGCTCTTGTCAAAGGTATTGCCATCCTTATTCATCGAATAAAGAATACGGCGCTGAACCGGCTTCAATCCATCCCGAATGTCTGGCAAAGCCCGGTCTTGAATGATGTACTTGGAGTAGCGACCAAAGCGCTCTCCCATGATGTCCTCAAGGGACATGTTTTGAATGTTACTCATATAGGATACAAAGCCCGTAAAATGCAAAGTGAAAATAGGAAATTCTTACAGTGAGCGATGCCTACAAAAGAATTTATCTTTTTCACACAACATTTAGGGCGTGTTCAACTCCTTTCAAAGAATGTAGAGTGGTTTTTACATTAAAATTGGTATTAAGAAAAATATTTTTAGATACTATTTAAGTCATTCACAAACACTTATTTAGATTAAGCAAAGGCAACTATTTCCTATGGATTATTCTTTCTTCTTTGAAGTGTATACAAATATTGACAAGGTAAATAAGAAACTATAGCAGTTGATATCAGCAAGATATTAAACATAAACTTTTGCCCTCGAAATAGCTCCTCCCAATGCATTGTATTAAGATAATGAAAAATTAAACCGAATAAATAACAGAAACTTACAGGGAAGACTCTCCACTTGATTGATTTGTATAAATAATATAAGCGTATTGAGTGATAGAGTGTGGAAGAAATAAGCATAGGTAAACAAAAAGAAATTAGAAAGAAAGAAAATCTTAAAGCATCATCAAAAAGCTCTGTGCGATCTATTGAAATAAGCCAAATATTACACATCGTTATAATAATCGGGAAAAATAATCCATACACCCTTTTATGTAACTTATTTCTTTTGATAGCTAGAAATATAGAGGACACCAATACTAAAATTTGTACTCCTGGGAATCCCATGAAAAATATAACAAATATATAATCTAACATACTAGTTCAACCTCTCCTCAGCATACTTAATCATCTTCTCAGCTACTTTCATATCATAGTCAAATCCCGTCTTGTGAGCAAGGAATTGAGCTTCTCTGTGGAAGAGATTCATTGTGGAGAATAGGGATTGAGTGATTTTCTCTACACTTGAAAAATCAAGCAGATTTGAGAATTCATTCTCCTTCTCTGCAGGTAAATACTGAAAAAGATACTTGTAGTTCTTGCCAATATCAATCGTCCCCTTATCTGCTGCAACTCGCCAAGCCAAGACCTTCAAGAGTTCTTGTTGACAAATTCCGTAGAGATGATCCGTTGCATAGATGGCTTGCTTGCGACAGATTCCCTTGACCACGTAAGCTGACACCCACCAAAATTCATTGCAGGCTTTTTCAAAATCTGTCTGACTAGCTGGACTTGTCCAGTAACGTTGAGAACTTGTAGTATAGGACTCAAACAAGCCTTTCTCATCTTTCAAAACTGTATAATCGGCCTCACTATCCACCCACTCTTGGATATGATCTTTGGGGCATAGGGTCAAATCAATCCGATTGCCATCTTCAAAGAGCATGAGATAGAGACGACGATGTCCCAGTGTAACCTCTTGCTCAATCATACGTTTACCAAACTGTTCTAACCAAGAAAGGTCACTCGTCAGATTATCTAAGTCGTCCACGACATAGACCACGTCGTAATCCTGAAACTCATCTTTTGGTGCTTTTGGATTTGTCCGTGAACCAGACATGGCGACAGCCTCGACTTGTAAAGATTTGGCAGTCTGTAAAATCACATCGAGCATTTCTGTTTCTGTTCTCATGTTGATACCCGTTTTTCCTTTTGTAGTCCTGTACATTAGCATACTATTTCTCAAGTTAAATTAGTTAATCAATTATAACAGATTTAGCTATCCTTCTCTCAAAGTTTTTAATTTCGACAAAATTCTAGATTCATCCATACTTAAAATAACAAATAAAGTCGAAGTATAGATGTCATCGTACCATTGTTCCAGTTCATCATCAGCCAAAACAAGATGATATTGATTTGAATTATTGTGCCTTAAACCAAAATTATTATACATTTCAAAAAGTTTTTCAAACGCGATAACCTTTTGATTATTAACTTTCAAAATATCTTTTAATTCTTCAGAATTATTTAATTCTCTCCTAAACGGTTCAAGGTAGTTCGCTAAAGCAATAAGTATTTCTTTCTTACGCTGAATATTTCCCTTATTTGAAAAATGATTATATTCTAACACCTTTATCGCATCTTGTATACTCGTTTCAGATACAATCTGAGAAACTTCTGAGGCATAAACATTCTTTTCAACAATGATCTTATCACCATTTTCTAAAGTGATCAGTTCATGATTTGATAATTCTAAGAATCTTGTAATATTATCAAATATAACTTGAATAAACTCACTCTCTTCCTCAGTAAATTTTTCCGCAAGATTACAAAAAATATCGACTAATAACTCAGAGAAAACAAATAGTTGTTCAGTTGTATTGTATATGTTTGAAATAATAACTTCTATCATTTGTGAATAACTGGTGAAGGTTGAACGATTAGGATAATCTAAGAAATTATCAGAAATGGCACTATTTATCGTTGTATAGTAGCCGTGGCCCAAATTATTCTCCATTTTAAGTAAGTCCACTAAATTTTTCAGTTCTCTCTGTGGATCAAACTCCATCTGGTTCAAAATATCAAAATAATTCTGTCTCGCCATAATATTTCCTATACTATATTAAAACACTGTCGCTTCTTCCAGCGTAAACTTGACATTGTCTTCAATCCACTTGCGGCGTGGTTCAACCTTGTCTCCCATGAGGACATTGACGCGGCGTTCAGCGCGTGCTAGGTCTTCGATGGTGACACGGATGAGGGTACGGGTTTCAGGATTCATAGTCGTCTCCCAGAGTTGGTCCGCATTCATCTCACCAAGACCTTTGTAGCGTTGGAGGGTTGCGCCTTTACCGAACTGCTTGCGAAGTTCTTCTAACTCTCCGTCCGTCCAAGCGTAAGCTACTTCTTCTTTCTTGCCTTTGCCTTTAGACATCTTGTAAAGAGGCGGAAGGGCGATATAGACATGTCCTGCCTCAACTAGCGGACGCATATAACGGTAGAAGAATGTTAAAAGAAGAGTTTGGATATGGGCACCATCGGTATCCGCATCGGTCATGATAATGATCTTGTCATAGTTAGCATCTTCAAGAGAGAAATCTGCTCCGACACCCGCTCCAATGGTATAAATCATGGTGTTGATTTCCTCATTTTTAAGGATATCCGCCATCTTGGCCTTGGCTGTATTGATGACCTTACCACGAAGAGGCAAAATAGCCTGGAACTTACGGTCACGACCTTGTTTGGCAGAACCACCGGCAGAGTCCCCCTCAACTAGGTAGAGTTCATTCTTGGCAGGGTTTTTAGACTGGGCTGGAGTCAATTTTCCAGACAACAAGCCCTTGTCTTTCTTGTTTTTCTTACCATTTCGGCTCTCATCACGCGCCTTACGTGCCGCTTCACGAGCATCACGCGCCTTGATAGCCTTGCGAATGAGATTGGAAGCCAGTTCACCATTTTCCATAAGGAAGAAGGTTAATTTTTCTGCGACAATGCTATCAACAATAGGGCGAGCTAGTGGACTTCCCAATTTATCCTTGGTCTGGCCTTCAAACTGGAGGTGTTCTTCAGGAACTAGAATAGAAAGAACTGCTGCTAGTCCCTCGCGATAATCTGAACCTTCAAGATTTTTATCTTTTTCCTTGAGAAGTCCTGTCTTACGCGCGTAGTCATTCATGACCTTAGTAATGGCAGACTTAAGTCCTGTCTCATGCGTTCCACCATCTTTCGTACGAACGTTATTGACAAAGGATAGAATGTTATCTGAAAATCCATCATTGTACTGGAGGGCAACCTCCACTTGGAAACCATTGTCTTCACCTTCAAAGTATAGGACTGGCGTCAAGGTTTCCTTGTCTTCATTGAGGTAAGAAACAAAGTCCTGAACCCCGTTCTCATAATGGAACTCAATTGCTTCATCTGTTCGCTTATCTGTCAAAGACAAGGTAACATTTTTTAAGAGAAAGGCTGACTCATTGAGTCGTTCTGAAATGGTATTGTATTTGAAGTCAGTCGTAGAGAAAATCGTCGCGTCAGGCATAAAAGTAACCTTGGTACCTGTCTTAGACTTGGGTGCTGTACCAATTTTCTTCAAGGTTGTAACAGGTTTTCCACCATTTTCAAAACGTTGCTTGTAGACTGTACCGTCACGAGTAATTTCAACTTCCAACCAACTTGAGAGTGCATTAACAACCGAAGAACCAACCCCGTGTAGACCACCAGATGTCTTATAACCACCTTGACCGAATTTTCCTCCGGCATGGAGAATGGTAAAGATAACCTCAACGGTTGGAATTCCCATGGCGTGCATCCCGGTCGGCATCCCTCGACCATGGTCTTGAACCGTTAGACTGCCGTCTTTATTGATGGTCACATCAATGCGATCACCAAATCCAGACAAGGCTTCATCGACTGCATTGTCCACAATTTCCCAGACTAAGTGATGGAGACCAGCACCGTCGGTCGATCCAATATACATCCCTGGACGTTTACGGACCGCATCCAACCCTTCTAGCACCTGAATGGCGTCATCATTGTAGTTATTAATATTGATTTCCTTTTTTGACACAAGGAACCTCCTATTTGTTCATCTTTACTATTTTACAGGTTTTCTGGTGATTTTGCAAAATTTTTCCCATTCAGCTGTCACAATTTCACAAGATAATCTCTGACTTTCCACAGCATTTCATGGTATAATAGTTCTATGATGACATTTGTATTATTAATTCTAGCTTATTTGCTAGGTTCGATTCCGTCTGGTCTCTGGATTGGACAAGCTTTCTTTCAAACAAATCTGCGTGAACATGGTTCTGGAAACACCGGAACAACCAATACTTTCCGAATTTTAGGTAAGAAAGCGGGTATGGCAACCTTTGTAATTGACTTCTTTAAAGGGACCTTAGCCACTCTCCTTCCTATTCTATTCCACCAACAAGGTGTATCACCTCTCGTCTTTGGTCTTTTGGCCGTAATTGGACATACCTTTCCTATCTTTGCAGAATTTAAAGGTGGTAAGGCTGTCGCAACCAGTGCTGGAGTGATTTTCGGATTTGCGCCTGTTTTCTGTCTCTATCTAGCAATCGTATTCTTTGGAAGCCTCTATCTAGGTAGTATGATTTCACTGTCTAGCGTTACTGCTTCTATCGCAGCCGTAATTGGAGTTCTGATTTTCCCACTATTTGGGTTTATCTTAAGTAGCTATGACCTTCTTTTTATCGTAATTATCTTAGCTCTTGCTAGCTTAATTATCATTCGTCACAAGGATAATATCACACGTATCAAAAATAAAACTGAAAATCTTGTCCCTTGGGGGTTGAACCTAACCCATCAAAATCCAAAAAAATAAAACGCCAGTTTGAAACTGACGTTTTTTTGTATGCTTATTTTGATTTGATGTAGTTGATACCGTCTGCCTTTGGTGCGACTGCTTTTCCAAAGAAGGCTGCCAAGACAAGGATGGTCAAGACGTAAGGCGCGATTTGAAGGTAAACCGCTGGCACTCCTTGTAGGAAAGGTAATTGAGAACCGATAACTGCCAAACTTTGTGAAAGTCCAAAGAAAAGACTAGAAAGCATAGCACCAATTGGGTTCCATTTACCAAAGATCATAGCAGCAAGGGCGATAAATCCAGGACCGACAATAGTTGTCACTGAGAAGTTAACTGAGATTGATTGAGCATAAATCGCTCCCCCAATTCCACCAAGGAAACCTGAAATAACAACCCCAAGATATCGCATCTTGTAGACATTGATCCCCAAGGTATCCGCTGCTTGAGGGTGTTCACCAACAGAGCGAAGACGAAGACCAAAGCGGGTCTTGAAGAGGATAAACCAAGCAAGGAAAGAGAAGGCAATCGCGATATAACCTAGTAGACTGGTTGACTTGAAGAAGATATCTCCAATCACTGGGATATCAGCCAAAACTGGGAAATCAAAACGTCCAAAAGTTTGGCTTAAGTTATCCGTTTGTCCTTTGTTATAAAGAACTTTAACCAAGAAAACCGCTAGGGCAGGCGCCATCAAGTTCAATACTGTACCACTGACAACATGGTCCGCACGGAAATGAACTGTAGCGACTGCATGGATGAGGGAGAAAATAGCTCCCACGATACCAGCAACTAACAAGGAAATCCAAGGAGTAGCTGCTCCAAGTTGTTCTGCAAACTCAAGGTTAAAGACAACCCCAGAAAAGGCTCCCATAACCATAATTCCTTCAAGACCGACGTTAACGACACCACCACGTTCAGAGAAAACTCCTCCGATACTCGTAAAAATAAGTGGTGCTGAGTAAATCAGCATAGAAGAGACCAAGAGGGTGAGTAATGTTGTAATAGACATCCTTACTTACCTCCTTTAACTTGTTTTTTAGGTTTGACAAAGCGTTCGATAATGTAGTGAACGCTGACAAAGAAGATAATAGACGCTGTTACAATGCTAACAAGCTCAGACGGAACTTGCGCTGCGTTCATACCCGGTGCTCCTACTTGCAAAACTCCAAATAAGAAGGCTGCAAAGAGAATTCCAATTGGTGAATTTCCAGCAAGCAAACTAACTGCCATCCCGTTAAATCCGATAGCCAATGATGATCCCTGAACGTAAACGTTTTGGAAAGTTCCAAGACCTTCGACCGCTCCACCAAGACCAGCCAAAGCACCAGAGATAATCATTGATAGAATGATTGTACGTTTTGCTGAAATACCAGCGTACTCTGAAGCATGGGGATTGAGACCAACTGCGCGAATTTCAAAACCGAGAGTCGTTTTCTTGAGCAAGAACCAAATCACGCCAACAGCAATGATTGCAAAGAAGATTCCAATATTCATACGAGAATTTCCAGTCAACTCTGATAACCATGGTGTCTGGTATGTAGCATTGGCACTAACACGAATCGTTGAGTCTGTACTTTGCATAATATCTTTCGGAAAGGCATGAATAAAGGCATTTCCCACATACAATACAATGTAGTTCATCATGATGGTCACGATAACCTCTGACGTACCGAGATAAGCTCTGAGGATCCCTGGAATCGCACCAACGATTCCACCTGCGATCAAAGCAATGATCACTGTCAATGGAATCAAAACGAGACGAGGCATATCTGGATTTGACAAGGCAAACCAACCACTGAGAATCCAGCCTGCAAGTGCTTGACCAGGAAGTCCAACGTTAAAGAAACCTGCTCGACTGGCAACTGCGAAACCAAGACCTATCAAGACAAGAGGACCCATGGCACGGAAAATTTCTCCAATTCCACGGAGACTACCAAAAGCTGTATAGAACAACTCCTCATAACCCCAGATAGCATCATAGCCGAAGATCCACATGACAATGGCTCCGAGCAAGATTCCTAAGAATACGGAAATCAAGGGAACCGAAATTTGTTGTAATTTTTTAGACATCACTCTTCTCCTTTCCCAAGTTTCCACCTGCCATCAAGACACCAAGTTCTTGTTTATTAGTTGTTTCTGGCGATACAATACCTTGAATCTTCCCATCGTGGATAACAGCGATACGGTCTGAGACATTTAAAATCTCATCCAATTCAAAGCTGACAACAAGGACAGCCTTCCCGTTATCACGCTCTTCAATCAAACGTTTGTGGATATATTCAATGGCACCGACATCCAAACCACGAGTTGGCTGGCTGACGATAAGGAGATCAGGATCACGATCAATCTCACGAGCGATAATCGCTTTTTGTTGATTTCCTCCTGAAAGAGCTGCCGCTGGAACAAATTCGCTTGCCGCACGGACGTCAAATTCTTCCATCAATTTCTTGGCATGTGAAGTGATATTGGCATAGTTCAAGATGCCATTTTTGCTGAGTGGTTCTTTGTAGTAGGTTTGAAGAGCGATATTTTCTGAAATCATCATCTCCAAAATCAAGCCATCCCGGTGACGATCCTCAGGAACGTGCC
This sequence comes from bacterium, assembly GCA_905221465.1. Lineage (GTDB taxonomy): Bacteria > Bacillota > Bacilli > Lactobacillales > Streptococcaceae > Streptococcus. The sequence goes on along the minus strand of CAJNDG010000001.1, from coordinate 347,875 downwards.
CCACGCTTAGTTCTGTAATTTGTCGAGGATGCATCCCCACGATTGATTTGCCTTTTAATTCAACGCTACCTGACTCAACCTTACGAAGACCAGTAATGGCTTGAATGAGTTCAGATTGACCATTGCCATCAATCCCTGCAATACCGACAATTTCACCAGCACGAACATCCAAAGAAAGATTCTTCACAGCTGGTACACCGCGGTTTTCATTGACAACCAAGTCTTTGATAGACAAGACCACTTCTTTGGGTTGTGGTGCCTGTTTCTCCGTTTTGAAGGAGACAGAACGTCCTACCATCATCTCTGCCAAGTCTGCATTGGTTGCCCCTGCAATCTCAACAGTTTCAATAGATTTTCCTCGACGGATAACCGTAACACGATCAGAAACTGCACGGATTTCATCCAACTTGTGGGTAATCAAAATGATGGACTTCCCTTCTTTGACAAGGTTCTTCATGATTGCCATCAACTCATCAATCTCCGAAGGAGTTAATACGGCTGTTGGCTCGTCAAAGATAAGGATATCAGCACCACGATAGAGTGTTTTCAAGATTTCTACACGTTGTTGGGCACCAACAGAAATATCCGCAACCTTAGCAGCAGGATCAACTGCCAAACCATAACGTTCAGAAAGAGCCTTGATTTCTTTAGTAGCACCAGCTATATCTAGAACACCATTTTTAGTGATTTCACTCCCTAAAATGATATTCTCAGCTACT